>NZ_JBFUKH010000004.1:0-396436 GCF_056400965.1 Asticcacaulis sp. P4_H10 | reverse complement strand
CCAGACGACGGGTCACGCAGGGCGAACGGGTTCGCCTGGATGCGGCCGGTGCCGACGAAGTTGCTGACGTCCTTGTTGTAGAAGCCGAGCGACACGTAGGAATCGCTGCCGTAGTACCATTCAGCGGAGAAGTCGACGTTCGACGATTCCAGCGGCAGCAGGGCGGGGTTGCCGCGTGTTGCCGTTGGGTTGGTGCCGTTGGCGGTCGGACGCGGCGGCGTGCCCGGGTTCGTCGTGGCGTACAGGCTGCCATAAGCGGCGCGGGCAATCGTCTTCGAGAACGATGCACGCACGATCACGTCATCCATGGCTTCCCACGAGATGTCGAGGTTCGGCAGCCAGTTGTCGTAGTCAGCTTGATATTCCTGGCTGACAATCGTCGAGCTGCTGTCGACCGTAAAGTCGTTGTCAGCCGTCCAGCGGATCGCGACCGGGGTGCTTTGCAGCGCCGAAGCCGTGACCTCTGTCTTTTCGTAGCGCAGACCGGCAAGTACGGTAGCGCGGCGGCCCAGGAAGTCGCCCTTCATGGTGAACTGGCCGTATGCAGCGGTAATCTGCTCTTCGACCGTGTTCGAGGTCAGAGCAGCCGTCGGGATCGTCGCCTTGTAGAGCGAAGACGCCGCCAGCGCCGTGTAGATGTCCAGGGCATTGCCGCGGAACGCGATGTCCGACTGACCCGGAGTGAAGTCTTCGAACAGTTCGCCGAGGTTATAGGTCTCGACCAGGCCCGGC
This sequence comes from Asticcacaulis sp. P4_H10, assembly GCF_056400965.1. NCBI lineage: Bacteria > Pseudomonadati > Pseudomonadota > Alphaproteobacteria > Caulobacterales > Caulobacteraceae > Asticcacaulis > Asticcacaulis sp. P4_H10. The sequence continues at coordinate 395,704 of NZ_JBFUKH010000004.1, read as the reverse complement.
GCGTACTGGGCGATGTCGCCCGGATTGCCGATACCCCAGTCACCCAGCGCCTGATAGGTGCTGCCTGTGGTGGTTTCCATCTTCGACTTGATCAGATCGATACCGGCGTCGAAACGGCTTTCACCGTCGAAGTCGTAGGTGAAGTCAACCTTGGCTTCATCGATCTTGTGGGTCTGGCTGTTCGTATTCATACGCGCAACCTGGCTGCCGAGATCGCCCACATCCAGCTTGCCGTTATTGTTGCCACGGTAGCCGGTGATGACGCGGTTGGCGGCCGAGAAGCCCGGCAGATAGGCGCCGTTGGCGTCAACGATGACCGTACCGGCCGAGTTGGTCAGCTGGCCGGCAGAGTTGGTCTGGTAGACAGGGTTGCCGTCCCACACCGTGTACTTCTGGACAGGAATGTCGCCGGTGAAGTCGACCGAGTGGTCCTTCACGACCGGCGCGCCGATCGAGATTGAGACTGCGCTGGTGCCATTGGCGTTGTTCGGCGTTGCCTTGCCTTCGGAGCTGTGGACGTCGAAGGTCAGAGACGCGCGATCGTTGATGTCCCACTTGGCGTTGAAGCCGATCGACTGCAGGGTATTCTTCTGGCCGAGAAGCTGCTGCTCGAAGCCAATGTCCTTGGTGCCGTTTTCGTTTTCTTGCAGGTACAGGGCGTTGTAGATGCCCGATTCACCCTGCTCGAACTTGATCTGGTCGAACGGACGGTTGAACCAGTTGGTCTGTTCCGCGCGCTGTTCCGAACCCTGGTTTTCGACGTACACGGCGTCGACCGTCAGCAGCCAGTTTTCAGCCGGACGGAACTGGGCCGTCGCGCCGATATTGGTGCGCTTGTTGTGGGTCTGCGACAGGGCGTAGCGGCTGTCGTTCGGATAGGCGATCAGGGCACCGGCCGGTGGCGGGTTGGTGATCACCGTTTGCAGGGTCGTCTTGTCCGAAGCATAACGCAGGCGGCCGCTGTTCGGATCATAGAACTGGGCCCGGGTATCGAGGTTCCAGGCGTTCTGGGTCGCCTGGCGGGTCGCATTGTCACGCTCGGTGTACTGGCCAAACAGGGCCAGGCCGAACGTCTTTGCATCGTTAGTCCAGCTGTAGGCGCCGGTAATTTCCGGAGTCCAGTCCTTGCCGTCAACCAGGTTGTCGGCGTGCAGTGCCTTGATACCAAGCGAACCGGTCGAGCCGGCCTTGTTGATCGGACGCAGGGTCTTGATGTTCAGGGTCGCGCCGATGCCGCCCGAAGCGACATTGGCCTTGCCGGTCTTGTAGACTTCGAAGCCCGAAACGCTGTCGGCAGCGATGTTCGAGAAGTCGAAGTTACGCGAACCACCGCCAGCGCCTGTGTTGCCGGTACCGATCAGGTCGATCGAGGCCGTCGGCATGGTGCGGCCGTTCAGCGTCACCAGGTTGAAGCCAGGGCCGAAACCACGAACCGTAACCTTGGAGCCTTCGCCGTTGACGCGGTCGATCGAGACACCCGGAATGCGCTGGACCGACTCGGCCAGGTTGGTATCCGGATACTTACCGATGTCTTCCGCCGAGATGGCGTCGACAACGCCGGTGGCGTTCTTCTTGATGTTCATCGAGCGTTGCAGCGAGCCGCGAACGCCGGTGACAACGACGACGTCCGAATCCGCCGGAGCGGCCGGAGCGGCGTCTTGGGCCATGGCCGTGCCGGCCATGGCAACGAGGGCCAGCGTGGACACGCCGCCCAGGAAGACGCCGCGCACGGCGCTCTTCATTTTACTACGCGATACAGTAGTCATTGGATCTGTCTCCCATTTCTCTGTTTTACCCGCGCGCTCGCCGGGTCGCTTTTTTTTCCCGGCTTCTTAGGCAAACCGCGACGATGCGCACATCTTCATCCCGCTGCGCGGGCGAAGCTCTTTTTAAAATTTGGAAAGATTTCGGAAAGTACTGCAGACGGCGCAACGCATCAGCATCATGACCACACGTCACGAAATGCTCATGTTAGCGCTATCAATTCTTTCTGAATCCGTGCGGACTCAGAATTGATAAGGTCAAATGTCTACAGAGGTCTCCATTTTTGATCGTCTCCCAAACTTTTATATTTCCATCCCGCATCTTCCCGGCGGGTAGTTCTGTCTTCGTCGTCAGGATACCTGTTTTGAGAGCGGTACCACTGTTATTGTTGAGATAAGGCGAAATGACTGCGCTGTCAATTCCCATTTATCCACCCAGAGGCGCACGCATTCACACTTTCGCTATCTGTTACATTTGTGACGCAGTGAGCGGTAACATGTGAAACGATATCCGTTTGAAGTGTTAAGAAAGCGTTTATATGTCGAATTGCTCGCCTTCCCGGCGAACTTGCTGTCAGGTTCGATACATGGCAGGCCATGCGGCGCCTCATTTCGCCGCGGTAAAGCACGTTTCAGGCAGCCAAAAGCGATAACGCCGCCCTGATCAGGACGGCGCTTTCTTCGCGACAGAAAGATTGTCCGCTTAAAGCCGGCGGATGCGGATATTGCGATACCAGACGGGATCGCCGTGGTCCTGGAGACAGATATGTCCCTTCGGTTCCGTCGCGAAGTCGGGCATCGACTTGAACTTCGAACCGGCGACAAGCGCCTTCCACTTCGCGTCGCCGTAGGACGACTCCGCCACAAGCTTGCCGTTCAACCAGTGTGCGATATGCCCCGCCTTGACCACGATCCTGGCGTGGTTCCATTCACCGACAGGCTTGCTGACGTCGGCCGATGGCGTGACCAGGTCATATATGGCGCCGGCCGTATGCGACGGAATCTTGCCGTCGGCATGGCCGGCATTGTCGAGCACCTGGTATTCCGGCCCGGTGTGGTAAGGCTCTGACGCCTGCGGCAATTCGCGGACGAAGTACATGACGCCGCTATTGCCGTTCTTCGATATCTTCCAGTCGAACTCCAACTCGAAGTCGCCATACTCGGCCTCGGTGACGATATTGCCGCCACCGGCGTGCTTCAAAGTCAGGGCGCCGTCTTCGACCGCCCAGCCATCGCCGGCCGCACCGCCCTTGTATACCCGCCAGCCGCTGAGGTCCTTGCCATTGAACAGCGGTGTCCACGCCGCAGGCGCGGCGCAGGCCACCACCGGTGCGGCCAGCACAGCAGCAGACGCCATCAGAATCATCGAACGTCGTGTGGTCATCTTAACCTCCTAAACCGTCACCGGCAGTTTCAAATCTTTCAGCAGGCCGCGCAGATGCGCCATGGCTTCGTCGGTCGGTCCCGGCCATTCGCCGATGACCGGGGTATTGCCCTGATAGCCCAGCGCCGCCTTGCCTTCGGGCGTCGTGCAATACCCGCCGACGATCAGGCCGCGCAGGCGTTGAAACGCCGACGACGCCTGGAACAGGTGCTGCGGCACCGGATCGCGCATCAACTCAGCTACAATAAGCCCCTGCGCCGGTTTTCCGGCCTCGAGGAAGTCCTTGCCCGACAGGCTGCGGCCCTGCAGGTCGAGCCAGGCCAGCAGATTCATGATCAGCCCGCGATCCCACGCCTGACCTTCGTATGGCGAACTGACCCACTCATCGACAAAGTCAGCGATCATCAGCTCGCCAGCGCCGGGATCCTCGCCTTCGCGCGGCAGGACGATGTCGCCGATCAGGTTCAGCACCGCCTTTTGCCGCGTGCTGAGGATCAGCGTCCAGGGAACGGACGGCTCCATCAGATTTGGATCGCTGCCGTAGCCTATGGACGCATTGACCGGCAGGATCAGGTTGGGCCAGGCGATCTTCGGATCGAGCGCGCCTGTGACGCCATCCGCTGCCAGGGCCAGTTGCGGCAAGGCGGGCACTGCGGCCAGGCCAGCGAACATCCATTGCAGGCTGCGCCTGCGTGTGGGGGTAAGGGTCATGCGAACGCCCCTCCCTTGAGCTTGGCCGCCAGGTTTTCGCTGGCGCGCCAGGCCAGGGCCATGATGGTCAGGGTCGGATTCTTGTGCGGGTTGGACGCCAGCATCGCACCGTCCGTGACCAGCAGGTTCGGCACGTCCCAGCATTGGTTGTAGCTGTCGAGCACTGACGTCCTGGGGTCTGCGCCCATACGCGCCGTGCCACCTTCGTGGATGATGACGCCACCATCCTTGATATTCGTCTCGGCGGTATCTTCGGGCCTGTACACCGTTCCGCCCATGCGCCGGATAATCGCGCGCGCTGTCTCCAGCCCGTGCTGGACCATGTTCAGTTCCTGCTTCGACCACTTCCAGTGATATTTCAGCACCGGGATGCCCCACTTGTCGCGCAGAGACGGATCGATTTCGGCATAGCAGTCGTTATTGGGGATCATCTCGCCACGCACGGTCAGGCTGACGCGGCTGCCCATCTTGCGCTTCAAAGCGGCCCGCAGGTCATGGCCATTGACGTTGGGCAGGTCGGCCCCGCCCGTCCATGGCCCCGGCACGCGGAAGCCGCCGCCGATTTCGTAATGATAACCGCGCGCGAAGTTGAGCTTGCCCTCGGCCTGTTCTTTGTAGAGCCACCACGGGATATACATGTGCGCCTGGTCGGCGCCTTCTTCGTTGTAGACCGGACGGCCCTCCAGCCCCGGTACAAAGCCCGAGACGCCACCGCCGACCGTATCGACCAGGTTACGCCCGACCTGGCCCGACGTATTGGCCAGTCCGTTTGGATAGTCGGCATTGCGCGAATTGAGCAGCAGGCGTGAGGTTTCGCACGCACTGGCGGCCAGAACCACCGCCTTGGCACGTAACTGGTGGGTCTTCCCCGTCGCCTTGTCGATATATTCGACACCCTCAGCGCGGTCCTTGCCCTTCATCAGGACTTTCGAGACCATGGCATTGGTGATGATCTTCAAGCGCCCGGTAGCCATGGCCATCGGCAGCAGCGAGGTCGTCGTCTGGAAGGCCGCGCCGATATTGCAGCCACGCCCGCACGGACTGGCGTAATAACAGGCGCTGCGCGGCGCCACCTTGTCGGGCTTGTCCTTGGTCAGGATGGCATAGCGCGACGGCACGACGGGAATGCCCAGTTCACCGGCCGCAGCCTTGATCAGCAGCTCGTAGGCGCGCGGCTTGGGTGGCGTGTGCGCAATGCCCGGCGGCGAGTCGGGGTGATTTTCCAGCCCGTTCGGCGCGCCCCAGATGCCGACGACCTCCTCGGTCCTGTCGTACCAGGGCGCGACATCGTCATAAGAGATCGGCCAGTCGACGCCCAGGCCATCGCGAGAAAACGGCTTGAAATCGTAGGGCCCGAAGCGCGGCACATGCCGCGCCCAGTGATTGGTGCGTCCGCCCAGCATCCGCGCCCGCCACCATTCGAACTTAGAGCCTTGGGCGACCGAGTAAGGCTCCCCCGGTACGCGCCAGCCGCCGTCGATCGTGGCATCGTAAAAGCCGAACGGCTTGTCAGTCGTGCCCTGGCCACGCAGCGGCGCCTCGTGGTCCTGGCCCAGCATGTTGATCTCGGTCGCCGGGTCGTATGTCCGCCCGGCCTCGAGCAGCAGGCAACGAATGCCAGCCCGGGTCAGGGCGTAGGCGGTCATGCCACCGCCCGCGCCCGAACCCACGATGATAACGTCTGCATTGAACGGTGCCGCAGCCATATTTTCGATCCCCCGAGTGGCCCTTTCCAGGCCTTGCTGTTGTAAGCCCAGCCTTAGCCCTTCAGGTACTTGATGCTGGCCGTGATGCTGGCGAACGGATCGGCAGGGTTATCGTGCTCGACGAAGATATTGGTCACGCCCGCCTGCTTGCCGGCCGGCAAAACCTTGCCCCAATCGATCGTCCCCTGGCCGACGGGTGTCATCTTGCCATCGGCGCCCTTGTCCTTGATGTGCAGCAGACGGATGCGGTCGCCATGTTCATGCAGGACGTGGACGGGATCGTGATTGGCGAAACTGGCCCAGTAGCAGTCCAGTTCGAACGCCACGAGCTTAGGATCGGTGTTTTTCAGCAGCAGGTGGAAGGGCAGGCCTTCCGGCGTATTCTGGAACTCGAAATCGTGGTTGTGATAGGTCATCTGCAGGCCGCGCGCCTTGCACAGTTCGCCCCAGCTATTCATCTTCTGGCCCAGCGCGACCCATTCCTTGCGCTGGTCGGGCTGGAGCCAGGCCAGAACCGCGTATTTGGCGCCCAGCGCCGCCATGTCGTCGAGCGCAGCTTCGGGGCGCTTGAGCCAGTCGTCATAGCCGACGTGGCCGGAGACGCACTTGAGGCCCGAGCTGTCGAGCATGGCGCGCAGTTCCTTGGCCGAGCGGCCGGCGAAACCCGCGGTTTCGACTTCGTCAAAGCCGATGCCGCGCACCTTGGCGAGAGTCGCGGCCGGATCGGCGTTGAAGGCGTCACGGACGGTGTAGAGCTGGAGGCCGATCTTTTTGAACGGCTGGCTGCCAAGACCGGCCAGGGCGCCGGTGCCAAGCGCAGCGGCGGACAGGGCGGCGGCGCCTGCGAAGAAGTGACGGCGGGAAAGTTGCATGGTCATGGATTCGGTTCCTCGGATTAAATTACGCCAGCCTTGAACTGCTTGGCGGCATAGTCGGCGGCGCGGGCGGTAAAGGCCATGAAGGTCAGGGACGGGTTGACGCAGGAGGTTGAAGCCATCTGCGCACCATCGGTAACAAAGACATTCGGCGCATCATGGAGCTGGCTCCACTTATTGACCACCGAATCGTTCGGGTCATTGCCCATGCGAGCCCCGCCCATTTCGTGAATGGCGTCACCGGGCACATGGACATCCTGATTGCCATAGACGTTCTTGAGACCCGCGGCCGTCAGCATCTTCTTGCCGGTTTCCAGGGCGTCAGCCATCATCTTGTGTTCATTGTCACGGAAGGTGACGTTAAACACGGCCTGCGGCACACCATAGCGATCGACCTTGGTCGGGTGCAGGGTAATCGTATTGTCCTTGTACGGCAGGCATTCGCCAAAGGCCGTCATGCCGAAGTTCCACGGACCGTACTTGCGCATGCCATCCTTCATCGCGGCACCGAAACCGCCCGGATCAGCCGGGCCGCGCCCGGCGCCCCCCTGATAGCCGAAGCCACGCAGGTAGCCGACCTCATCTTCGCCGGCGCGGCCGAGGTTGCGGAAGCGTGGCACATAGATGCCGCCCGGCCGGCGGCCATATTCGATCGTGTCTTCAAATCCCGGCACCTGACCACCGACCGAGACGCGGAAGATGTGGTCCATGACATAACGGCCCAGTGCCCCCGAACGGTTGGCGAAGCTGTCCTGGCGGCCTTCGGCGCGCGAGTTGAGCAGCAGATGGACCGACGAGTTGGAAGATGCGCAGACAAAGACGATGCGCGAGCGATAGATCTTGCCGACCTTGGTATTGGCATCGACGACACGCACGCCAGTGACGCGCCTGGCCTTTTCGTCGTATTCCAGGCTGGTCACCACCGAGTCCGGCATGACGGTCAGGTTGCCGGTCGCCATGGCCGCCGGCAGGGTCGAGGCCTGGGTCGAGAAATAGGCGCCAAAACTACAGCCGCGCGAGCATTGCGACCGGTTCTGGCAGCGCGTGCGCCCCTGCTCCGGCTTGTCCTCGGTCATGTTGGCATTGCGGATGTGGATCAGCTTGCGGCCGGGATTGGCAGCTTCGAAGCGCGGCTTGACCCACTCTTCGGCGATGTTCATCGGGTGCGGCGGCTGAAACTCGCCATCGGGCAGTTCTTCCAGGCCGTCCTTGTTGCCGGCGATGCCTGCCCATTTTTCGACGTAGGAATACCACGGCGCGATGTCTTCATAGCGCACCGGCCAGTCATTGCCGTTGCCGTCCTTCTTGTTGGCTTCGAAGTCGACGGCGTTCCAGCGCAAGCTAACGCGGCCCCAGGTGATCGACTTGCCGCCGAAGATGGCCGGACGCACCCAGCGATAGGCTTTGGAGTCCTCATAGGCGTAGGGATTGAGGCGGTCATTGTTGAAATACTGGACGCGGTCGGAACCGTCGGCGCCGCCGAAACGGCTCTGGAAATAGTCGCTGGCGACGAGCTCCTTTGGCACCCGGCCGCGATACGGCATTTCCCACGATCCCTTGCCGTCATACGGGTAGTCACCGTGTTCGACCATGCGGCCGCGATCGAGCATCAGGACCTTCAGCCCCTTTTCGGTCAGTTCCTTGGCGGCCCAGCCGCCGCTGATGCCCGATCCGATGACGATGGCGTCGAAATCATATGTACCGGCCTGAGCCATGCGATTAGTCCTCCGGGAAGCCCGTCTTCGCGAGCCTTGTATTCGATTACAATTTTCAGCCGCACGGCCTGAAACGGGATATGGCTGGCGGCGGACGAGATGAAATATCAGCCGGCGAAGATGCGGCCGACCTTGGCGTAAGGATAGTGGCCGTCATATTCGCCGGGCACCGGCAGATATGAGCGCTCGATCGTCACACCGGTTTCCGACGTGTAGTAGCCGGTCAGTACCATCTGGCGCAGCGAAGCCCAGAAGTCGGCCGGCGCGTTCGTCACCTTGCCGGTCATCAATGCCGTCAGGGCTGCGTCCTGATCCGCCGGCTTAGCCTTGGCGAAACCACTGCTATGCGCAGCAAGCGCGTCCAGGCCCTTGATGAAGTCGCCGCGTTCGGGCGCGGTGAAAAAATCGACCAGCATCATTTCGATATAGTCGGGCACGCCGGCGGCGATGGCGCCGGGCGTGTCGGTTGTCGGCACGATGCGCTCGCTGGCGGCTTCAAGAACGGCGCGCTGGGCTGGATTAAGTATCTTGCGCGATGGCGCAAAGCCACCGGTCAGGCCCGTCACATTCGCTTCAGCGGCGCGCGCCAGAGGCGCAATCAGGGCGGAACCGAAGAGGGTGACAAAGGCGGCGGCGCCTAGAAGGCCGCGCCGGTTCAGATGCAGGGAGTCCCCCTGTGGGGTTGAATCAAAGGACATTCGCGGGCCGCTTCCTCGCTTGTTTAACGTATTATCGGCGGGCGTCCCGGAGCCCGTCCAACTTGGTGGAGACGCGTCTCCCCCGCATCCCGTCGGCATACAAGCATGGATTCTCCGCAGCCACAAGACAATGATGGCATAGCCGTCGCCAATATCAGCTCGGCACTTGACTTTAAGTTTTATTTAAATTTATATATATCTAGCCTAATGAAATTAGCCTTTAATCGAAAGCCGCTCCTCATGTCAAAGTTTGCTGTGCCGCAAGGTCCCGCCAGTATTGTCATCAAGGTTGTCATAGCCGTGCTGGCCATGGCCTTCATCAAGGAACAGTCCGCCCAACTGACCAGCCTTGTCTGGGAGGCCGGCGACTGGCGGCAGAATGGCGCGGTTATCTTCTCCTTCTGGCTATCCCTGCTGGCCCCGGGGTTCTACCTCATAGCGGCCTGGGCCGCCGCAGACGTTTTGGGCCGCCTCAACAAGGGCACACCGTTTACACCGTCCCTGATCAAGGGCGTGCGCGAGGTCGGCCGGAACCTGATGTGGGGCGCCATCGCCGCCATTGTCCTGGTCCCGACCATTACGCCGTGGGCTGACGATCGCTTTCGCGGCATGCGCTACGATCCCGACATTGAAAGCGTGACGATCGGCCTAGTTGGCGTCGTCCTGTACATTCTCGCCAAGCAGGGGCAGTCGCTTAAAGCCGAGTTGGAACAGTTCGTTTAATGCCTGTCCGTGTCACTCTCGATGTCATGCTGGCCCGCCGCAAGGTCCGGGCCAAGGACATCGCGGCCCAGATCGGCTTGTCGGAAACACAGCTCAGCCTGTTGCGTACCGGCAAGGTCAAGGGCATGCGCTTCGATACCCTGTCCAAGCTGTGCCTGATCCTCGACTGCCAGCCGGCCGATATTCTCGAATACGACCGCGACGAAAGTGATTTGAATACACGCGACGAAGCGTAGAATAGAATCCGGGCATCGTCCCTGAGGTCCGCCATGATCCGTTTCCTTGTCTGTCTGATGGCTCTTGCCTTCGCCCTCCCCGCCGCCGCCGGACCTGCCAAAGACACGCCCATACGGGTCATGAGCTACAATATCCGTATCGATGTCGCCGGCGACGTGCCGCGCTGGGCCGAGCGCAAAGGGCCAATGATCAGCCAGATCGCCTTCCTGGCCCCGGACATACTGGGCATTCAGGAAGCCCAGCAGACCGCCGTTGCCGACCTGGCGGCGCAACTGCCGGAGTATTCGCATTATGGCCTGGGCCGCGACGACGGCAAGGTCGGGGAGACGACGACCATCTTCTGGCGGGCGGATCGTTTCGAAGCACTGCAACAGACCACCGCGTGGTGTTCGCGCGCACCTCAAACGCCCGGCAAGGACTATGACGCCGCCTACCCACGCACCATCACCCGCATCATCCTGCGCGACAAGACGTCAGGCCGGTTGCTGGATGTGCGCAATACGCATTTCGACCACGTAGGCGTCGTGGCGCGCGAAAAATGTGCTGAACAGATCGAGGCGGCACCTGTCTGGCCCAAAGCCGCTATCGTCGTGCTGGGGGATTTCAACAGCGGCCCCGACAGTGCACCCTATCGCGTGTTGACCGACGACCGGGGCCTGAAACTGGCCGATGCCCGTAAACTGGCCAAGGTAGACTTTGGCCCACGCGGCACATTCAACGGCTTCGACATCTCGAAGTCGGGCGACGCCATCGACCACATCTTCGTCGGCCGCCAGACAGAGGTCATTCGTTACGGCGTGCTCACCGACTCAACGAACGGCAAGGTGATCTCGGACCACTTTCCAGTCGTGACGGATCTAACCTTTCCTACTCACCGATAAAGACGCAGGCCAGGCTTTCGTCGAAATCGAGCAGGGTGTCGGCATAGTCGATGGGCGACAGCCGACGCGTCGGCCCACCTGTCATCCGGTATGACCAGAACGATGCGATATGCGTCAATATGCCGACGTGTTCGCCCAGTTCGAAGAACATCTTGGGTCCATCGAGCAGAAACTGGCGGAACGGCGCGGGATCGTGACCATCGATCAGCGCCGAATAGGATGCATCGTAATGATGCAGAATGTTGCCGACATTGCTGAGCGCCGTCAGGATGCGCTTGGCCAGGCGCGGCCGCACTTGCTTGAGGAACTCCTTGACCTCTGTGTCGATCAGTCCAATCGGCTGGTATTTCGCCAGGCCGTCGATGACGGCGCGCAACTCCGACTGCAGGTCGAGATGCCGCCATTTGAAGTACAGGAAACCGCGCCACGAAAAGATGCCGTCGGCGAACTGGCTCGCGCTAAGCCGCAACGTCGCCTTCAGGGGCTCCAGTTCCTTGTCGAGACTGTCGGACAGGATCTTGCCGGTAAAGCGCATCGATGCCGTCTTGGCGCCGTCCTGATAGGCGATGTTGATCAGCCGCTCGATTTCCGTGTTGGCAAAGGTAATCATGCTGGAAATGTCGTTGGCCGAAATCCGCAGGTAACAGGCCGCTGGCGCGATGCCCTTGCGCGCCAGCGATTCGCGCAGCAGAAACGGATCAAGCGACGGCAGGGTGTCGAGCACCGCCAGGGTTTCGAGATCCCTCTGGCTTTCACTGTCACTCATGCTCAGCAGTGTGCGCAGGCTGCGGTCATAACCGTTCTGATTGACGAAGAAAGACTCGCCACCCAGCCGCAGGTCATTGGGGTCGAACGGCATGATGACCTTGGTTGCCGACCTGCGCTCCTTCTGGAACAGCTCCAGCTCGTTCGGCCGCAAGGTATGCTTGATAAGGACAGCCTTGTTCAGCTTGGGATTTCGGAAGAAAGGCTTGCTACTGTATTCCGGATCGCTGGCGCTCTGGCTGTTAACCATCGCCAGGTTCAGGATACGGCTGGTTGACGCCGTTTCCGTGATATTGGCAAGGTTGCGAAAATCGCGCTTGGATCTGTTGGCGTTCACGACCGATCCGCCCCGCCAGCACGCGCAATCCGGACACTACTGCACACCGAAAAAGTCACTGCCACATCAGCCCCCGCCGATCGTTTTCTGCCTGTACGCACAAAGGGCGCGTCAAATCTCGATATGTGATCACAGATAACGATTGCCTGAGTCCGATACGCCCGGCGTGGTAAACAAAATCCTACCATTTCAAAAAAGGACTGTGTGGTATGTCATTATTTTTCAGTCGCCGGAGGGCGCAGCCTGTCGTCGCGAGGTTCGTAAAAAATTCGAGCGTACGCACCTTGACTCGGACTGCCCTCATGACTACCTCGAGAGCGCATTAGCACTCATACCTATCGAGTGCTAACACACTTACATTTCATCTGGAGGATATCCCATGAGCTTTCGCCCGTTAGGCGACCGTGTCCTGGTCAAGCGCGTTGAAGAAGAAGCCAAGACCAAGGGCGGCATCATCATTCCGGACACTGCCAAGGAAAAGCCGCAAGAAGGCGAAGTGGTCGCCGTTGGCCCCGGCGCCCGTAACGACAAGGGCGAGCAAGTCGCTCTCGACGTCAAGGCCGGCGACCGCATCCTGTTCGGCAAGTGGGGCGGCACCGAGGTCAAGCTGAACGGCGAAGACCTGCTGATCCTGAAAGAATCCGACATCCTCGGCATCGTTTCCTAATCCCTGAAATTCTGAACTTTTAAAGGAGTCACGAACAATGGCTGCTAAAGACGTACTGTTTGCTTCGGACGCGCGCGACAAGATCCTGCGCGGCGTCAACATCCTCGCCAATGCGGTGAAGGTCACCCTGGGCCCCAAGGGCCGCAATGTCATCCTGGAAAAGTCCTTCGGCGCCCCGCGCTCGACCAAGGACGGTGTCTCGGTCGCCAAGGAGATCGAACTTTCCGACCGCTTCGAGAACCTCGGCGCCCAGCTGATCCGCGAAGTCGCTTCCAAGACCAACGACAAGGCCGGTGACGGCACCACGACCGCTACGGTCCTGGCGCAGTCGATCGCCGTCGAAGGCCTGAAGTCGGTTGCCTCGGGCCGTAACCCGATGGACCTGAAGCGCGGCATCGACAAGGCCGTTCTGGTCGTCGTCGAAGAAATCAAGAAGGTGTCCAAGAAGGTCACGACCAATGCGGAAATCGCTCAGGTCGGCACCATCTCGGCCAATGGCGACACCGAAGTCGGTGAAATGATCGCCAAGGCCATGGAAAAGGTCGGCAACGAAGGTGTCATCACCGTCGAAGAAGCCAAGACGGCCGAAACCGAGCTGGATGTCGTCGAAGGCATGCAGTTCGACCGCGGCTACCTGTCGCCGTACTTCATCACCAACCCGGACAAGATGGAAGCGGTCCTCGAAGACCCTTACATCCTGATCTTCGACAAGAAGATCTCCTCGCTGCAGCCCATGCTGCCGATCCTGGAAGCCGTCGTCCAGTCGGGCCGTCCGCTCCTGATCATCGCTGAGGACGTCGAAGGCGAAGCCCTGGCGACCCTGGTCGTCAACCGTCTGCGTGGCGGCCTGCGCGTCGCTGCCGTTAAGGCTCCTGGCTTCGGCGACCGCCGCAAGGCCATGCTGGAAGACATCGCAGTCCTGACCGCCGGTCAGGTCATCAGCGAAGACCTCGGCATCAAGCTTGAAACCGTCGCGCTCGACATGCTTGGCCGCGCCAAGAAGGTCACGATCACCAAGGAAAACACCACTATCGTCGACGGCGTTGGTGAAAAGTCCGAGATCGAAGGCCGCGTTTCGCAGATCAAGAAGCAGATCGAAGAAACCACTTCGGACTACGACCGTGAAAAGCTGCAAGAGCGTCTGGCCAAGCTGGCCGGCGGCGTCGCGGTTATCCGCGTCGGTGGCTCGACCGAAGTCGAAGTGAAGGAAAAGAAGGACCGCGTCGACGACGCCCTGAACGCCACGCGCGCTGCCGTGGACGAAGGCATCGTTCCAGGCGGTGGCACGGCTCTGCTCAAGGCTTCGCAAGCCCTGAACGACCTGACCGGCGCCAATGACGACCAGACGGCCGGTATCGCCATCGTGCGTCGCGCCCTGCAAGCCCCGATCCGTCAGATCGCCGAAAACGCCGGCGTCGAAGGCTCGGTCGTTGTCAACGCCGTGCTGGCCAACACCAGCCCGACCTTTGGCTTCAACGCCCAGACGGAAAAGTATGTCGACCTGGTTGCCGATGGCGTCATCGACCCGGCCAAGGTTGTCCGCACGGCTCTGCAAGACGCCGCTTCGGTTTCGGGCCTGCTGATCACGACGGAAGCCGCCGTGGTCGAAAGCCCGAAGAAGGACGCTCCCCAGTCCATGGGTGGCGGCGGTGGCGGCATGGGCGGCATGGGCGGTATGGATTTCTAATCCAGCCTCTCAGCACTCAGCTGAAAATGGAAAGAGCGGGTCGCAAGGCCCGCTCTTTTTTATTCCACTGCCATTCGTGCTTGCAGCGGCATCAGCAGGGCCGCCCGCAGGAGTCTGAGCGCCTTGTCATCGCCGTGCAACTGGCGCGCGGCGGCGACATCGAGAAACTCGATATGGCCAAAGAGGGTCTGCGCCAGATCCAGCGCTTCCAGCACCTTCAACGGAATAGCCTGGTCGTTCGCCCGAAAACACAGCAGGGGCGTGTCGCGCGTTACAGGGTTCGACTTCGTCATGCGGATGACATCGAAAATACGGTAATTGTTGAAATGGATGCTGAGCGCCAGCAGATGCGCCTCACGCAGACGGTTGATGACTTCGTCACCCGTTGCCACCGGCAGGACTCCAGCGGCGCCACGCAGCGCCCGGGCAATCAGTTCGGCGCCATCCGGCGCATCGGCAACAAGAACGCGGTACTGTGTGATCATGGCGGACCCGGGGAAGCAAAGGCATGAAATATCCGCCCACGGAACCTCCGCCGGCGGGTGCAGCCCATCCAGTTTGACCACCTGAAGTCTGCAGGCTATCCGGCCTGACATAAAAAGTGGATTAGAATGTGCGTTTGTCGCCGTTTTCAACGGTCGGACCGTTACCTGAAATCAACGTTTTCGCTCGCGTCTCAGCCGAACAGTGTTTGTGATTCGACTCTGGCCCGCTAACCAATCATGTCTTGCGCACATATGCGGTAAAGGGTGGTGGCGTTATGCGGCTGGGGATGATCGGCTTGGGCCGAATGGGTGGCAATATCGCGCGCAGATTGATGCGCGATGGACATGAGGTGGTCGTATTTGACCGCGATCCGGCCTTGTTGCGCCAATTGGCATCCGAAGGCGCAGTCGCTGCCGAAGGGCTGTTCGACCTGCACCGCCGCCTGAGCGCGCCGACCAGCGCCTTTCTTGGCATGGGCAAGAAGAGCCAGGCCATCATGTGGGTCATGCTGCCGGCCGGAAAACCCACCGAAGACACGATCGCGGAGCTGGCCGACATGGCGCAGCCTGGCGACGTCGTCATCGACGGCGGCAACACCAACTATAAGGACGATATCCGCCGCGCCAAGGTCCTGGCCAAGCGCGGCGTCGACTATGTCGATGTCGGCACATCGGGCGGCGTCTGGGGTCTGGAACGCGGCTACTGCATGATGATCGGCGGCAAGGACACGGTCGTGTCAGCGCTGGATCCGATCTTCGCGACCCTAGCACCCGGCTATGGCGACATTCCGCGTACGCCGCATCGTGAAGGACACGATGATCGCGCCGAACGCGGCTATATCCACGCCGGTCCCGCCGGCGCCGGCCACTTCGTCAAGATGATCCACAATGGCATCGAATACGGCATGATGCAGGCCTTCGCCGAAGGCTTCGACATCATGGCCAACAAGACCTCGTCGCGCCTGCCCGAAGACGAGCGCTTCGACCTGAATCTCCCCGACATCGCCGAAGTCTGGCGCCGCGGCAGCGTGGTGTCGTCGTGGTTGCTGGACCTGACGTCCCAGGCCCTGGCCAAGGATGGCAAGCTCGAGGGCTTCTCAGGCCAGGTCGCCGACAGCGGCGAAGGTCAGTGGACCATCGAAGCCGCCATGGAAGAGGCTGTGCCGGCGCATGTGCTGACGGCTGCGCTCTACGCCCGTTATCGCTCGCGCACCGGCAATACATTTGGCGAAAAAGTGTTGTCGGCCATGCGCTTCGGCTTCGGCGGCCACGTCGAGACAAAGTAGGTTTTAGCCGTCGGTCGGCCGCGCACCGTTCGTCATGCCATTCTCCGTCGGCCCCGTCGTCGGGTCCGTGACCGTGCCCGTCCCTGCGCCATCCGTCACAGCCTTGCCCGGAAGCGGTGTTTCAGTGGCCGCTGGTGTGGTTTCTGCCGCCGGCTGGGTGTCGACAATCCCGCCGTCGCGATCAAACCCGCCGGTCACCGGCTGATCGGCCGGCAGGACGGCATCGGATGGTCCGCTGCGGCTGACCACCGAGGCGACACTGTAGACGATCGCCACGGCGACGATCAGCGCCAGCACGATAAGGACCGTGCGCAGGTTGCGGTGGGACGATATATGGTCGTGTGGATGGTGTAAGGTAGCCATGGCGCTATCCTAATGCACGGACATAGTTGTGGACCCGGACATTTCCGCCCTCCAGGCCCTGTGCCATGCCGCCGCTCCAGCCCTCTTCCCGCCAGCTTTTCTCGTGGGCATCGAGATCGATTGGCGCATAGCGATCAAGAATATCGACCACCTCTGCCGCGCGATCTGCGCGCGTATGAACCGTCAGCAGCACCTTGCCGCGGCGCACCGCTTCGCCGTAGATGGTGACATCCTGGTCGTCGGTGAAAAAGTCCTTGATCGACTGCCACAGCCCCTTGTCGTCCTCACCAGAGGTCATCCGTGACAGGGTGGTGTCATGAAACCCTGCCGTATAGAGGGCATCGTGGGCGCTCTCCGCCTCGCCCTGGCTGTGAAACACAGCGGCGATGGTGCGGTCACCGGGAACGATGCGATTCTGGTCGTTCATAGTGAACCTCCTGAATAACAAGGACTATCACCAGAATTTACACCTTGCGAGGTAATGGTGCCATGCGGGTGCTCCCGCAGCCCCTAAGGGTTGCGTAAGGGTCTTTGCAGAAACTCTGCGCAAGGAAGTGCAGGAGAAGAAGGTCAAGATGACCCTGATCGAGCCAGGCTCCTTCGGCGCGGATAGGCAGGAAAAGAGTCCTGAAGAACAGCGGCAGGCGATCGAAAAGATGGAGATGTTCTACGCCGAGGAACTGGCCGAGACCATCCTGTTTACGCTGACGCGATCCGCCCGCACCGACGTAGTGTCGATGCGCGTCGAGCCATTGCTGGAAAAGGCGCGTTAAGACTTACGCTCTCTCGATACGGATCGGCGCTGGAGGCATCATCTCGGCCAGTTCGAAGCGGATTTCCTTCAGGCGGTAATCGATGGAAACTGTGGCGAATTGACGGAGGTAATCCATTCCGATCAATAGCGCCGGATTTTCATTCAAGTGGAAGGTATCGAAGCTTGGCACATCGGCAATCACCAGCGCTCCGCTGGTAAAATGCAGGTTCTGGAGGGTGATGCCATTGATGGCAATGACGTCACCGCTGATCTGCGTTCCGGTAATATCGGTCAGGATCGCTGGACCATAGACGTGCACGCCCTTGCGACGTTTGCGCAAGGCTGCTTCCAGAGCGGGATTACCAACCGAAATTTCCGCACCCGTATCGATGAAGGCCGTGGTCTGCACATTATCGACGCGGGCATTGGTCGCCTTCAGACGGCCGTCCCGGCCCGATGTCCTGACCCGCGTCGTCAACTTGTCGTCGGCATCAAAACGGTTTCTGGACCGTTCGATCTTCAATGTCTTGCCCAGAAAATCAAACGTGACCCGGGTGCCGTTGATGACATCGAGCCCCAGGAAGCCATCCGCTCTCAGAAAGGCGCGCGGCAGAATGGGCAGTTTCAGGTTGTTGTGGACAAGGGGTCCGACGCTGAGTTGGTCAACCGGAACCAACCGCGTCTTGATACGTCCGGTAACGCCCTCAACCGTGATGGGCGCGCCCTCGGGCAGGTTGAGCGCAGCAGCGACATCGTCGGCCAAGACGCTCAGTTCCGCCCCTGTGTCGACAATGAAGTTAAAGGGGCCTTTGCCATTGACCATGACCTTGATCGTCAAGTGCTGTGAGGCATTACGCCCCGCAGCGACCTTGGCGCTTTCGCCGTCGGCTACGGCGCCGGGGAGCACACCAGCATTGGGCGTGATGACGGTCTGGGACCAGCCCGCCGATGGCGTCAATGCGGCCAGACCGGCGGCGCCTGCAAGAAACTGACGACGGAGCAATGCGCCGCGTGGCTTGTCCTGAGCCATGATATCCCCCTTTATTATAATTGCGGCCAGTATAGGCACGATCCCCATCAGAACAAGAGCGTTATCCGTTTACCGTCCGGTGCCCTCATGAAACACTTCCTTCTCTTCTA
Organism: Asticcacaulis sp. P4_H10; assembly: GCF_056400965.1. NCBI lineage: Bacteria > Pseudomonadati > Pseudomonadota > Alphaproteobacteria > Caulobacterales > Caulobacteraceae > Asticcacaulis > Asticcacaulis sp. P4_H10. Next base: position 377,527 of record NZ_JBFUKH010000004.1, on the reverse strand, counting down.
CAGCTTCGTTCCCGACTATCTCGATCGTCGCGCGCAATTCCGCGACGCGCACCTGAAGCTTGCCTGGCAGTCAGCGGAAAACGGCGAACTGCTGCTGGGCGGCGCCCTGGCGGATCCCGTCGACGGCGGCCTGTTGCTGTTCAAGGGCGAAACCGCGCAAGGCGCCGAAGCCTTTGCCAGGGCCGATCCTTACGTCACCCAAGGGCTGGTCACCGCCTGGCATGTCCGCGAATGGACGACCGTCGTCGGACCGGATGCGGCACGGCCCTTGTTATTTACGTCTGATAAAAAGGGGACTATCGAGGAGACATGACAATTCGTGCCCTCTCGTCGGAAGAGCGTGACATAGTCCTGAAGGCTTTGTCAGCGACATTTCAGTACTTCGATTTCGACTTCGATGCTCGCCTGGGTATTGACCCAGAAGATATGCATCGCCTGATCGCGGCGTGGCCCGATATCGATGACTCAGATGACGACGGACAGGCAGCGCTCGCGATAAACAACACTTTGAATGATTTCCTCCACGGCGTGGGTCTTACAGACGAGGACTTCACCATTATCGCTGACGTCAATCGTTCTGAAATCCTGCAAATTTACCGGAAATGGGCGTTTGCACGTGGCTGGACATCTACCGGGGGCAGATAGCCTCTATCATGAAATCATATACCCGGTCTGCGAACGCTTGGAGAAATTGCGGCAGGCTTGGCGACGCTTTACGACGGATCGGGTTTGTGCCAACAAGTACCAAAGACTTTTGGCGAGGCACTATGAGACGGAAATTTCTGGCGGCCGGACTGGCCCTTGCGACCACGACCCTGCTGGCGTGTTCCAAACCGCCCGAAAAGAAGGCTCCGCCTCCACCGCCGCCCCCGCCTCCGCCGCCCGAAACCGTGACGGTGCGTATCGAAACCGCCAAGGGACCGATCGTTCTTCGCCTTGAGGCCAAGAAGGCGCCGATTACCACCGCCAACTTCTTGCGCTATCTCGACGCCAAGAAGCTGAACGGCGCCTATTTCTGGCGCGCCATGAGGGGCTATCAGGGCTCGGGCTTCATCCAGGCCTCGGCCGTCGGCCTGAAATATCCGCCGATCCAACATGAATCCACCAAGCAGACCGGCCTGAGCCATACCAATGGCGCCATTTCGATGGGCCGCTACGATCTCAATACCGCCACCAATGAATTTGTCATCTGCGTCGGCGACATGACCTACATGGACGCCGGCCGCGATCCCAAGGGCGACAACCAGGGCTATGCCGCCTTCGGCTATGTCATCGAAGGCATGGACGTAGTGAAGTCGATCCTGCATGGCAAGATCCGCAAGGAGAAGATCGAGGGCGGCTGGGATGGCCAGATGCTGGCCGAACAGGTGCTGATCAATTCCGCCGTCCGGGTCAGTGAGACGGCACCGCCGGTGGCGGCCTCAGCCTCAGCGTCTCAGGCGGGTTAGAGCGATATGGCGAAAAGTGTGAAGCGGTTTTCGCCTTAGATATCGCGACAAAACAAAAGATTAGATCGGAATGATGCTTCCATCTAAAATCATTCCGATCTAGCGCCCTGCCACCGCATTGGCGATAGCTGAGACGAGGACATCACTGGTAAACGGTTTGGCGATGTGACCATCCATGCCGGCGCGCTGGCACTGGGCGATTTCGGCCTTCTGCACATTGGCGGTCAGGGCCAGGATCGGCACATCGGCAGTGGCCAGACCCGAATGACGGATACGGCGCGTCGCCTCGAAGCCGCTCATTACCGGCATGTTCATATCCATAAGCACGACGTCGAATACCTGGGTATCGAGCGCGCGCAGCGCTGCCGCGCCATCATTGACCGCGGTCACCACCGCCTTTTCGCGCATCAGCAGGATGGTGATCAGGTCGCGCACCATCTCCTGGTCCTCGGCAACAAGAACCTTCAGTCCGGCGAGAGAGGTCGGACGGCGTGATGCGGCAAAGGGGCCGCCCTGGTCAGAAAAATTCGGCGATTGGGACATCTTGGAACTCATGTTTACCCGCGCAGTCTACGCCAAAATGGTTACGCGACCGTTTGCCGAAACTGCCGTTCGCGTAAGTTTTCCATGAGAAGGTGCGCCTCATCGACTTCTTGCCCCGCGTCGCGCCACATAGTGCTGTCGCCTTACAGGTGTGAAGCTAAGCTGGTTGTCAGTTAAGCCACGGAGGTCTGCCATGTTTGTCGAATGCAGTTCCAATCTCGTCAAGGCGCAAATGGCCGCCTATCTCGTCAACTTCGAGACGGGTGTAGAAGGCGGCGAAGCCGTTGCCCTCGACATCGTCGAACTCATTGCGACGCGCATGTGTTCGCGCGAGGACTACCAGGTCGGCGTCCTGGGTTTCTTCGTCCGGGCCAATCTCGTGGCGCTCGACCGCCGCGTCATTACCTTCCCCGAAGCGCTTAACCGTTTCACGGCCGCCGCGCTTGCCGCGCCTCTTGGGCACGAAGAACTAACCGCAACTTTCGAAGCCGGTCTCGATGACCTTTATTTCTGAGTAATCGGAAATTTAATCTACACGTTTTGCAGATCAAGGGAGAGCGGGTCATTCGATCCGCTCTCTTTTTCTTTCAAACGCGGACAAATCGTTACTTTTATAAGCAAGCCATAAGTGTTAACTTTTATTAAACCGCCATGGCGTACGGTCCGGGCGATCATTTCTGTACATTGGGACGCGTTTTATGTCTTTGGCTGACAAGCTGATTATGCCGAAAAAGCTGCTGGTCGCAGCCTATGTGATGATGCTGACCCTGTGGGTCGCGATCGGCGTCGAGTATTTCACCGACTGGCCGACCTTCAAACTGGTCAAGACCGTCCTCTACTTCCTGGTGCTGGAATACGTCTGGACGTCGGTGCGCCGCGAATTCTTCAGCAACGAGACCAAGTAGGCCTTACCGGCTCTTTGCAGCCTTCCAATCGTCTGCGGATTTCACCATTAGCAGCCCTGCGTCACCGTGCGTGCCTCATACACAGGAGGTTACCATGGGAAATCTGTCGCTTCAGGACGTCGCCAAGCGCATGCGCGATATCGACATCTGCATGCTGACGACACAGTCACCGGCCGGCGCGCTTGAGTCGCGGCCGATGAGCAATAACAGGAATGTCGACTGGGACGGCGACAACTGGTTCTTCGCCGACGGGTCTTCCTCTGCCGCCCAGGACATTGCCTCCAACCCTCAGGTCAATGTCGCCTTCTCCAAGGAGCCGGGGCTGCTGCAGAAGCCGGTCTTCCTGTCGGTAACGGGGCAGGCCGAACTGGTCACCGACCGCGCTGAGATGGAAAAGCACTGGGACAAGGATATCGAGATCTGGTTCAAGGACGGGCTCGACACGCCGGGCCTGGTCCTGATTCACGTCCACGCCTCCAGCGTCAAATATTGGGACGGCCACGATGAAGGCGAACTGCGGGTTCTATAGCTTCCGCGCAAGATTGTTTTGTCGCGCTTTCTGTCCAAAAACCGCTGCACACTTTTTGGAAAGCGCTCGTCTAACTTTCTTGTAACTTTTCCGGCGAGGCGCCATGTGAAATAGTTTCCGGAATTATCACCGGACCTTTTCAGGGGCGCGCTCGCCATGATTCTTTCCCGCAAATCCCTTCTGTCCCGCGCCAGCCTGGCCGTTGTCGCCACCCTTGTCGCCGCGCCCCTGGCCCAGGCCGCTCCCAAGGCCGAAGCCGGCATCACCGTGCCGCCGATCGCCTACAAGACGCGGACGCTGAAGAACGGCATGAAGGTCTATTGGTCGCGCGACACCACCACGCCGAACGTCACGGTTCAGGTCTGGTACAATGTCGGCTCGAAGGACGATCCGCACGGCCGTTCCGGCTTCGCCCACCTGTTCGAACACATGATGTTCAAGGCGACACGCGACATGCCGTCGGAAACGCTCGACCGCCTGACCGAGGACGTCGGCGGTTTCAACAACGCCTCGACCTATGACGATTTCACCAACTATTACGAGGTGGTGCCGTCGGCCAGCCTGGAACGACTGATCTGGGCCGAAAGCCAGCGCCTCGGCGCCCTGGTCGTGGATGACGCCATCTTCAAGTCGGAACGCGACGTCGTAAAGGAAGAGCTGCGCCAGCGCATCCTCGCCTCGCCCTACGGCCGCCTGTTCGGCCTCTACATTCCGCAATATTCCTATGCTGCCCATCCCTACAAGCGCCCGGGCATCGGCTCGATCGAGGAACTGGACGCCGCGACCATCGACGATGTCCGCGCCTTCCACCAGACATTCTACCGTCCTGAAAACGCCGCCCTGATCGTCGTCGGTAATTTCGACGAAGCGCAGTTCAACGCCTGGACCGACAAGTACCTGGCGCCAATCGCGTCGGCCGGTCCTCAGGCGCCGCGCACCTACGCCGTTGAGCCCCAGCGCACCGGATCGAAGACCGTCACCACCTACGGCCCGAACGTGCCCCTTCCCGCCTTCATCATCACCTGGCTGGGGCCGAAGGCATCGGATAAGGACGCCGCCGCAACCGCCGTGCTCAACGCCATCCTGTCGTCCGGCAAGTCGTCGCGCCTGTATAACAGCCTGGTCTATGACAAGCAGGTTGCCGCCGAGGTCTTCTCGACCGCCGACCTGCCAGCCCAGCCGGGTCTGGTCTATGCCGGCGCCATCCTGTCCGACGGCAAGACGCTGGACGAGGTCGAGCCGCTGCTTAAGGCCGAGATCGCCCGCGTCCGCAATGAACCTGTCAGCACCGCCGAACTGAACGAGGCCAAGACCGAACTGATCGCCGCCGCCGTGGCGTCGCGGGAATCGATCGACGATCGCGCCTTTGCGCTCGGCTATGCCCTGTTGACCGAAGGCGACGCCGCCAAGGCCAATACCGCCATCGCCGAACTTCAGGCCGTGACCGCCGCTGACGTCCAGGCCGCCGCGAAGAAGTATCTGCGCGAAGACCGCGCCCTGACCATCCGCTACCTGGCGGAATCGCAACGCCCAACTGGTGAAGCCGCCACCACACCCGACATCCCGAAAGTCGCCAGCGTCAAATTCACCGGCGATGTCGTGACCCTGCGCCCTGAAGGCCAGCGCGAAGCCCTGCCGCCTGTTGGCAAGGCCGTCGACCCGGTCCTGCCGGCGCCCGCCGAAACCACCCTGCCCAACGGCCTGAAGGTCGTGGTCGCCAAGAGCTCGGACCTGCCGCTGGTCGCCGTCAAGCTGATCGCGCGCGCCGGCGCCTCCTCCGACCCGTCGGGCAAGGCCGGCACAATGAGCCTGATGTCCGACGTCATCACCGAAGGCACGGCCACGCGCTCGGCGCAGGACATTGCCGCCCAGACAGAGTCGCTCGGCACTTCGATCGCCTCAGGATCCGAGTGGGAGCAGTCGTCGCTCAAGCTGACCGTGGTGAAAAGCAACCTGACGCCCGCACTCGGCATCCTGGCCGATGTGGCGCAGAATCCGGCCTTTGCGGCGGAAGAGATCGATCGCGTCCGCACCCAGTCGCTCGACGGTCTCAAGGTCAATTTCCAGCAGCCGGGCGCACTGGCCGGCTACGTCACCGCACCTGTCATATATGCCGGCACCGCCATGGGCCACGTCGCCGGCGGCACACCCAACTCGCTGCCCAAGGTCACGCGCGACGACCTGACGACGGCACACAAGGCGGCCTGGCGCCCGGACAACGCCGTCCTGGTCCTGACCGGCGATATCACGCCGCAGGAAGGCTTTGCCCTGGCGAAGGCCGCGTTCGGAAGCTGGACGAAGTCAACAGGCACCGCCCTGACTGCCCCGGCCATTACCCCGTCGGGCGCGGCGCGCGACGTTATCGTCGACCTGCCTGGCACCGGCCAGACTGCGGTCATGCTGGCCAAGACGACAATCGCCCGCAACGATCCTAACTACTATCCCGGCATCGTCACGGCCAGTGTGCTGGGTGGCGGCTATTCGGCACGCCTCAACCAGGAAATCCGCATCAAGCGCGGGCTTAGCTACGGCGCCAGTGCCGGGCTCACCCCGCGTCTGACGACCGGCGGGTTCACGGCCTCGGCCCAGACCAAGAACGAATCCGCGGCCGAGGTCGTCGGCCTGATCCGCAGCGAACTGAGCCGTCTGGCGACCGCGCCGGTCCCGGCCGACGAACTGACGGCGCGCAAATCGGCGCTGATCGGCAATTACGGCCGCAGCCTGGGCACGGCCGACGGTTTGGCGGGCATCCTGGGTGATCTGTCCTTCTACAAGATCAATCTGAAGGAAATCCAGAGCTATACGGCCAATGTCACCGCCGTCACCCCGGCCCAGGTCTCGGCCTTTGCCGGCACGGTGCTTGATCCAGCCAAGGCCAGCGTCATCATCGTCGGTGACAAGTCAAAGATGGGCGACGCGATTACGGCCGCCCTGCCCAAGGCGGAAGTCATCCCGGTTACCGCGCTCGACCTCGACAGTCCGACACTAAAGGCGGTAAAATAACACCGTACACAGGCCTCTTCCGGCTTCGGTCAAATTGTGCATACTCTGTTAAGACTTTGTCGCCCAAAGTCCTGACAGAGCGTGTCCCGAAACATGAAGCGTTTTCGGCCTGATGTGCGTAAAAAAACAGTACCTGTGCGCGTAACCCTTTCCTCCATCCAAAGGTTACCCAATGACTTTTCCTGAAGCTGTCAAAAGTGCGTTTAAGAATTACGCCAAGTTCGACGGCCGCGCCTCGCGGTCGGAATACTGGTGGTTTGCATTGTTTGAAGCCCTGGTCCTGATCGTCCTGGCGATCCCCATGGTCGTGTTCAGCGACAACGCCCTTGGCGGCATATTCGGCTTTCTGTACATCATCGCCGCCCTGGGCATGATCCTGCCGGCGCTCGGCCTGCTGTTCCGCCGCCTGCACGACACCGATCGCAGCGCCTGGTGGATCCTGCTCAGCTTCATTCCGTTCGGCAGCATCGTCCTGCTGGTCTTCACCTGCCTGGACAGCACGCCTGGCCCGAACAAATTCGGCGCGCGCCCCGGCGCAAAAGGCGTCGCGGAAACCTTTTCCTGAGTGTTCAAAGGCGGGTCCAACGACCCGCCTTTTTTGTGACCGCTTGCTTGCGGGAATGATTGCGGCTACTCAATAATCCAGCCCCAAATTGACCATAAAGCCTCAATAACGCTTGTGGCGCAGTTCCAGTCGCGCGAGATCGTACCATGCCTCACCCGCTCCGGCCTTCCCTGATCGTCATCGCCAGCCTGGCGGCTCTGAGCCTTACGGGAGCCCTTGCCAGTGTGGCGAGTGCGCAGATCGTCACCAGCGTGAACAGCCAGATCTTTACCTCGCCGTCGGGCCAGCCCTTCCGCGCCACGGCCGATAAGCCCTATCCCGTCGCCGCCTGGTTCGCCGCAACCGATGCCGACAAGGACGGCAAGATCAGCCACGAGGAATTCGACAACGACGCCAAGGCCTTCTTCCTGCGCCTCGACACCAGCAAGGACGGCTACATCAACTCGCCGGAAAACACGGTATTCGAGACCAAGATCGTGCCGGAAATCACCCGCCTCGATCCACGCGTCAACCAGCCTAAGAACTTCCGTGCCCAGTACGACTCGAGCATGGGCGTCGATCAGGACCCGACAAAAGGCCGCTATCAAAAGTCGCTGCAGGGTGCTGCGCAATACGGCCTGATCAACGAGCCCCAGCCCGTGCGCGCCGCTGATGGCAATCTCGATTTCCGCGTTTCGGGCGCCGAATGGATGAACGCAACCAGCCAGCGCTTCGAGATGCTTGACAAGAATGCCGACGGTTTCCTGACACCGGATGAACTGCCCAAGACGCCGCTGCAAATCGCCCTGGAAGCGCCCAAGGATGAAAAGGGCAAGGGCGACAAGGGCAAAGGGGATAAGAAAAAACGTTTCGGCTGGTAGCCATTTTCAGGGTTAATTATTGCGCGAACCTTGTTTCAAGCGCAATAGAACCTTGGGAAAACGTGAAAGTCGGCTGTAAATTGCACGCAAGGCACGTTTTACCTCGCCATGCAGGTTTGAGTGTGTTACGGGCGCTGCTTCGGTTTGACAAGCAACGCGACGGCATTCGTGGGCAAGACAGTACATAAGCTCGGTCTTTTTGGTCTGGGGGCATTTGGCCGCCTTATCGTCAAGCATCTTGCCCCCTATTTCGACATCCATGCCTGCGACCCGTCGCCGGAAGCGCGCGCCTTCGCGCACCGGCATAATGTCACTTTATGCAGCCTTGAAGAAGCCGCGGCTTGCCGCATCGTCGTCCTGGCGACGCCGATCCGCACGTTGAAGGCCCTGGCTGAAAAGATCGCTCCGCACGTCCATCCGCACGCCCTCGTCATCGACGTCGGCTCGGTGAAGATGAAGCCGGCGGCATGGCTGAAGGCCGCCCTGCCGGAGGGCGTCTACATCCTGTGCACCCACCCCTTGTTCGGGCCGCAATCGGCGCGCAAGGGTCTGCACGACCATGAAATCGTCATTTGCCCTGTGCGCATCCGCCGCATGAAGCCGATCATCCGCTTCCTAGAGATGCTTGATCTCAGGGTGACGATCGCTACCCCGGAAGAGCACGACAAGGCCCTGGCTGCCGTACAGGGCCTGACGCACCTGATCGCCAAGGTGATGAGCGGGCTGGAACCCCTGCCCCGCGTCCATACGACCAAGTCCTATGACCTGATGATGCAGGGGATCGGTCTGGTCCAGGGCGATTCAGATGAGCTGTTCCTGTCGATCGAACGCGATAACCCGTTCGCCGCCGAGGTGCGCAAGCGATTCTTCCACGAGATCGATGTCTTGCGCGCCCGCCTTGAAGCTCACGAGACGGTCGGGAAGTAAGCTAAAAGTCCCCGCTCTCCGTTTAAGGGGAGAGGGTAGGCGCCGGGCGGCGAGCCTGAGGGGCAAACTATAGTCTGCCCCAAAGCCGAGCGTGGAATTGCCCCTCATCCAGTCCTTCGGACCACCCACCGCTTGCGAAAGCTATACTTTCGCTACGCTATACCCCGCAAGCAGGGAGAAGGAATACTACTTCACCTTCGCGCCGCGCTTGAGCAGGTGATAGGTCACGGCGTCGAACAGGGCATTGTTCGAGGCGTCGATGATGTTGTGGCTGACGCCGAGCGTATTCCAGCTATGGCCCTGGTCGTCGCGGCTTTCGATCATGACGCGCGTCAGGGCCGCCGTCGCCTCCGAAGGCGTCAGGATGCGCACCTTGTAGTCGGCCAGATGCATGGCTTCCAGTTCCGGATAGTGCGGGAGCAACGCCTTGCGCAACGCGGCATCGAGCGCATTGACCGGACCGTTGCCTTCGGCGACCGTCATGACCGTCTCGCCGCCCACGCTGAGCTTTACGGTCGCCTCGGCGACAGTGTTATGCCGGCCCTTGGCGTCGACACGGCAGTCATCGAGCGTGCGATAGGAGTGCAGATCGTAGAATTTCGGCAGCACGCCCAGAAGCTCACGCGCCATCAGCTCGAAGCTGGCGCTGGCATCTTCATAGGCATAGCCCAGCGCTTCGCGCTCCTTGACCGCCTTGACCAGGTCGCCGATGCGGTCGTCGTCCGGTGACACTTCGATGCCCATCTGCTCGAAGCGGCTGAGGATGTTGGCGCGGCCGGCCTTGTCCGACACCAGGATCAGGCGGCTGTTGCCGACCAGCGCCGGGTCGATATGTTCGTAGGACCGGCTGTCCTTGTTCATCGCGCTGACGTGCAGGCCGCCCTTGTGCGCGAAAGCCGAGGCGCCGACATAGGCGGCATAGCGGTTGGGCGCGCGGTTCAGGCGGTCGTCGACCATACGCGACAGTTGGCCGATATGGGTCAGTTGCTCGGCACTGATGCCGGTATCAAAGCCCATCTTCAGCATCAGGGTCGGGATGATGGCGATCAGGTTGGCATTGCCGCAGCGCTCGCCGATGCCATTGATCGTGCCCTGGATGTGGCGCACGCCGGCATCGACCGCCGCCAGCGAATTGGCGACCGCCTGTTCGGTGTCGTTGTGACAGTGGATACCGAGATTGGCGTCCGGCAGGGCGTTCTTGACCTCGGAGACAATGCGGCGAACTTCGGCCGGCAGAGACCCGCCATTGGTGTCGCACAGCACAAGCCAGCTTGCGCCAGCCTCATAGGCGGCTTCCAGGACTTCCAGGGCGTAGACCGGATTGGCCTTGTAGCCATCGAAGAAATGCTCGGAATCGAAGACCGCCTCGCGGCCTTGCGCCTTTACGTGCGCCAGGGATTCGCCGACCATGCGCAGGTTTTCGGACTTGGAGACCTTCAGCGCCGTTTCGACCTGCCAGTCCCAGCTCTTGCCGACCAGGCAGATGGCCGGTGTATTGACCGCCAGCAGGTCTTGAAGCCCCGGGTCGTTGGACGCCGAACGGCCAGCGCGGCGCGTCATGCCAAAGGCCGAAATCTTCGATGTCTTCACCGCCGGCAGGGCCGCGAAAAAGGCGTCGTCGGTCGGATTGGCGCCGGGCCAACCGCCTTCGATATAGTCAATACCGAACGCGTCAAGCGCGGCGGTAATCGCCTGCTTGTCGGCTACCGTGAAGTCGATGCCTTGCGCCTGCGCACCGTCGCGCAGAGTGGAGTCATAAAGGTAGATGCGTTCGCCCATGGCCCATCTATAGCTCTGCCGCCAATTCGGCAACCGGATTCCGGTTTTCAATAACTGTGCCAGTGGTTTGAACCCCGGCTTGGCGCAGTTTCAGGCGCTCGCCGACTTCGACGATCTTATGGATAATCGGCACGAATTCATGGCCGAGCGCCGTTAGCGCATATTCGACCGATGGCGGCGATGTCGCCACCACCGTCCGCGTGAGCACGCCCATGTCTTCGAGGTCCTTGAGCCGCGTGCTCAGCATCTTGGCCGAGATCGGTGGCATATCGGCTTTCAATTCACTGAAGCGGCGCGGTCCGCCACTCAGATACCAGATGACATTGGGCGTCCATGTCCCGCCAAGTATGGCCATGCATTCCCCGACCGCGCAGCGCGGCGGTGGGGTTGGCGAAGTGTTCTTGCGCATTTTCAGGGGCATGGCGGTTACCTGCGGGATACTCGATAATGCAGTAACCTAAAGTAATCAGGTTTACAAATGTTAGTCTTGGCGCCTATTGTCTGCTCGCTTTTCAACTCAAATAAGGCTCTGATTATGAAGCTTTTTTACGCACCGGGCGCCTGCTCGTTGTCGCCCCATATCGTCCTGCGCGAAGCCGGCGTGACGTTCACGCTCGAAAAGGTCGACACCAAGGCGGGTAAAACCGAAAGCGGCGCCGACTATAGCCGGATCAACGCCAAGGGCTATGTCCCGGCGCTGCAGATCGAAGATGGCGTGGTCCTGACTGAGGGTGCAGCCGTGGTTCAGTTTATTGCCGACCAGCATCCCGATGCGAAACTGGCCCCGGCCGCCGGCACTCTGGAGCGCGCGCGCCTTCAGGAGCACCTGAACTTTATCGCCTCGGAACTGCACAAGGCCTTTACGCCGCTGTTCAAGGTGGAGTCGAGCGAAGAGGTCAGAACCGCCGCCGTGGCCAATGTCCGGCGCCGCCTCGGTCAGATCGAGCAACAACTCGAAGACGGCCGCGACTATCTGATGGGGCCGGATTTCAGCGTTGCCGACGCGTATCTCTTCACGGTCGCAAATTGGGCAACACCAACGGGCATCGGCCTCGATGACTGGCCGCGCCTTAAGGCCCTGGTCGCCCGCATCGCTGAACGTCCATCGGTGAAGGCTGCCATGGCTGCCGAAGGCATCGCGGCATGACGCCGGATCGCGTCGCTGTCGAGGCCGTGCTGAACCGCTATTTCGACGGCCTTTACCACAGTGACGCGAACCAGTTGCGCGATGTCCTCCACCCGCGCGCCCACTATGTAACGGTGACGGACGACAGCCTGACCTATCATACGGTCGAAACCTATCTGCCGATCGTCGCTGCCCGCTCCTCACCCGCCAGCCGCAATGAGGTTCGTGCCGATCGGATCGTGTCGCTGGACTTTGCCGGGCCGGTGACGGCTCGGGCGCATGTCGAATGCCGTATCGGGCCGAAATTTTTCACCGACTTTCTCACCCTGATCCGCGATGATGGCGAATGGCGGATCATATCAAAAGTCTTCCACTACGATCTCAAGGAGTGATTATGCCCTATGTAAACATCAAGATTACCCCGGCGGCTACGCCTGAGCAGAAGGCCGCGCTGATCAAGGGCGTCACCGATCTGCTGGTGACGGTGCTCAACAAGAACCCTGAAACGACCTTTGTCGTGATCGACGAAATCGACAGCGATAACTGGGGGATAGGTGGCGAAACCGTCACGGTAAGGCGACAACGAAAGGGCTAAACCATGCAGGCGGGATATCTGGGCTGGGCGTTTGTGGCGGGTGTGCTTATCCCCGTCATGGCGGCCAGCAATGGCGCACTGACACGGCTGACCGGCAATCCGGCGCCGGTGACGCTGAGCGTCTTCGCGGTCGGATTGCTGGCCACGGCGGTCGTCACGACCATCAATGGCCTCAAAGGTGCGGCTACCCTCATGAGCGCACCGCCCTATCTGTTCTGCGGCGGGCTGATCGTCGCCTTCTATGTGCTGAGCGTGTCGGTGCTGACGCCCCGCATCGGAGTCGTCAGCACCATAACCTGCGCCGTCGCCGGCCAGATTGTCATGAGCGCCGTTATCGACCACTTCGGCCTGTTCGGCGCGGCGCAAAAGCCGGTGGACCTGGTCCGCGCCGCTGGCCTGGCCCTGCTGCTGGCGGGTTTGTTCGTGACGCAGGTCAAAAGGGTTTAAGCTTCTCCCTGCATCCTTGGCCGCAGCACCGGCGTGGCGCCTTCGCGCACCCCGAACTGGCGGCGGAAGACGTCACGCTGTTCGTGGACGCTGGCCAGGACCAACCCCATCGGAACGCCCAGATCGATCAGCGTGTTCTCCGCCAGTTGCAGACTGGCTTCGATCGTCTCCGGCACGGCGTCGGTCGCGCCCATCTGGTAGAGCTTCTGGGCATGGCCGGCGTCGCGGGCGCGGGCGATGATATGCACGTCTTCGCGCAAAGACCGGATCGTCTTGACCACCGAGTCGGTAAAGGCCGTCGTCGATGCCGTCACCACGACGGCGCGCGCCCGGTCGATACCCATCCGCGTCAGGAAGTCCGGCACCGATGCATCGCCATACCACGCTTCGACCCCGGCTGCGCGGGCGCGCGAGGTGACGTTCGGATTGAAGTCAATCACGGTGAACGGGATGTCGTGGACCTTGAGCATATCAGCGACCAGGGCGCCGACGCGGCCATAGCCGACGATGATCACCGGACTGCCTTCGCTGACGACCTCCGGCGCCTCGGCGGTCTGGACGCCCGGCTTTGCGGTCATACGGCCAAAGCGGCCGGCCAGGGATGCCAGGATCGGCACCAGGAACAGGCTGAGCGTCGCCGACAGGATCACGGCCTGGCCGAAATCGGCATCCAGCGCCTTGTTGCCGACAGCCTGGTCGATGATGACAAATGCGAACTCGCCCGCCGGCCCCAGAACCGCGGCGGTTTCGATGGCGGCGATATGACCCAGGCCAAAGGCGCGCGCCAGCGGATAGACCAGCACGGCCTTGATGGCGACCATAGCCACGACGAGACCGAGGATCAGCGTCGGCTCGGCGAAGACGGCCGACAGCTCCAGGCGCGCCCCGACCGTCACGAAGAATAGCCCCAGCAGGAGCCCTTTGAACGGGTCGATCAGGACTTCGACCTCACGGCGGTATTCGGTTTCGGCCAGCAGCACACCGGCGACAAAGGCCCCCAGGCCCATGCTCAGGCCGGCAACGACCGCCACCTGGCCGGACAGCAGGACGACCAGCAGGCAAGCCGCCATGAACAGTTCGCGGCTCTTGCCGGCGGCAACCAGTTTGAACAGCGGACGCAGCAGGAAACGGCCGCCGATAATAATGACTCCCATGCCGATCAGGGCGGGAATGAGCGCCAGCAGCCCCTGCCAGCCGACGCCGGTCCCGGCGCTGGTTCCGGCCAGGATGGCGACGGTGATCAGGATAGGGGCGACCGCCACGTCCTGGGCCAGCAGGACGGCGAAGACGCTGCGGCCGGACGCCGTGCGCAACTGCTTGCGGTCGGACAGGACCGGGATGACGACGGCGGTGGAGGACATGGCCAGCGCCATGCCGAGCGTTGCGGCACCGGACACGCTGCGGCCCAGAACGAAGAACAGGGCGGCCAATACGACGGAACACAGCGTCATCTGCGCGGCGCCGAAACCGAAGATCATGCGCCGCATCGATTTCAGGCGCTCAAACGTCAGTTCCAGACCAATGGAAAACAAAAGGAAGACAACACCCAGCTCAGCCAGCGTGTGTGTGCTGTGCGAGCGCATGAGCGCGAAACTGTCAAAGACCGGGGAGACATCGGCCAGCCGGCCCACGCCGTCAGGCCCGAGCAGGACTCCGACCAGCAGGAAACCGAGAACGCCGGAAACTCTATATTTCTGAAAAATAGGAACTACTACGGCCGAAGCCAGCAGGAAGACGATAATGACGACTTCATAACCTTGGGAAGCATTGGCAGCCTTATGGGCGGTATCGGCGGCCATGGCGCTGATAGCGGGCGGGGCCTGTTGGGCATGCAGCATAGGTCTTCCTTTTTCATCGGTTGTGCAGCCACTGTCCCGGCAAATAACGTCGCGCCCCATTTCCGTCGGACACGGCGGAGGGCATTGGCATTTCAACGATTTTGGAAACGGCGCGGCCGTATGTCTATTAAAACCCGCACAGGTACGATTTGAAAACCCCAAAAATGCGAAAAGCGTCCAAAAACATCACTTTTCCCGACGGATAGGCGCCTATCCAAACATGACAAATAATTCATGTGGCAGCTGTGGATTATTGGTTAGTGTACAGATCGTATCTTTTTTAACGACGGCGAAATGCCGCGCGTAGTGGGTGCCCCTCATGCGACTGTCCAAACTCCTCCTCACCACCACCCTGATGAGCGGCCTGGCGCTTGGCGCCGCCGCCGAAACGCCCGACCGGTGCATCGACGCGCACTGCCGGATGCTGAGCCTGCACAGCCTCGACGGCTTTTTCGCCGGCGCGGACAGCCAGGGCGGCGAAGTCTCGACCGCCGCCAAGCGCTATGGGGCCTGGGGCATCGATACGGCCGGCATGGACACCTCGGTCAAGCCAGGCGACAGCTTCTTCAATTACGTCAACGGCACGGCCGTCAAGAACCTGGTCATCCCGGCCGATAAGACCTCGATCGGCAGCTCCGCCATGCTGCGCGACCTGTCCGAAGCTCGTTCCAACGCCATCGTCACCGACCTGGCAGCGCGCAAGGACCTGACCGGGGACGACGCCAAGATCGCCGCGGTCTACAACGCCTTCATGGACGAGGCAGCCGCCGAAAAGCTGGGAGCCGCGCCGCTCAAGCCGCGCCTGGCAACGATCAAGGCGATCAAAACCAAGGCGGAAATGGCGAAGTATATGGGCCAGACCAGCGGTGCTTTCGGTTCGGCCTTCTTCAATCCGTACGTCGCCTCCGATGAAAAGAACCCGAAGCTTCAGGTCCTGCTGATGGCCCAGGGCGGCCTGGGTCTGCCGGACCGCGACTACTATCTCAAGGACGGTTTCGCCGATAAGAAGGCCAAGTACGAAACCTACATTGCCGACATGCTGCGCCTGGTCGGCCACGCAAATCCGGAACAGTCCGCCAAGGACATCCTGGCGCTGGAAACAAAGATCGCTGAAGCCCACTGGACGCGCATCGAGCGCCGCGACTCGACCAAGACCTATAACCCGATGACCAAGGCGGAGCTGGCAAGCTTTGCGCCCGGCTTCGACTGGAACGGCTTCCTCGACGGCGCCCACGCCGGCCAAGCCAGCAAGATCATCGTCAATGAAAATACCGCCTTCCCCAAGATCGCCAAAATCTTCGCCGACACCCCGCTTGAGACGCTCAAGGCGTGGGAGACCTTCCGCACCGCCGACCAGGCGGCGCCGTACCTGTCGAAGGCCTTTGTCGATCGCGCGTGGGCATTTCGCTCTCGCGATCTCAGCGGCGCCCAGGCTCAGCGCCCACGCTGGAAACGCGCCATCGGCGCTGTCGAAGGCAGCCTCGGCGAAGCGCTCGGCCGCACCTACGTTGCCACCTACTTCCCGCCCGAGTCCAAGGCGAAGATGGAAACCCTGGTCGCCGACCTGCGGGCTGCGCTCAAGATCCGCATCGACAACCTGACCTGGATGTCCGACACCACCAAGGTCAAGGCGCAGGAAAAGCTCAGCAAGTTCGGCGTCAAGATCGGCTATCCCGAAAAATGGCGCGACTATTCCGGCCTAACCGTCAAGGCCAACGATCTCTACGGCAATGCAGAACGCTCCAGCGCCTTTGACTGGGCTTATCAGACAGCCAAGATCGACAAGCCCACGGACCCGCTGGAATGGGGCCTGACACCGCAAACCGTCAATGCCTACTACTCGCCGACCGAGAACGAGATCGTCTTCCCGGCCGCCATCCTGCAGCCGCCCTTCTTTGATCCGGATGCCGATCCGGCCGTCAACTATGGCGGCATCGGCGGCGTCATTGGCCACGAAATCGGCCACGGCTTCGATGACCAGGGCCGCAACTACGACGGCAACGGCGTGCTCACCGACTGGTGGACCGCCGAAGATGCCGCAAAGTTCACCGTCCAGGCCACCAAGCTCGGCGCCCAGTACGACGCGTTCGAAGTCCTGCCGGGCGTACACGTCCAGGGCGGCCTGACCATGGGCGAGAATATCGGCGATCTGGCCGGCAACCTGCTGGGGCTCGACGCTTACCGCCTGTCGCTCAATGGCAAGCCCTCGCCTGTCCTCGACGGCTTTACCGGCGACCAGCGCGTCTTCATGGGCTTTGCGCAGGTCTGGCGCTCGAAGTACCGTGACGATACGCTGAAGCAGCAGGTCACCGCCGATCCGCACTCGCCCGCGGTCTTCCGCGCCATCGGCCCGATCCGCAATATCGATGCCTGGTACGATGCCTTCGGCGTCAAGCCGGGTGACAAATATTACGTCAAACCCGAAGACCGCGTCCGCATCTGGTAATCAGGGTGCGAGGCACCCTGGACCCGGAATCGTGATGTCACGGGTTGACAGGCCGCGGGCTCACAACTCCCATGGTTCAAAATAAAAGCCCGTCTCGTCTGAGGCGGGCTTTCGTTTACCGGCAGGCTGCCCGGGTCAGCCATTCCACTTCGTCCGACAGTTTCTGCACTGGCACGGCGATCAGGCGCTCCTCCAGCCCGATACTGACGATTCCGTGGACGGCGGCGAAGAGGGTCCGGGCGCGAACCGTCAGCGCGCTGTCATCCATGTCAGGCGCGATCACGCGCAACGGCCCGGCGATATGCCGGAACAGCCGCAGTTGATCCTGTACAGCCCAATCCGGCAGAGGCGCCGAAATCCGCACCTCGAACATCATCCGCCATAGCCGCAGATTCTCCCGCGCGAAGATCAGGTAGGTGTGGGCGATAACCACCAGGCAGTTGATCGCCTCGGCAGGCGTTGCGATTTTCAGATGTCCGGTCGCCGCATCAAACGCCGCATCCAGCCGCTTTTGCGTCCGCGCCGTGATCAACAGTAGGAGCGTGTCCATATCGGCCACGATATTATAAAGTCCGCCCAGGGCCACACCGATATCGGCCGCCAGGTCGCGCGCCTTCAAACTTGCCAGTCCATCTTCACAGATACGCTTTTCCGCAGCCTCCATAAGGGCTTCAAGCTGCGCTTGCCGTTTATCGGCCGTTCTGGATGTCTGCGCCATATCTGCTCCAAAAAATATTTGAACATCGTTCAAAATAATTGTTGAACGTTGTTCACGTCGCTGCTATACAGATCTCGTGAACGACGTTCATATCATCAACAGCCCCGATGATGAAAGCGTTTTTCACATCTTATGCGCTCATAGGGCGGGCAATTGCCCTCTGAGCGCACCTCGGGGGGACCGAGGGGGGGAAGACTACCGGGGCGGAAAAGGAAATCCGACTTTTCCGCCCCACATTTCTACCAGTTGCGTCCCAATTTCACCGTCCAACAATGGAGATGGACAATGAAGGGCCTTTTCACCACCGTTATCGCCGCTTTTGCTGCCGTTGCCGCCCTGATGTTTGCGGCCCACAGCTTCACGCAGGGACCTGATCGCGACTGGGAGCAGGAAATGGCGAAAGGCGGAAAAGGTGTGGCGACCTTCCTGAAATACCAGCCGACGGATGGCGACAGCCATGGCGGCAAGGTGCGCAAGAGCGTCATTGACGGCGTTGCATAGTCTTCGAAACGCTACCTTCACAATGCAAAGCCCGCCTCTGACGAGACGGGCTTTTTATTTGTATCGTAGAGGACATGAGCCTGCGGCCCCTCCCCGCGTGACGTCACGATTCCGGGTTGAGGGTGCCTCGCACCCTCACCAGATGCGGACGCGGTCTTCGGGTTTCAGATAGTATTTGCCGTCGGTCACGTTGAACGCCTTGTACCAGGCGTCCATGTTGCGCGGGGCGGACATGGCGCGGAACTGGTCCGGCGCGTGCGGGTCGGAGGCGACCAGGAACTTCAGGAAATCAGGTTGGTACTTCGACTGCCACACCTGGGCGAAGCCGAGGAAGAAGCGCTGGTCGCCGCTGAAGCCGTCGATCACCGGCGCTTCCTTGCCGGCCAGCGACAAGTGATAGGCGTCAAGCGCGATCGTCAGGCCTGCCAGGTCCCCAATGTTTTCGCCCATGGTCAGGCCGCCCTGAACCTTGACGCCCGGCGCAACTTCGTAGGCGTCGAACTGGTCACCCAGCTTCTTGGCCTGGACATTGAACTTGTCGGCGTCTTCCTTCTGCCACCAGTCCGTCAGTGCGCCGGTCGAATCGTAGTTACGGCCCTGGTCGTCGAAGCCGTGGCTGATTTCATGGCCGATAACGGCGCCGATACCGCCATAGTTGACGGCCATGTCGGCTTTCGGATCGAAGAAGGGCGGTTGCAGGATGGCGGCCGGGAAAACGATCTCGTTCTTGGTCGGCGAATAGTAGGCGTTCACCGTTTGCGGCGTCATCTCCCAGACATCTTCGTCGATCTTGTTGTCGATGCGGGCGCGCTGGTAATCCCACTCAAAGACGCTGGAGCGGTTGAGGTTTCCGACCAGATCGTCCGGCTTGATGACGAGGGACGTATAGTCGCGCCACTTGTTCTGGTAGCCGATCTTGACGCCGAAGGTGGACAGCTTCTCCAGCGCCTTGGCCTTGGTCGGCGCACTCATCCAGTCGAGCTTTTCAATGCGGACCTTCATGGCCGACAGCAGGTCCTGGACCAGGCCTTCCATCTTGGCCTTGGAGTCGGCCGGGAAGTAGGTGGCAACATAGGCCTTGCCCAGCGCCTCGCCCATGCGTTCGTCGGTGACCCCAAGGGCACGCTTCCACAACGGACGCTGTTCCTCGATGCCGTAAAGCGACTTGAGGCGGAATTGGAAACGGCGGTCGACAAAGGCATCCGACAGGTAGGGCGCGGCCTGGTCGACGGAGCGGAAGGCGGCCCAGGCCTTGAGCGTCTCGAGCG
The DNA here is from genome assembly GCF_056400965.1 of Asticcacaulis sp. P4_H10. Taxonomy (NCBI): domain Bacteria; kingdom Pseudomonadati; phylum Pseudomonadota; class Alphaproteobacteria; order Caulobacterales; family Caulobacteraceae; genus Asticcacaulis; species Asticcacaulis sp. P4_H10. Next base: position 358,029 of record NZ_JBFUKH010000004.1, on the reverse strand, counting down.
GCGCATCGGCATAGATCCGGGCGATCTTCGGGAAGGCCGTATTCTGGGCGACGACGACCTTTTTCGCGGTCGTGACGCGCGCGCCGGCGAAGAAGGCTTTCCAGTCGAAGCCAGGGGCATAGGCCGGCAGGTCCGACAGCTTCATGGGGTTGTAGGTCTTGGTGTCGTCGCGGCTTTCGATGCGCGTCCAGTGCGCCTCGGCGATCTTCGTTTCCATGGCCACGATATCCTTGGCTGCCTTGCCGGCGTCGGGCCAGCCGACCAGGCGCAGCATGTCGGTGACATAGGCCTCGTAGCCGGCCTTCTTGTCGGCGTAGGTATCGACCAGATAGTAGTCGCGGTCGGGCAGCCCCAGACCACCCTGCGACAGTTGCAGGGCGTAGTAGCCGGGCTTCTTGGCGTCGTCGTAGACATAGAGACTGAAGAAGGCGGAGCCGAAGCCTTCGGACGTCCAGCCCATGAACTTCGCCATGTCCGACTTGTTGGCGATGTTGCGGATACGGGTCAGTTCCGGCGCCAGGGGCGTCGCACCCAGCTTGTTCTTCAGGGCTTCGTTGGCCGCGCTGCGATAGAGGTCGGCGACCTTGAGGTCTGAGCCGGTCAGGTCGTTGCGCGCCGCCAGGGTGGTGACCATCGCCTTGAGCTGAAGTTCGGACAGGTCGGCCAGACGGTTGAAGCTGCCATAGCCCGGCTGATCGCCCGGGATCTTCATTGCGGCCAGGGCCTTGCCATTGGCGTAGAGGTTGAAGTCGTCGCCCGGCTTCACCGCCGTGTCCATGCCCGTCGTATCGAAGCCCCAGACGCCGTAGCTTTTGCCGAGTTCGGCCATGCGTGCGCTGTCTTCGGCGCTCAACGTGTCCTGGAGATAGGTGCGTGGCTGATGGACGGGCGCCCGCTCGTCCGCGGTGACGACGGCGATGGCCGGCGCGGCCAGCGGCACGACAAGGGCGGTGGTGACAAGCAGCGTGCGGAGGATGCGCATAAGGTCTCTCGCGAAATACAGACACGGGCGCGCGCCATGCGCCGCCCCCAGGGCGCAAACCATGATACAGATGAAACTGTTTGTATTCTGAATTTTTCTTAATGTTCCGGATGTCGCATCCGGCGGTTTTGCGGCTGGTGGGGCTTTACGCGGGCCACGCGGCGCGGCACAAGATGGACAGACCCATCAAGAAGGTGACGCGTGCGTTTTCTGGCCGGACCGATTGCCCGTTTTCTGCTGACCGTAATGGCGGCGCTGTCCCTTGCCTCGCCGGGTTTTGCGGCCGAGGGCGAGAGCGCTCACGTCAAGGCACGGCTGGTTGCGGAGTCCGCCTCGGTGCCCGAAGGCGGGAAGGTGCGGCTGGTGCTGGAGCACACGCCGTCTCCGAAGTGGCACACCTACTGGGTCAATGCCGGCGACGCAGGCCTGCCGACGCGCATCAGCTGGAACCTGCCGGACGGCATGACGGCGGGCGACGCGGCGTGGCCAGCGCCGAAGATGCTGCCGACGCTCGGCCTCAACAGCTTCGGTTACGATGGCAAGACGTCGGCCGTGATCGTGGTGACGAACAGGTCGGGGCTGGCGGTTGGCGAGACCCTGCCGGTTACGGCGCGCGTCAATTTCCTGGTCTGCGAAAGCCAGTGCATCCCCGAAACGCTGGAGGTCTCGACGCGCCTGACCGTTGGCCCTGCCAAGCCCGGCCCCGATGCGGGCGTGGTCGCCAAGGCCGTTGCCGCCCTGCCCCAGAACGCGAATATTACCGGCACGATCGCGCTGAACCACGGCAAGGCGGAACTGGGCTTCAAGGCGGGCGACGCCGCTGCGCGTGATGTCCTGGCGCGGCCGCAGGGTGCCTACTTCTTTCCGGTGCAGGAGAAACTACTGAGCGCGCAGGCGCCGCAGGTCCTCGACATGGGCGCGGAGGGCTTTGCCCTGCGCACCCGGCCGGGCGGCCCTGCCCTGCCCGAAGGCACGCTTCAGGGCGTGCTATCGCTCGGTGACAAGGCCTATAATGTCACACTGACGCGCGCGGACTTGCCGGCAGGCACCTACGGCCTGGGCGCCGCGCCCGCACCCGAACTGGCGTCGGGCGGGCTGTTTGTCGCCATGGGGCTGGCGTTTCTCGGCGGGCTGATCCTCAACCTGATGCCGTGCGTCTTCCCGGTCCTGTCGATGAAGCTGCTGGCCCTGTCGCGCGCCGGCCATGACACAAGGCTGGCGCGCACCGAGTCGCTGATCTATGGCGCAGGCGCGGTCTTAAGTTTCGTTGCGCTGGCTGGGCTGCTGCAAGTGGCGCAGGGTGCGGGTACGTCGCTGGGCTGGGGCTTTCAGCTGCAATCGCCCTTTGTCGTTGCCGCCCTGGCCGTGGTCATGCTGCTGGTGGCGCTCAACATGTCGGGCGTCTTCAATATCGGTTCCTCGCTGCAAGGTGTCGGCGCCGGCGCGTTCGATCAGAAACGCCCGCTGCTTTCGGCCTTCCTGACCGGCGTGTTGGCCGTGGTCGTCGCAGCGCCTTGCACCGCGCCGTTCATGGCGACCGCGATCGGTGTCGCCCTGGCGCAAGGCGGATTGACGGGCTTCGCGATCTTTGCGGCCTTAGGCGTTGGCTTCGCCTTGCCGATCGTACTTCTGACCTTCCTCGTCACCCTGGTGCCTGGTTTCGCCAAGGTCCTGCCAAAGCCAGGCGCCTGGATGAACTGGCTGAAGATCGCCCTGTCACTGTTGATGTATGGCGCGGCCCTGTGGCTCGTCTGGGTATTCGCCCAGCAGGTCCAGATGACGGGCGTGTGGCTACTGCTCCTGGCTTTTGCAGCGATTGTCGCCGCCGTCCTGCCGATCCGCACTATTCCGAAGATGATCAAGGCCGGCTTGTTGGGCGCGGGCCTGGTCCTGGCGGTCGGCGCCGGCGCCTTGCCGCCGGTCGAGCGCGCTCCCGACAATGCGACTGCCGCCGCGGAAACGCCGCACACGGCCTTCGGCGTGCAAAAACTCACGGAGCTACGCGCCGCGGGTCAGCCCATTCTGGTCGACATGACGGCGGCGTGGTGCGTGACGTGCAAGGTTAATGAGCGGCTGGTGCTGCAAACCCGGGACGTTGCCGACACCCTCAAGGCGACGAAGACGACCTATATGGTCGGCGACTGGACCAATCAGGATGCGGAGATTTCGCGCTACCTCCAGCTTTATGGCCGCTCGGGCGTGCCGCTCTACGTCTATTACGGCGCAGGCAAGGCCGAGCCGAAGGTTCTGCCGCAGATGCTGGACAAGGCGGCGGTGATCAAGATGCTGAAGGACGGCGCGAGGTAGGCTTTTGCTTTGTCGCGATGTTTAAGCGGAAAACCGCTGACACTTTTCCGCACATCGCTCGTTAGGCGTCAGGCCCGAACTCGATGACACAATCGAGACCAGAGACAGACGTAGCCGGCGTAGTGACGACGTCGATATTGTCGTCAAGCAACAGGGTCATATCTTCGAGCACCCGGCCGAGATCGTGGTCCGTGCGCGCCGAGCGCATGGCGTCGAGTTTGAGGCGCAAGTCGATCGACACGCCTTTGAGAATGCATTTGAGATCGTTGTCAGTGCCGCGCGCCTTCAGGTCATCGTGGCCCTTCATGTCGCGCACCGCCAGTTCAGTGACGGCTTCGGCATAGCTGCGGAAATGCTGGCTCTTCAGCCACTGCAGCGAAGGCCGGGCGGCAAAGTCCTCGGTCTGGGCGCGCAGACGCGACGCATCGGCGACAATCCCGGAATAGAATGGCTCACTCGCCAGCAGGCTGACATTCTCAACAGCAAACGGCTCCGCCGGCATGGCGACGGCCTGACCGGTCAAACCCTGGCTGGAAAGAAACAGACATAACAGGCTGGCAGTGACAGCACGTTTCATAACGGGCGCTCCGTGTCGAATGGGCCCATCATGCAATCTCCCGGCCAACAATCCGTTAAATGGCAGGGTTAATGGCGCGCCTGATTTCCCGGCAGGCGCGCATGCAGACGATTAGTAATTGACCTGAGCCATCTGTTCCGCTGTGCGGCATTGAATCCCGCCGGAGCAGCCGCCGTTGTCGAACGCCATAAAGGCCCAGGCCGCGCCACCAATGATTACAGTCGCGCCGATCAGCGCGATGACAAAATGAGAAAAGGTTTCCGCGGCATGAGAACGCTTGGACATGACTTCCTCCTTGTTAGTTTTGGGTTTTAGCGGCCTTAATCATAACACTCTACCGCCTTATTGTCAGCATTTTTGACATAGGTGTCAATATACCTGTGTTTTTCCAATTTCCCCTGTAAGGAGAACGGTTAGCGCGATTTCCAAAGCCTGGACACGGCAATTTCGGTTGTCACTTTTCACGTGATAGTCTATCGCGCCCGCATGACCGAAAACCCAGACACCCCGTTTCGCCCCGAAGCCCGCAGCCCGCGCGGCTTCATCGACAAGCGCAATGCGCAGATCGCCATTGAGCGCCGCCTGATCGAGACGGTGTCGAAGGTCTATGAATCCTTCGGCTTCGAAGCGCTGCAGACGCCGGCCTTCGAATATGCCGATGCGCTCGGCAAGTTCCTGCCCGACTCGGACCGGCCCAATGTCGGCGTCTTCGCGCTCCAGGACGACGACGATCAATGGATGGCGCTGCGCTACGACCTGACCGCGCCGCTGGCCCGCTTCGCTGCGCAGAACTGGGAAACCCTGCCCAAGCCCTACCGCCGCTATGCCTATGGTCCGGTATGGCGCAACGAAAAGCCCGGCCCCGGCCGCCTGCGCGAATTCATGCAATGCGATGCCGACATTGTCGGCACCGACCGTCCCGAGGCCGACGCCGAGATCATTGCCCTGGCCGTCGCCGGCTTCAAGGCACTGGATATCCCGACCCGCATCCGCATCAATAACCGCAAGCTCCTGAACGGTCTGCTGACCTCGCTGGGCGTTGCCGACCCTGCGCAACAACTGGGCGTGCTGCGCGCCATCGACAAGCTGGACCGCTTCGGCCTGCCGGGCGTCGAGCTGCTGTTGGGCGCCGGCCGCAAGGACGAAAGCGGCGACTTCACCAAGGGCGCCGGCCTGCCGTCGTCGGCTATCCAGCCGGTGCTCGACTTCGTGTCGGCAGGCGGCGCGGACACGCGTTCCGAAGTGCTGAACCGCCTTGCCAATGTGCTGGCCAATTCGCCTGAAGGCCTGGCCGGCGTCGAAGACCTCGGCCGCATCGGCACAGCCCTGAGCGCCATGGGCGTCGATGAAGTCTCGGCTGTCTTCGATCCTGGCATAGTCCGCGGCCTGGAATACTATACCGGCCCGGTGTTCGAAGCGGAGCTGTTGTTGGAAACGCGCGACGAAAAGGGCAATCTGGTCCAGTTCGGCAGCGTCGGCGGCGGCGGACGTTACGACGACCTCGTGGCGCGCTTCACCGGCGAAAAGACGCCGGCGACCGGCTTCTCCTTTGGCGTGTCGCGTCTGGCGGCGGCGCTTGCCCTGGTCGGCGACAGCCACACGACCCGCGCGCGCGGCCCCATCGTCATCATCGCCTTCTCCGACAGCGACATGGGCGAGTACTTCAAGCTGGCCGCTGAAATTCGCGCCGCAGGCATGCCGGCCGAGGTTTATGTTGGCCGTTCAGGCATGAAAGCCCAGATGAAGTATGCCGATCGCCGCGTTTCACCGGCCGCCGTCATGCTGGGCGGCGACGAGCTGGCAAACGGCACGGTGACCATCAAGGATCTCGATGCCGGACGCCAGGCAGCGTTACAAATTAGTGACAATCAGCAGTGGCGCGAAGCCCGTCCCGGACAGGTCACGCTGCCCCGCCAAGATGCTATCAACCACTTGAAATCTATAATGAATAACGCCTGACAACGTTGTCAAAATATGGACATTACCAGACATAATTCTGCGCATCGTTTGCATAAGGGAAAAAATTGCGGAAAAATTTTGACGCGACCTTATAAAATGAGTTGACCACCCTGGAAAAACCCGGCTATATCCCCGTCATGAGAACGGAACCTCCCCCGAAGAGAGAGGTCAGTTCCAGCGTTTCGGGGAGGAAACGCTCGCTTTATAAAACAAAGAAGCCCGCCAGGTCATTATCCCCCCTGAGCGGGCTTTTTCTTGGCCGAAATTCAACCGGCAAACTGACACCGATGTCAGTTAATGACGTGTTAAACATCACCTTCTTTAGCAATCGGACACATAGGCCTCCCGCCCGGCGTTTTCATACCGGGCTGGTCAAGCCGCTAGCACCGACGGTCAGGGCCGGTTGACGTCGCAGGGCACAGCCGGTGTCTGCGCCTGGGCGGTCTTGATAATACCGAAATAGGTCTTGCAGCGGGCCAGATCGTCGCGCGCGCCGACCTCGTTAGCCGAAAAAATGATGACCATGACCTGCGGGTCTCCGTTGATCGACCCCAGTTTGCTGGCGTCGAAATCCGCTGCCGTCAAATGGATCTGGGTGGCGCCAGGCGCCAGGCCGATCTGTTCGTAACCCAGCCTGATGCGCCCCTGGGCATTGGCCTCGGTGCGCGCCTCCGCCTTGGGCCGGCCAAAATAGGTCGCGGCGGCAACGAGGTGGCTATCCTTCGCCTTCATCAACGCGGTGGCTTCCGGCGTGATGTCGAGTTTCAGGTCGAAGGCGTAGGGCGAAGGCCCCGTCGGCTTCTGCTCGCACTGGCTGAGCAGAAGGATGAGCGGCAGGACCGCCAAAGCTTTGAAATATTTCATGTAACCTCCCCACGCAATCTGTGGAAAAGCGTGCGGCGGTTTTCCGGTCAGCGTTGCGACAACAAAACGAACAGGCAAGGTGTAACAGGCTGCCATGCCTTGTCAAAGCCCTTGCCCGAGCGCCCCACCTAAAGGTCGATATCCAGTTTGCGCGCCAGCGACAGGATTTCGCTGCGCAGGCTGCCGTTTGAGCTGCTCATCAGCTTGTTGATCGCCTTGAAAGCCGCGTCGCGGTCGCACGACAGGATCATGCGCTTGACCTGGCCGAGACCGGCCGGGGGCATGGACAGGCGGTTGAAGCCGAGCGCGATCAGCACGAAGGCTTCCAGTGGCTTGCCGGCGATTTCGCCGCAGACCGATACCGGCGTGCCCGATTCCTCGGCGGCACGCTGGATGCTGGCCAGCGCCCGCAGGAAGGGCGGTGACAGGACGTCGTAGCGATCGCTCATCTTCGGATTGGTGCGGTCAGCGGCAAACAGATACTGGGTCAGGTCATTGGTGCCGACACTGGCAAAGTCGACCAGCGGCAAAAGCGCATCGAGGTGCCACAGCAGGGATGGGCATTCGATCATGGCGCCGACGCGCAGCAGCGAGGGCAGAGCGCGGCCGCGCCGCTTGGCCCAGGCCATTTCGATATCGACCATTTCGCGCGCGGTGCGGAATTCGTCGATCGAGGCGACCATAGGGAACATGATGCGCAGCTCGCGGCCATTGGCGGCGGTCAGCAGCGCCCGGATCTGCATGCGCAGGAGCGCCGGACGGTCCAGTCCCATGCGGATGGCACGCCAGCCAAGCGCCGGGTTCTCTTCGCGCTCCATCTCCATATAGGGCAGGATCTTGTCGCCGCCCAGGTCGAGCGTGCGGAAGGTCACGGGGCGGTCGCCGGCGCCGTCCATGATGCGCTGATAGAGCTCGGTCTGGCGTTTCAGGCGCGGCAGGTCTTCGGAGACCATGAACTGGAACTCGGTGCGGAACAGGCCGATACCTTCGGCGCCGACCTCGTCCATGATCTCGATATCGAATTCAAGACCGGCATTCATCAGAAGCGTGACCCGCTGACCGTCCCTGGTGACGGCGGGGACGTCCTTAATGCGCGAAAACTCGACACGGCGCTGGGTGCGCACGTCGATACGCGCCAGCGCGGCGCCAATAATGTCGGGACGCGGGCGCAGATAGGCTTCGCCGGTTTCACCGTCGACAATGACCGGATCGCCCTGATTGACCTTGTCGCGCAGGTTTTGCAGGCGGCCAACGCAAGGGATCTGCAGGGCACGCGCAACGATGGCGGCGTGATTTGACGCCGAGCCTTCTTCGAGCAAAATGCCTTTCAGGCGCGTCCGGTCGTATTCGAGCAGGTCGGCGGGCCCGAGGTCACGGGCCACCAGGATCGACTCGTGGGGAATGTCACGCGCCGTCGTGTTCTTGCCCGCCAGGACGCGCAGCAGCCGGTTGCCGAGGTCTTCAAGGTCGTGCACGCGTTCGCGCAGATAGGCGTCGCGGGCATTGTTGAGACGGGCGCGCTGTTCGTTGCGGACGCGCTCGACAGCAGCTTCGGCGGTCAGGCCGTTGCGCACGGCCTCGACCAGGTTGCGCGTCCAGCCACGATCGTGCGCGAACATGCGATAGGTTTCAAGCACGTCGAAGGTCGGGCCGGCCAGGCCGTGCTGGCCTTCGAACATCTGGTCGATCTGCTCGCGCAGGGCATTGATGCCGGCCAGCAGCCGCTTTTCCTCAGCTACGGGATCGTCGGTCAGCAGGTGTTCGGGCGTCACCGGCACGTCGTGCAGGACAACGACGCCGATGGCCAGACCGTCGGCGAAGAGCGAGCCCTTCAGCCGCTCAGGGCGGCTGGGGGCAAGTTCGATGTCCTTGAGTTCCTCAAGGCCGACCAGTTCGCCGGCCGTGACGATTTCGGCCAGCACCATGGCGATGATCTGGAGGTCCTCGACCTCCTCATCCTCATAGCCGCGCGCCGCCTTGTTCTGCACGACCAGGACGCCGATCGTCCGGCCGCCGCGCAGCAGTGGCACGCCCAGGAAGGAACGGAAAGGGTCTTCGCCGGTTTCCGGCCGATACGAGAAGCTTGGATGGTCCGGGGCGTCCATCAGGTTCAGCGGCGCACCGACACGGGCGACTTCACCGACCAGGCCTTCGGAGAGACGCATCCGCGTCTTGTGGACGGCGTCGCTGTTCAGGCCTTCGGTGGCAAATAGTTCCAGTTCTTCGGACGTGCGGCGCAGATAGATGGAGCAGACTTCGGCGACCATGCTGGACGCAATAATGCGCACGACGGCGTCAAGCCGCGCCTGGGCGGACTGATCGTCCTCCATGATTTCACGGATTTGCCGCAGCAACCCGCGCTGGCCGCGCACCGGACCTTGCTTCGTCACCAAATCGCCCTCTCGCCGTCTAATCCCCGGAGCGATATGTCGAAAAGTGTGTAGCGGTTTTCGACTTCATATCGCGACAAAACAACTTTTATTGTCCGCCGGTTTTGCCGCGCTGTCTAGCCGTCAGGCACGTCATCCGGCAACTCACGAAAGGGTTATAATCACAATGGTTTAACAGTCCGATACAATCGCGTACCCGCTAAGGTGACGTTATGCCGCGCGCAACTCACCGACGAACTGCTGTACGGCCTCGTCGAGTTCGCCTGCCCGTTGCGACAGGCTGCCCGACAGCGCCATCAGCTGGGTCGAGGCCGCGCCGGTCATTTCGGCTGCGCGGTCTACGCCGAAGATGGTCTGCGTCACCTGGCTGGTGCCTTCAGCGGCGCGGGCCGTGTTGGCGGCGATTTCGCCGGTCGCCGCGCCCTGTTGTTCGATCGCTGAGGCAATCGCCGTCGAGATGGCGCGGACCTCGCCGATCGTGGCGACAATGCGGGCAATGGAGTCGACCGTGCGCTGGGTCGCGCCCTGGATTTCACCGACCTTGCGGCCGATCTCGTCGGTGGCACGTGCCGTCTGGGTGGCCAACTGCTTGACTTCGGAGGCGACGACGGCAAAGCCCTTGCCGGCTTCGCCGGCACGCGCCGCCTCAATCGTGGCGTTGAGGGCCAGCAGGTTGGTCTGCGACGCAATACTGGCAATCAGGTTGACGACCTCGCCAATACTGGCGGCGGCGCCCGACAGCTCGCGGATTTCGGCCTCGGTGCCGGCGGCGTCATCGGCGGCGGCTGAGCTGATCCGGGCTGCCGTGGTGACCTGCGTGTTAATCTCGCGGATCGACACACTCATCTCTTCCGTGGCGGCGGCCGCCGTCTGGACATTGGTGGCGGCGGCTTCGGCAGCAATGCTGACGACCTGGGTCTGCCGGCTGGTCTCTTCAGCGGTCGCGGACAGGCTCTGCGCGGCCTCGGAGACCTCTCCCGACGACTTGACGAAGGCCGAAGCCAGGGCGCCCATGCGTAACTGGAAGGCGTCGGCAATGGCATTGCGCTCGGCCTTCAACCGTCCGGCATTGGCCTTTTCGGTATCGTCGGCCAGGGCACGCAGGCGCTCGGTCTCGGCCAGCCCTTGACGAAAGACTTCGGCGGTACGCGCCATCAGCCCCAACTCATCACGGCGGTCCTGCCCAGGAACCACGTCCGACAGGCGCCCGCCGGCCATGCCCTCCATCACGCTGTTGAGGCGTTTGAGCGGCGAGACGATGCCAGCGGTCGTCATCCATACGGCGATCGCCATAACCACTATCAGCCCCCCCAGCACCGACAGGGCGGTGACGAGGATCACTTCATCGGCCTGACGGTCCAGCTTGCCGACCAGGGCCTCATTGTGGGTGATGGTTTCATCGACCAGCTTCGACAGGTCCTTGATGACCTTCACCAGGCTGGGGCCACATTCGGCGTTCATATGTGTGGCAGCCGCCTCGCGCGCCTGCGCCTTGGCCATGTTGATGGTCTGGAGGCAACCGCTCGACATGATGTCCTTGTAGGTCGTGTGCAGGGCATCCAGCTCGGCGCGCTTGTGCGGCATGAGCTCCTTGGCCAGCGTCATCTCGCTGTCGAAGGAGCTTTGGCCTTCTCCAATATCGCTGTGGGCGGCATCGGCGCCTTGCGCCGTCTCGGCAGTCACCAGCTTCAGGATCGAGCGCGACGTCCAGACGGCGTGATGGCCTGCCCGCGACAAGGCAACATTGGCACGCGCCGGCCCGACCAGGGCCTCGTCATAATCGCGAGTAATCGCGTTGATCTGCCAGGACGAAAAGCCGGCGGCCGCCACCGACACACAGGCCATCAGGGATATCAGCGCCAGCACCTTGGCCAGCATCGGCATGTTTTTAAGAGACATGGCGCGCCACCTCTACGCAACTCTCGCATGCAGACGCACGGTAGAGGTGAGGATGGTCCCAGAGGGTTAACAAAAGCTGACGACACAATAAAAGCGCCCGGATGCCGGGCGCTTTTATTTTATAAGTAACAATGTCTAAGGTAATCAGACGCCGGATCAGGCGCCAATCTTGTCCAGACCATAGGCGGCGTGCAGGGCGCGAACAGCCAATTCGGTATAGGCTTCGTCGATCAGCACGCTGATCTTGATTTCCGAAGTCGATATGACCTGAATATTGATGCCTTTTTCCGACAGCGCGCGGAACATGGTCTCGGCTACACCCGTGTGCGAACGCATACCAACGCCGACGATCGACACCTTGGCGACGTTTTCGTCGACCTTAAGTGTATCAAAGCCGATCTCTTCCCGGGCGGCTTCCATTAGGTCACCCGCGGCCTTGGCGTCGCGGCGGCCGACGGTGAACAGCTGGTTGGCGTATTCACCCGAGCGCTTTTCCGACTGGACAATCATGTCGACATTGATGTTGGCAGCTGCCAGCTTGCCGAAGATGGCGGCCGAGACGCCGACCTTGTTCGGAACGCCCAACAGGGTGATCTTGGCTTCATCACGGCTGAAGGCCACGCCGGAAATGATGTGCTTTTCCACGATTTCTTCCTCGTCGCACACGATGGTGCCTTGATCTACGGTTTCGCCGGGTTCGACGAAGCTGGACAGGACGCGCACGGGCATGCGCTGGCCCATGGCCAGTTCGACCGAACGCGTCTGGAGCACCTTGGCGCCCAGGGACGCCATTTCCAGCATTTCTTCGAACGATATCTTCTTAAGGCGGCGGGCCTTCGACTCGATGCGCGGATCGGTCGTGTAGACGCCGTCGACGTCGGTATAGATGTCGCAGCGGATGGCCTTGACGGCGGCGGCGACCGCCACAGCCGAGGTGTCCGAACCGCCGCGGCCCAGCGTGGTGATGCGGCCCGACTCGGTTACACCCTGGAAGCCCGGCACGACGACGATCTGGCCGGCATCGAGCGCCGTTTCCAGCTTGGCCGGCGGGATGTCGAGGATGCGCGCCTTGCCGTGTACGTCGGACGTAATGATCGGCACCTGCCAGCCCATCATGGTGACGGCATCATAACCCATATTGCGCAGGGTCATGGACAGGAGACCAGCGGTCACCTGCTCGCCCGAAGCCACGACGACATCGTATTCGTCGTCGCCTTCGATGCCCTTGCCTGTCGCCTTGCCGGCGCCATCCGTCCAGGTGACCAGCTCATTGGTCTTGCCCGACATGGCGGACACGACAACGGCGACCTTATGGCCGGCATCATACTCGGCGGCGACGAGCCTGGCGGCCCTGCGGATGCGTTCGAGATCGGCCATGGAGGTGCCGCCGAACTTCATCACCAAACGGGACATAAAGACAAAATCCTTGTTGCGGGTCATTGACCCCTGACTTTAAAGCGGCGCATATCTAGCCCCCAATGTTCGCTACCGCAAGAAACAAAACGGCGACAGCTGAAGAGAAATAGGCGGCCGAAATGCCTGAAAACCTAAACAATTCCGTTACGTCCGATACCAGAACTTCCGATGCGGGAAGCGCCGAAGGCTTTAGTATCGATCAGGGCGAAGTCTCTCGCTTTTCCGCCTTAGCCGCCAAGTGGTGGGACGTGAAGGGCGAGTTTGCGCCGCTTCATAAGTTCAATCCGACGCGTGTCGGCTTTGTGCGTGAGACCTGCCTGGAGCATTACAATCTGGATGCGCGTGAGCGCGCACCGTTCAAGGGGTTGAGACTGCTCGATGTCGGCTGCGGCGGTGGGCTGCTCAGCGAACCCATGTGCCGCATGGGTTTCCAGGTCACGGGGCTGGATGCTTCCGAGAAGAATATAGGCACGGCCAGCGCGCATGCCCAGGAAGGCGGCCTAGATATCCGCTATCTCAACCAGACGGTCGAGCAGTTGGCCGCTGCCGGCGAGGTGCTCTACGACGTCGTCCTGTGCATGGAGGTGATCGAGCACGTCACCGATCCGAAGAGCTTCCTGCAAACCTGCGCCTCGCTGGTCAAGCCAGGCGGCATTCTGGTCTGCGCCACGCTCAACCGGACGCTCAAGAGCCATGCCCTTGCGATCGTCGGCGCCGAATACATATTGCGCTGGGTGCCGGCCGGCACGCACGACTGGAATAAGTTCCTGTCGCCGGCGGAAATCCATGCGTTTCTGGCGGACACCCCGCTTACGGCTGAGCCCGCCGTCGGCGTCAGCTATAGCCCCTTGAACGATAAATGGAGCTTGTCGGACGATACCGATGTCAACTACATGGTCGTTGCGAAATACTTTAATTAAAGCAAGAGCCCCAACCACCATTGGCTCCGCCAATGGTCCCCCTCCCCGGCAAGCTGGGGAGGTATGGAAAAAGGGAACACGTCACCGACTGCGGCGGTGGGCTTCTTGCTTCCTGAACTGAAAACCAGAACCATGACCACACTCGTCAAAGCCTGGACCGGAGCGCAGCAGCGCCTCAAGGCCCGCAACATCGACAGCCCCGCCATCGACGCCCGCCTGCTGCTGGAAGCGGCGACCGGCGCCACGCGCACCGACATCATCACCGATCCCTATCGCGAGCTGACGGAAGAGCAGGAAACGACGTTGGAGACCTTCCTGGCACGTCGCGAAAAGCGCGAGCCGGTGGCGCGGATTCTCGGCCGGAAGGGCTTCTGGAAGCTTCTGCTCAACCTCAATGAACACGTCCTGATCCCGCGTCCCGAAACCGAGGTGATCGTCGACATGATCCTGAAGACGACGCAGGAGACCGAGGCCTTCACGCTCGCCGATCTGGGCGTTGGTTCCGGCGCCATCCTGCTGTCCGTCCTGGCAGAACGCCCGGCAGCCAAGGGGGTCGGCACCGACGTGTCCGAAGAGGCCCTGGCCGTGGCGCGCGACAATGCGGCCGGCCTCGGCATCGCCAACCGTGCGGCATTTTTACGCACCTCGTGGGGGTCCGGCCTGGCCGACGAATCATTCGACTTCGTGGCGTCTAACCCGCCCTATATCCGCAGCGATGTGATTCCCACCCTCGAGCCCGAAGTGCAGCATCACGACCCGCGCCTGGCGCTCGACGGCGGCGAATCGGGGCTTGAGGCCTATATCGAACTGGCGCCCGAAATCTTCAGATTGCTTAAAAAGGGCGGCCGGGCGTGGCTTGAGATCGGCTTCGATCAGGCGCAAGAGGTTGAAGCACTTATGAAAAATGCCGGTTTCGATGACGTTTCCACCTATCTGGACCTTTCGAACCTTCCGCGCGTCGTCGTTGGGAAAAAGCCACAGCATTGAAAAAATGGACTTGGCAGACCAGTCCTTATCCGCTAAGCATAATACGTCTTCCCCCATCGCGAGCGTCGTCCGATATACTTTCTTAAGAAAGTCGCGGGCAATATCGTGGCAAGGGGTAAAGGGCTCAGGCGCCCGATGTTTCGGATCGTAAACGGTCCACGCGCCTGACCAGATAAAGCCAAGACAAAATGCAAGGTTGAAGCCCGCTTCTATGCTGAAGGTCACCAGCGGCACCTGTGCAGACATTTATGACATTTCGCCGTCCCGCAACGAACCGGACGGAGCGTAGAGAGAAGTCGCATCACATGAAAGATTTCAGGGGCATGAAACGGCAACGCAGCCGTAACCGCAAACCCTCTGGCAACCAGAACAATCCGAACCGGGCCTACGAGTCGAACGGTCCGGAAGGTACCAAGGTCCGCGGCAACGCCCAGACGATTTACGAAAAGTATCAGCAGCTGGCGCGCGACGCCAACTCGTCGGGCGACCGCGTCCTGGCCGAAAACCACCTGCAGCACGCCGAGCATTATTTCCGCCTGATCCGTCAGATGCAGCCCACGCGTCCGGTGTCGGAATTCGTCCAGCGCGATCCGTTCTCCAACGGCTATGACGACTTCGATGACGATATCGACATGATGGAAGGCTCTGACACCGAAGCCGAGGCCACTGTGCCCGGCGAAGGCGATCAGCCTTCGGTCGAGGATCGTGAGGCCCGTGACAACAACCGCAACCGCGACCGCTTCGATCGTAATGACCGGAACGACCGCAATCGCGACCGGAACGACCGTAATGAGCGTAACCGGGATCGCGACCGCAACGAGCGGAATGACCGCAATCGCGATCGTGATAACACGCCGCGCGACAATGCCCGTGACAACATGCGCAGCGACCGCCCGCCTTTCGAACCGCGCGAGCCCCGCGAACCCCGTGTCTTCGAACCGCGCGCCGCTGAAATACGCAGCGAAACCGAAGAGCCTCTGGGCGAATTCGATGGCCGCCGCGAAAGCCGCCGTGAACGCTATGAGCGCCGACGCCAGCAACGCCTGAGCGAGCAGGAGCAGAATGTAAACGCGGCGCCTGCCGGCAATGGCTTTATCGCCTCAACGGAACCGCTTGGGGCGCCTGCCGCCCGTTCGGCACCGCAGCCGGAAGCCACCGAGCAACCGGCTATTCGCGACGATCTGCCCGCCTTCCTGCGCACGCCGACGCCCGTGACAGCTGCTCCGGCCGCTGAAGATGCCCCCGCCGAGGAAGTGGTCAAGCCAAAGCGCGGCCGCCCCAAGCGCAAGACCGAAGCGGCGACTGAAGAAGCCTAACTGGAAAACCCTCCGGTCCGCCGGAGGGCTTTTTCTTTCTGCCTTTGGCTGGGGAAATCAGTTCAACTTCTTCTGGCCTTCGATCTTTTTCGCCTCATCCTTGCGCTCGATGACCGGCAGCGCCGCCACTGGCACGCCGTCATCGACCAACGCCTTGACCTCATCCGGTGTCGCCTCGCCGTAGATCGGCCGCTCGGGCGTCAGCCCTTCGTGCATGTCTCGCGCCTCGGCAGCGAAGCCTGAGCCAACATAGTCGTGCGTGCTCTCAACGTGCTTGCGCACCTTATAGAGCATCTCTGCCATCACCTGATGCGGCGACGGGATTTCCTTGGACGTGCGCACCATCGGCGCCATGATCGCCTTGCTGACGGCCGAGGAACCGCACATCGGGCACTGTACCAGTCCTTGCCGGACCTGATCGTCGAATCCGTCCGACGACGGGAACCAGGCTTCGAAGCCGTGATCGACTTCGCACTTCAACGCATACTTGATCATACGCTATACTCCCGGTCATGAAGGAGCTGCGGCAGAGCCTGCCGCGCCCTCAAGACCGAACTAAAATCCAGTTCAGCCCTAAGCACCGCCGGGCGGTCGTGGTCGAGGACTGCAATCACCTCGCCCCATGGGCCGACGATCATCGAATGGCCCCAGGTGTGCCGGCCGTCTTCATGCGCACCACCCTGGGCCGGCGCCAAGACAAAGGCGCCGGTTTCGATCGCTCGCGCCCTCAGCATCACTTCCCAGTGCGCCTTGCCGGTCGGCACCGTAAAGGCCGCCGGCACTGAAATCATATTCACATCGCGTCGCGCCAGCGTGCGGTAGAGATAGGCGAAGCGCACGTCGTAGCAAATACTGAGCCCCAGCCCGCCCCACGGCGTATCGGCAACGACCGCTTCCGTACCCGGGCGCATGGTGGCGCTTTCGCGGTAGGACTTGCCGTCGGGCGTATCTGCGTCAAACAGGTGCACCTTGTCGTAGCGTGCGGTGATCTCGCCGCCGTCATCGATCATAAGCGAGCGATTGGCGGACTTGTCACTGTTCTCGGCCTTGATGATCACCGATCCGATGAGGACAGGCGTCTTCAGATCGCGCGCCAGCTGCCGCACGCCTTGCACGAAGACGTCATCGCTTTCCGATGACAGCTTGCCGGCCTTCAATTCCCGGCGTTGCTCGACCAGGTTGGCGCATTCCGGCAGCAGCACGAAGTCCGCACCGTCAGCGGCCTCGACGATCAACGGCCGTGCATGATCCAGCGCCGCCTGTTGCCAGGCGGGTGTACAGGTCTGGACGAGCGCGAACCTGGCCACGGTCAGGCGGCCAGCAGCGGATCGAGGCCGCCGCGCAGATTGAGCGCCATCAGGTCGTCACAACCCCCGACGTGCAGATCGTCAATGAAGATTTGCGGATAGGTCAGGCGGCCGGAGCGTTCATTCATCTCGGCCCGCAGCTCAGGATCACCGGACGCGACAATTTCCTTGTAGTCCGCGCCCTTGTCGTCCAGCAGCGCCTTGGCGCGTTCGCAATAGGGGCAATAGGGCTTGGTGTAGATTTCGATCTTGGCCATATGACTAACTCTTTGATGCTTCAACAAAAACCATTGTGAAGCCACTCCGATACACATTCAATATAGGGTATTTCCGGAAATTTTAAAGTTCTGGTTGGGGGACGGCACGGGCGATGACCAGGGTATCGACCCGGCGCGCACCGGCAGCCTTTAAAGTGTCGGCGCAAGCGCGTAACGTCGCCCCCGTGGTAAAGACGTCGTCGATCAGCACGACGCGTTTGCCCGTTACCTGCTTGCGACCAGAAGCTGTCACGGCGAAGGCACCCCGGACATTGTCCCAGCGCATCCGGGCGCTGGCGTGGCCCTGTGACTTGGTCGCCTTGACCCGCGCCAGGGCGTCGGCGGCGTAAACGCGCCCAATGCGCCGGGCAATCGGCCGGGCCAGTTCAGCTGCCTGATTGTACCTGCGTTCCCGCAAGCGCGACGAATGCAGTGGCACCGGGACGACGATATCGCTATCGGCCAGCAGATCGGCCCCTGCCCGCTCCAGCCAGCGTGACAGCATAGGCGCGAGATCGAGCCGGTCGCCGTGCTTGAAGCCGAGGATCAGGTCCTTCGACGCCTCACCGTAAAGACAGGCTGCGCGCGTCCGCGTGAACGGAAAGGGTGTATCGGCGCAATCGCTGCACAGGGCGCCCTTGCCGTAATGCAGGCCGCCATCGAATGGCCGGGCACACATGTCGCAGCCTTCGTCGGCCAGGAAGCGGATGCGTGCCCAGGGACCCGCCGCCATGCCGCCCTGAAGCAACAGATCATCATCGCCCGGCGGCGGAAAGACCAGGTCGACCGCGTCGGTCGCAACCAGCCGCAAAGGCGCAAAACTAAGGCCCGCGACAAAGTCCTTAACCTCTGACGCAATATGGCCTAGACGGTTCAGCAGTTTCGGCACGCGCCCACCCGTCCTATATAGAGGTTCATGTCCCCGCCCCGCCTGTTCGACCGTTCGCTGCTGGCCCGCCGTCTTGATCGCGCGGCCAAGGACTTTGCGCAAGCCTCTTTCCTGCGCGACCGCGCCATCGAAGACCTCATACACTCGCTCAGCGGCATCAACCGGCACTTCGACGTGGCGCTGGAAATCGGCGCGCGTGACGGCGTCTTTCGCCGCGAACTGACGGGCTCGCCGGCTGCCGGCAAGATCGGCGTATTGATCGAGGGCGATCTGTCGGAGTGCTTTACCGGCGGCCAGTCGCGCCTGGTGATGGACGAGGAGCAACTGCCGTTCGGCGATGACAGCCTCAATCTCGTCGTCAGCATCCTGGCACTGCACACCGCCAACGACCTGCCGGGCGTTATGGTGCAAATCCGCCGGGCGTTGAAACCCGACGGCCTGTTCATCGCTTCGCTGTTCGGCGGTGAGACCCTGAAAGAGTTGCGCGGTTGCCTGATGGACGCTGAGCTCGAGGTACGCGGCGGCTATGGCCCGCGCATCGCGCCCTTTGCCGAAGGTCCCGACCTGATCGACCTGCTGCGCCGCACGGGCTTCAACATGCCGGTCGTCGATTCCGATCGCGTTGTCGTCTCCTATGAGCATCCGCTGAAGCTAATGGCGGATCTGCGCGCCATGGGCGAAAGCAATGTGCTGATCGACCGGCCGCGCAAGGGGCTAAATCGCGCTATTCTGGCCCGTGCGTCGGAACTTTATTTCAAACGCTTCGCCGACGACGAAGGCCGCATTACCGCGACCTTCGAGATCATCACCCTGTCGGGCTGGAAGCCTCACGAGTCGCAGCAGAAGCCGCTACGGCCCGGTTCCGCCAAGATGCGCCTGGCCGATGCGCTTGGCGTCAAGGAAGGCAAGATCTGAAGCGGTTTTCAAAAAATGCGCGACAAAGCGTTACCCTTTGTCGGACGGCTCACACGATATGCCGTCATTGTTCGTATCCAGGTGCCGCCAATAGCCCGGCTGACCGATCCGCGCCGGCGCCAGCTTGACCGCACGCGCCGCGCCGCAATTGAAATAGGCGATGCGGTGCTGGATCTGGACGACAGCGCCATCACGTGAGCCGTATTGCAGGCTGGTCAAAAGCGACGCGCCAGCAACGACTACGCTAACCAGCGCCAGGGTTCTGACCAGACCCCTGCTGTGTTCAGGCGCGCGAGCCCTCTCCCGAGGTTCGGAATAGATAGGTGCAGACATGGCATCACCTCCCCGATGATGCCTCACTGTGCGCCTGTTGGCCTAACGCTCCGTGTGCGGAAGGCGTTAACGTTCGTTTTCTATATTGTCGCGATATTTAGGTCAAAACCGCTACACACTTCTCGGCATATCGCTCAGATGAAATCCTGTAGCCATGCCACCAGCGGCAGGTCGGCCGGCGGCATCTCGTAATTGCGCATGTCGTTGGGCCTGACCCACTTTAGCGCCTTGTGCTCGCGAGCCTCGGGCTCACCCTCCCAGCGGCGGATGAGGTAGAGCGGCATCAGCAGGTGAAAGGTCTCATAGGTGTGCGAGGCGAAGACGAACGGCGCTAGGCAGGCCTGCTTGACCGTGATGCCCAGTTCTTCCTCAAGCTCGCGGATCAGCGCCGCCTCAGGCGTTTCGCCGGGCTCGACCTTGCCGCCTGGAAACTCCCACTGGCCCGCCAACTGCTTGCCGTCGGGACGCTGGGCGATCAGCACCCGGCCATCGGAATCGACCAGGGCAGCGGCAACAACAAGAACGGTTTTCATAGAGCGCTTTCGATATCGGTCTGGCTGAAGTCGTTGCCGACAAACAGGAGCGGACAACTGTTGGCCTTGGCGATGGCGTAAGAGAAACAATCCATCAGATTGAGCGAGGCCCTGTGCCTGCCCTTGCCCCAGGCCATGTAGGCCGCGGTCACCATTTCGGCGGTGTCCTGATCGGCCGGAACGATCTCGATATCCAGCTGATCCATCAGGGTTTGCAGATCCGAAAAGAAGCCACGATGCCCCGCCACGACCGAGACTTCGGCCAGTACAGCCGCCGACATAAGCAGCCGGTCTGCTTCGTTGAGCGCCTCCTTGCATGCCGTGGCGGCGGGCTCCCGCAAAACGATTGCCATCAGGGCCGAGCTATCGACCGCGATCATTCAGGCAGGCCACCATCGCCATACAGAAAATCGGCGGAATGCGCCGCGTCCGGCCCCGGGGTCACCTTGGCGCTCGCGGCCTTCTGAAAGTCTTCGAGAATCTGCCGCCGTTGCTCGCGCGTCAGCTTCGGCTTGACCGCCACCAGACGCACCGCCGGATTGCCGTGGCGCGTCAGCACCACCTCATCGCCGGCTTCAGCCCTGCGAACAAGCTCGGTCAATTGCGCCTTAGCGTCTGAAACGGAAATATGCATGCCTAAATTTTAGACCATTTAATGGTCCAAATCAATCAGGACGTTTCCATTTAATGGATCGGAAATTCGCGCTTCAGTTCGCCAACGCGCTCGCAGAGCAGTTCAAATAGATCGTGAATATCTATCTCTTCGCCATCTTCGACACGTTTGGAGATCATCGTAAGAGCGTGAAGTTTTATCGTTGTGCCCGGTACGCACACCGTTGGACTCCGCCCATATTCGTCATCGATCATCACCCACTCGAAACCTTGGCTTTGCACGAGCACATCACCTAAGGTCACACCAAGACTTTGCAGCTTCCAGGTTTCATCGGCCTCGATCCAGCCGTTCGCCAGGATCGTGTCAATCAGACGCAACTTGCCTTCAACCGTATCGTACTTGTGGCGAGCTTCGGGTTCGAAGTGGTCTCTAACCCATGAGCGCTGCTTTTCAAGATGGACCAGGTCATCTTCTGAAAGTGGCTCGACCTTTTCTTCCACGGCTAGCTTCTGTAATCGCCATTAATACTGATATAGCCATGCGTCAGATCGCAGGTATAAACGTGCGCGGATGCCCTGCCGACGCCGACATCGACGCTGATCTCCAGCTCCTGGTTCTTCATATAGGCGCTCATGGCCGCTTCGTCGTAGTTCAGCGACACCGCACCGTGTTCCGCCGCCACCAGATTGCCAAATTTGATGCCCAGCCGATCGCGCTCGACCGGCTCCTCGGTCTTGCCGACCGCCATGACGATGCGGCCCCAATTGGCGTCTTCACCGGCAATCGCCGTCTTGACCAGCGGGCTTTCGGCGATCGACTTGGCGATCTTGCGCGCCGACGCCGGGTTGGATGCGCCCGTCACATTGATCTTGACGAACTTGGTGGCGCCTTCGCCGTCGCGGATCAGCTGCGTCGCCAGCGAATGCATGACGCGCTCCAGCTTGTCCTTGAAGTCGGCCAGGCGCTTATCTCCAGCGCGGGCGATGCGTGGCGCTCCGGCTGCCCCCGTGGCGAACAGCAGGCAGGTGTCGTTGGTCGAGGTGTCGCCGTCGACCGTCACCGAGTTGAAGGTCGTGCGCGTATACAGTGCCAGCAGGCTTTGCAGCACGCCGGGTGACAAGGTGGCATCGGTGACGATAAAGGCCAGCATGGTCGCCATGTCCGGCGCGATCATGCCTGAGCCCTTGGCGATCCCGGCGATGCGGACGCTGACACCGTCGATCTCGGCGACCTCATAGGCGCCCTTCGGGAAGGTGTCGGTCGTCATGATCGTCTGGGCCGCGTCGTGCCAGGCGTCGGCGCGCAGGTTCTTTTCCAGTTCATACAGACGGGCGGAAATCTTGGCGTCGTCGAGCACGACGCCTATGACACCGGTCGAAGCCAGCATGATGTCGCGCTGACGGCAGTCGATGCGGCGCGATAGGGCCGAAGCCGTGCGACGGGCAGCGTCGGCGCCCAGCTTGCCTGTAAAGGCGTTGGCGCAGCCGGCATTGACGACCAGGGCGCGCACATCATGGCCTTCATTGGCTTCGAGCTGCTTCTTGCACCAGTCGACCGGCGCCGAGCCGATGGTATGACGCGTGAAGACGCCAGCACAGGTCGTGCCTTCAGCGAACTGCATCAGCAGCACGTCCTTGCGATCGTGCTTGTAAAAGCCGGCGCGGTCGGTCGCCATGACGACACCGCCTACCGGCGGCATGGAGGGCAGCGGCACGGCCAAAGGCGATACCGCCAGGCCAGGCTTGCCCGGCGCTGCCGCGGGCTTGGCGGGTTCGCTATGGGGCGTCAACGACGACACGAGGTCGGCGCCCTGTTGCACGGCGCTTTTGATCGCATTGGTCAGCGGGTCAAGCGCGCGTTCCAGCTTGGCCGATGTCTCGCTCTTGGGGGGTGTCTTGGCCATGTGCGCGCTCCCGTAAATCCAGCATCCGGCCTTAATCGGGCTTCGCAGCCTTTGCAACCGCACACATAAAAAAAGACAGCTGATGGAGCAGCGGTCCCTGATTTCTTATTTTAATTCTTCTTCGGTAACGGCGGGGTCGCCGCCAGAAGCTGAGATGTCCCCGGCTTGGAGGTACCCAACGGCTGGGCAACCGCAACACCGCCCGCCGATGCGCTTTGCGACGTTTCCACCGCCGCATCTGACGCCTGGCTGTCGGCGGCGGTCGCTGCCGCACCGGCTGGCTCCTGGTCGTCGCCGCCGCTCAGGCCCTTAGGCACCAGATAATCGACCTTGGACTTCTTGCGCAGGTTGCTCAAAAGGCCCGCCACCTGGTTGTAGATCAGGAAGCGCATGATGACGGGGCGCTCTTCCTCGAGCGTCGGCAACTGCTCCGGACGGCGATCCTCGACGCGCAACAGCGCCCAGCCGCCTTCGGCCTGGACCGGACCAACCGTATCGCCGGTCTTGGCGGTGGCCAGCACCGGCTTGAACGAAGACGGCATGATGTCCGTGGTGAAATAGCCCATGTCGCCGCCGTTGAAGCGGGTCGCCTGGTCGATCGAACGTTCCATGGCCAGGGCTTCGAAGATACCGCCGCCCTGAATCTGTTTCAGGATGGTTTCGGCGTCGGCCTTGCTCTTGACCAGGATGATACGGGCGCGGATCTCTTCCGACTGCTTCGACAGCTTGACCTGCTCATCGTAGTGCGTCTTGACAGCCTTCTCGTCGACATCGCGGTCGATTGTGTTTTCGACCAGCATGTCCCCGAGAATCCGATCACGCGCAGCATCGAGACGGCGCTGGGCGGCGATCGAGCGGTCGAGGCCCTTTTGCGATGCGGCGCGCGCCAGCAGGCGCTGATCGATCACTTCTTCCAGAGTGCGGCTGAACAGGTCCGACGTCATGTCGAGCGGCTCACCCGGTCCGATCTGGCCTTGCGCAATCGCTTCGTTACGGACGTCCGACGACCAGATGGTGTGACCGTCGACCCTGGCCACGGCCATATCGCCGGGCTCCGGCGGGCGCTCGGTCTGCTGTGGCTTCTGGCAAGACGCTACCGCGAGGCTGCCAGCCACAAGCACGGACAGCATGAACATGCGTCCGAAGTTTGATTTCAATGACATGAGTACCGCCCCAATCGCCATGAACACTTTAAATGCCGGAGCCGTTAACGGCTGCCGCGTTGACATACACCATTCCGCCGCTTAAGTCATTCCCGCGCTTGAAAAGCGGTTTTCACCCCTTACCTGTTCAAGAGCATTTTGACGGCCGATTGCTTCATAAGCAAGAAATAAGCCAGAAAAATGCCCGTCGAGGCAAGGCCTGAAAAGCGCTTTTCCATCTCTGTTCCTTAGGGTTTCCCATGCTGGCTATCGCCAAAATGCTGTTCGGTTCTTCCAACGATCGCAAGGTCAAGGGTTTCATGACCCGCGCCCAGAAGATCAGCACGCTGGAGCCCAGGTACAAGGCGATGAGCGATGAGGAGCTGGGGCACCAGACGGTCCTGTTCAAGGAACGCCTGGCCAAGGGACAAACGCTCGATCACATTATGGACGAAGCCTTTGCGGTTACCCGTGAAGCCGCCTGGCGCTCAATCGGCCAGCGCCACTATGACGTCCAGCTGGTCGGCGGCATGATTCTGCACAAGGGCGGCATCGCCGAAATGCGCACCGGTGAAGGCAAGACGCTGGTCGGGACCGCGCCGGTCTACCTGAACGCGCTCGAAGGCAAGGGCGTCCACCTGATTACCGTCAACGACTACCTGGCCAAGCGCGACGCCGAATGGATGGGCCGCGTCTACCGTTTCCTCGGCATGTCGACAGGCGTCATCGTCCAGGGCCTGTCGCAGGGCCAGCGCAAGCAGGCCTACAATTCCGACGTCACCTACGGCACCAATAACGAATTCGGCTTCGACTACCTGCGCGACAACCTGGCCTATAGCCGCAACGAAATGGTCCAGCGCGGCCACAACTTCTGCATCGTCGACGAAGTCGACTCGATCCTGATCGACGAAGCCCGCACGCCACTGATTATCTCCGGCCCGACCGAAGACCGCTCGGAACTGTACAAGATCCTCGACGTGACCATCCGCGACCTGATCCAGGACCCGGACACTTACGAACTCGACGAAAAGCAGCGCCAGGTCCTGCTGTCGGAAAAGGGCACCGAGGAGCTCGAGGAAATCCTGATGGCCGGCGGTTACCTGGCTGAAGACTCGACCGGTCTTTACGACTCGGTCAACGTCTCACTCGTGCACCACGCCAACCAGGCCCTGCGCGCCAATACGCTCTACACGCTGAACAAGGACTACATCGTCAAGGACGGCGAAATCATCCTGATCGACGAATTCACCGGCCGTATGATGACGGGCCGCCGTCTGTCGGAAGGTCTGCACCAGGCGATCGAAGCCAAGGAACACGTCGAGATCCAGCCGGAAAACCAGACCCTGGCCTCGGTGACCATCCAGAACTATTTCCGCATGTACAAGAAGCTGTCCGGCATGACCGGCACGGCGGCGACCGAAGCGCAGGAATTCGGCGACATCTACAAGATGGATGTGCTGGAAATCCCGACCAACCGCCCGATCCAGCGCCTCGACGACAACGACGAAGTCTACCGGACCGAGGTGGAAAAGTTCACCGCCATCGCCGCCCAGGTCGCCCACTGCTTCGTCAAGGGCCAGCCGATCCTGGTCGGCACCGCCTCGATCGAAAAGTCGGAGGAGCTGTCGAAGTTCCTCAACAGCTACAATTACAAGGTTGAGCAGTCGCGTACCCTCAAACCCCAATATGCCAATGCCGACAAGAAGGAACTGCTGAAGCTCGGCGAGGACGCCTATGACATCGTGTCCAAGTCCGGCAAGGGCATTCCGCACAACGTCCTGAACGCGCGCTTCCACGAACAGGAATCCGAAATCGTCGCCGATGCCGGTGTTCCGGGCGCGGTAACCATCGCCACCAACATGGCCGGCCGCGGCACCGACATCCAGCTCGGCGGTAATGTCGACATGCGCGTCCAGGCCTGGATCAGCCAGCAGGACGCTGCAGGGACCCCGGTGACGGCCGAGCAGATCCTGGCCAAGAAGGCCGAGATCGAAGGCCAGGTGGCTGATCTCAAGCAACGCGCCCTGGCTGCCGGCGGCCTGTTCGTGCTCGGCACCGAACGTCACGAAAGCCGCCGTATCGACAACCAGCTGCGCGGCCGTACCGGCCGTCAGGGCGACCCTGGCCGCTCGAAGTTCTTCCTGTCGTGCGAAGACGACCTGATGCGCATCTTCGCCGGCGACCGCCTGAATTCGATGATGAAGACGCTGGGCGTCGAAGAGGGTGAAGCCATTACCCATCCGCTGCTCAACGGCGCCATCGCCACGGCGCAAAAGCGCGTCGAGCAGCGCAACTATGAAATCCGCAAGAACCTGCTGAAATACGACGACGTGGTCAACGACCAGCGCAAGGCCGTGTTCCAGCACCGTCAGGAATTCATGGACGCCGAGGACCTGTCCGAGACGATCGGCGACATGCGCCAGGAGACGATCGCAGACCTGGTCGAGCGCCACCTGCCGCCCAAGGCCTATGCCGAACAGTGGGACGTCCAGGGCCTCAAGGAACAGGTCCTGGCCCTGACCGGCCTCGACCTGCCGGTGGAAGTTTGGGCGGCCGAGGAAGGCATCGCCAACGAGGAAATCGAGGAGCGCATCCAGGAACTGGCCGCGACCAAGATGGAAGAGCGCCTGCAGATGCTGGGCGATGAGCAGATGAAGTCGCTGGAAAAGCAGTTCCTGCTCCAGATGATCGACATGCACTGGCGCGAGCACCTGATGTATCTCGACCACCTGCGCGCCGTCATCGGCCTGCGTGGCTACGGCCAGCGCGATCCGCTGAACGAATACAAGAGCGAAGCGTTCGAACAGTTCGAAGGCCTGCTGGTCAACCTGCGCCACTCGGTCACGCGCTGGCTGATGACCATGGAAATCCGCTTCCAGCCGCAGGAAGAAGAGCTGTCGGCGCCCCCCATGCCGCTGCCGGGCATGTCGCCATCGGGCCGTCAGTTCCAGGAAGTGCACCTCGATCCGCTGACCGGCGAGAACGAACGCGCCCCGACGCTCTCCAGCGACCTGACGCCGCAACAGCGCGAACAACTGCCGCACGCCGCCCTGCCGGCCGGCTGGGAAGGCACGCCGCGCAACGGTTTGTGCCCTTGCGGCTCGGGCAAGAAGTTCAAGCACTGCCATGGCACGCTGGTATAGCCGCAAGATTTTAGCTTAAGACGGGCTGCGCAACGCAGCCCTTTGGGCGGCTCCGGCAAAAAGTTCAAGCACTGCCACGGCACGCTGGTTCAATATTCATCTCCCCGCCAAGGCGGGGAGATGGCCCCTTAAGCGATCTCACGGCAACACCATCGCCTTTGTGATCCGGCGTCTCCGATTCAATCATTGCCACACAGGCCTGCTTTCGGTATCGTCTCTTAACTTTTTTGGTTAGGGGAAATCTGCATGCGCATACCTGCTGCTGGATTTGCATTGGCTGCAGCCGCTATCCTCGTCGTATCGAGCCCGGTCGCGGCTCAGGAAGCCGTCGCCTATTCGGACGTGCCTGTCGCCGCCGGCGACATGGCCAAGCCCGCCCTGGCACAGCTCAATGACGCCGCCGACAGCGCCGCCGCCCAGAAGAAGATCGACCTCTACAAGCAACTGATGCAGTTGAACGGCATCACGCGCGGTGTCCGCACTGCGCTGGACGCGACCAAGGCCCAGACGCGCCTTGTGGTGCTGGAGCGCGCAGGCAAGGCAGCCATGACGCCCGTCGAGGAAGCCCGCTACAACACCGTCGCCGATGCCGTGCTGAAGGAAACTGAAGCCAACGTCCTCGACAGCATCGCCCGCAGCCAGTCGCAATCGTTCAGCGCCGACGAAATCCAGCAACTGATCAATGCCAATGCATCGGTCGCCGCCGCCAAGTATAACGCCGGCAAGTTCGTCACGGCACAGGACGGCACGGAAGAGGTCCAGAGCTACATGGTGCAGGCCGTGGTCAAGATCATCAAGACCTTCAAGGATTCGGTCGCCAGCTAATACTCGACAGCTTGAGGGGACCGCCGTCATTCGGCGGGGCGGCTGACGACATTAAACCATTTTCGGGGGAACCGTTTTGCGGCTCGCAGCTTTTCGTTTGCTACTTACCGGCACGGCGCTTTTGGCCGCGCTGACCGCATCGACGGTGCACGCCCAGACATCCGTTACGCCGGACCTGACGCCGCCTCCGCTCGACCTGCAGAAGTTTTTGGCCCAGAGCAAGCTGCTGCATGACAACAACCCGCAGGCGCCGGGCTCCCTGACCGCCCAGGGTTCCGGCAGCGTCATGGACGTCGCCTCAGCGCCCCGCGTGGACACCGCCAAGCCCTTGCCCAAGGCCAGCGCCGACGCCATCGACCGCGTGCTGAGCCTGACCTCTGGAAGCATCGACGACGCGGCTGTATCGCGCGGCCTGGCTGCCGGCGCCGCCCGCACCCCAGCCATTCCGACCACACAAAATCTCGACCGCGCCACGGCACGCGCCGTCGTCGAAGCCTTTCAGACACCGGGCGGACTGACCGCCTATGACAAGGCCCAGATCGCGGCGACCAGCGCGGCCGATGCCGACCTGGAAGAGCGCATCGCGCTTGTCCGCACCATCTATCGCGTCGACGGCACCGACGCCCTGGTCCGGCATTTTATATCCACCCAGCACATGCGCCTCATCATTACTGAGGTGAACAACCATGTGAACATCGCCGGTCTTTCGGACCCCGAAAAGTACCGGCTGGCCGCAATCGCTGCCGCCGCCCAGACCGAGCTTGAAGACAAGGTTCTCAACATGGACGCCCGCCTGCAGGCCCAAAGCCTCAGCAAGCCGGAACTCATGCAACTGATTGCCGCCTTCGACAGCGAAGCCCAGCGCAAGCTGACCGAGCTGCGTCTCAAGGACGACGGCAAGCTGGATCGCCGCATCGAGCTGAACATCGCCGCGGCCCAGATCCAGATTCTTCAGCGATACGAAGACGGCGAATAGCGCCTGAACACCCAGTAAGACCTAGAGCATGATGCGTTTAGGTCGAACCGCCATCATGCTCTAGGTTTTTGTTTAGTCGCGATATTATGCCAAAACCGCTGCACACTTTTTGGCATATCGCCCTAGGGCCTTTCCGGTACGGCATGTTGCGCGATCAGACGGTTCGACTCGCTTTCCAGCCGTGCCTTCATCTCGGTCATGAATTCACCGCGTTTCAGGCCGGCCGGAATCGGCGGCAGGAACTCGAACACCACGGTGCCGGGCTTGCGGTCGATGCCGTGTGCCGGCCAGAACTGCCCCGAATTGGTCGCCAGCAGATGGCAGGGGACATCGAGGTCGCGATAGAGCGCCGCCACACCCGGCTTGTAGGCCGCGTCTTCACCCACCTCTGAACGCGTG
Organism: Asticcacaulis sp. P4_H10; assembly: GCF_056400965.1. NCBI lineage: Bacteria > Pseudomonadati > Pseudomonadota > Alphaproteobacteria > Caulobacterales > Caulobacteraceae > Asticcacaulis > Asticcacaulis sp. P4_H10. The sequence continues at coordinate 329,177 of NZ_JBFUKH010000004.1, read as the reverse complement.
CCTTCCGGAAAGATGATGATCTGGCGACCGTCCTTCAGGCGCTCACGGCAGGCGGCGACCATGCCTTTCAATGCTTTGGCGGCATCCTCACGCCTGATGGCGACCATGCGTGTCCGCCAGGCGTACCAGCCCAGGAACGGCAGGTACATCAGCGACTGTTTAAGCACATAGGCCGGACAGTCCATGATCGCAAACGGTGCGATAGTATCGAGCATGCTGAGGTGCTTGCCGGCGACCAGGGCCGGGCCGGCGGGGCGATGCTCCAGGCCGCGAAACTCGACCTTGACGCCGACGATCCAGCGCGCGCCCCATAGCACGCTGGCCGCCCAGGTGCGGATGACCCACATCGACGCCTTGTGCGGCAGGAGAAGGATGGGCGAGCATACGACGGCGATAAACGCCATCGAAGCATAGAGCCAGAATATGAACAGGAGCGACCGAAGTCGCGTAATCACAGCACGCACTTTTGGGGACTCACTTGGCTGGTGCCGCCTGTGAGGATGCAGCGAGGCTGGCGGCGGCGCCGTCTTCCGAACCGGCTTCGACCTTGTTATGCGCGCCCTTGTCACCGAAAGCACGCGAAATCGACAGGATGAAGTCGCGGCCGAGAATGGCCAGGTACTTGGTGTACTCCAGTACCAGCACGCGCGTGCCCTTCGGTGACTTCCACCACTTGCGCGTATCGAGGTCCGGCGACTGCACCGGGAAGGCCACGAACTCGGCGTCGGGCATGTCGGCCTTCAGCTCCAGCAGCGAACGCGGCATATGGTAGTCCGAAGTGACGACGATCAGCTTGTAGAAATCGTGGCCGCGCGCCCAGTCGGCAATTTCGCGGGCATTGCCGACGGTGTTTTCGGCTTCGTAGCCCAGGTCGACGCAGCATTCGTAAAGGCGCCGGGAGCCTTCGGTCACGTTCAGCAGCTCGGCGCGCTTGACCTCGCGGTTGACGCCGGAAATGAACAGGCGCTGGCCCTTGCGGCGTTCCAGCAGGCGCATGCCCTCCTTCAGCCGCATGTCCGAGGCGCCCGTCAGCACGACGATGGCGTCGGCCGGCTGTTCCGGGTCGATGGCAGGCGTTGAGTCGATGACCCGGCCGGCAAAGGCGAACAGACCCGCCAGCCACACCAGAAGCACGACACCGATAGCGATCAATGGCCGCATAGGTTTAACGCCCTCTCCCCTTCGTCAACCTGTTCACGAACGACCCAGCAGGCGCAGGGTCACCAGTCTGGCGGTGACCATGGCGATCATGGCGACCAGAACCGGGCAAGGTATTAATACTAACAGGTCATGCCACGAAAAGGGAAGAGCCATTGCGAAGCTTTGCGACGGACCGGTCACCTTTATTAACGCCATCACGATCGCCGCCGCCGCTGCCCCCAGCAGGCCCGATTGAAACGCCATGCGGGCGAAGCGATACTGGAACCGTTCGGCGATGAAGGTGTCGGTGGCGCCGCACAGCGACAGGACCTCGACGACGTTGCCGCGCGCCGCCAACCCCGCCCGGGTGGCAAAGGCCACGACAGCGGCGGCGGCCGAGCCGATCATCAGGAAAATACTCATGAAAATCAACCGGATGATCAGGGCGCTTTTCTCGATATCCTTGAGCCACACAGAGTGGTCATCCAGTGTCGCATCGATATTGGCATTGGCCAGCGCGTCCATCATGGCGCGCGGCTTGGCCGGGGTTTTGGGGGTCAGCCTGACCTCGACCAGGTTGGGAATCGGCAGGTCGTCAAGCACGACATCGCCAAGCCATGGCTTCAGCAGGTCCTTGGCGCGCTCGGGCTCGATGGCACGCGCCTCGTCGACGCCCTTGACGCCGGCCAACACCTCGGCAGCCGCCGCTGCGGCGACGGATCCGCTTTCCAGGCCCGTCGGGCGGACCTGGATGGTCACCTCGGCGCGGATATCGCGCGCCCAGCCCTGCGCCGCGCGGTCCGATGCCATGACGATCAAGAGCGCCATGCATGACAAAAAGCACAGGAAACCGATGACGTAGTGCAGCGCGACCTCGCGCTCATCCTGCGACGGCAGAAGGTTGCGCGCGCCGGATTCCGGCGCCTGCCACAGGCTGCCCAGTCCTTTTATTTGGCCCTTTAAGCGCCCCGTCATGTGTCACCCCCGGCCGGCCGGGGGACGCGCAGGTCGCGGCGATACAGTTCGCCGCCCTTGAGCTCCAGGACGGGCATGCCTGAGGCGCGGACCAGGCTTTCGTCGTGGGTGGCGATCAGCACGGTCGCACCCAGGCGGTTCAGTTCGATGAACAGGCGCATGATCCGCATGCCCATGGCGTAGTCGATATTGCCGGTCGGCTCGTCGGCCAGGATCAGGGTTGGCCGCGTCACGACGGCCCGCGCAATCGCCAGGCGCTGCTTTTCGCCACCGGACAGGATGTGCGGCATGGCGGTCAGGCGATGGCTCAGCCCCACCCAGCTCAGCAGTTCTGATACGTCCTCATGATATTGCTTGCGCGACTGGCCGTGGACGACCAGCGGCAGGGCGGCGTTATCAAAAACATTCAGGTGCTCGAGCAGGCGGAATTCCTGAAAAACTATGCCTAACCGCCGACGCAATGTTGCGCTCTGCAGACGGTCTCCAGAGCGGATGGTTTCACCGAAGAGCGCGATCTCGCCGGACGACGGGGTCTGTGCCAGATAGATCATCTTGAGCAGCGAAGTCTTGCCCGCGCCGGACGGTCCGGTCAGGAAATGAAACGACCCGGCGGATAACTGAAAGTTCAGCGATTTCAGTATCAAAGGGTCGTCCGAAGACGCCATATTGCCATAGCCCAGGCTGACATCGCGGAAATCGACCACGGTGTCGCCGGCGGGGGTAAGGCGGCTGTCTGCAGGGGGTGGTGTCATCGGCAAAGGCGCGCTTCCGGCGGCTTGATCAGTTGTTAAGACTTTTGAGGGAATAAGGTTAAGAACCCGTGTCACGGACACGGCAAATCGCCCCTTCTGCACCCGTGCCCATGATCCTCAGCTGCCCAAATTGCGCAACGCAATACACGGTGAACGAAGCCGCTATCGGCGTTCGGGGACGTACTGTCCGCTGCACGGCCTGCAAGACGACCTGGCACGCGGAAACGCCGATCGACCTGCGTTACTCCGAAGGACGCGATAAAGAATTAGAGCTGAAGGAAGAAGCGCCCAAGGCCAAGGAAGAACTCTTCCAGGTCAAGGCCAAGAAGCTGCCCGGCAAGTACCGCGCCATGCTGGAAGACAAGAAGCGCCTGCGCGCTCTGGCTGTCGAAGGCATGGTGTGGGGCGGCCTGGCTGCGGTTGCCATCGCCACCTTCGTCCTGGCCTATGTGCTGCGGGTCGATATCGTCAAGGCCTTCCCGCGCATTGCCGGCGCCTATGCCATGGTCGGCCTCAAGGTCAATCCGACGCACCTGGAGTTCGAAAAGCACACGGCCGAGGTCGCCTTCAAGGGCGGCCGCTTCGTCGTCACGGTAAAGGCCCAGATCAAGAATTTGAGCAACAAGGCGGTGCCGGTTCCGCCGGTGCGCGTCACCCTCTACGATTCGACGCAACAACCCTTCGATTCGGTCCTGATGCCGCCGGGTGACCTGATGGTCGAACCGCATGCTGTCCAGACCCTGACCTTCGACGTCGCCGATCCCAGAAACCTGGTCTCGACGCTCGATCTCAAATTCGACCTCGAAGCCATGAAGGCGATGAAGTCGGGCAAGGGCCACAAGGCTGAGCACGGCGAAGAGGATAGCCACGGCGAAGCCACTGGACATGGTACGGAGGCCGCTCACGGCGCGCCCGCGGAACATGCCGAAGCCGCCGGCGATCACGCCACGCCCGCCGCCGGTGAAGGTCATGAGGCCCCTGCCGAAGCCGATGCACATGGCACGCCTGCCGCCGGTTCGGAAGACCACGCTACCCAGCCGGCCGATGCTCACGCCGCCGCCGCCGCGCAGCACGACGATACCGCGCCAGCGCCGATCTCGACCCAACCGGCAACGGCGCTGCGTTCAGCGCAACCGACGTCGGCGCACAGTCTGGCGCCTGCCAAAAAGGCCGAGACTCATGCGCCGGCCGCCGCGGCCGGACACCACTAAACGCTTGCGCACCGTCAAATGCCGTGAAAAAGCTTGGCAATGACCAGTATCTCCATGCCGACCGTCCTGTTGACCGAAGACGAGGTGCGCAACCGCGTTAAAGGCGTCGCGCAGACGATTGCCCAGCGGCTAAGACCTGATTGTGTCGGAGTCTGTCTTTTGACCGGCGGTATCTGGTTCGCCGCTGACCTGACACGCGCTCTGTTCCGGCTGGGCCACAATCTGGCCTTCGACGCCCTGTGGCTGTCCTCCTACGGCGACAGTCGCGAAAGCGGCACCCTCCTGATCCGCGCGCCGTTGCAGCGCCCGGTCGAAGGCCGCCAGGTCCTGATCATCGACGATGTGCTTGATACCGGAAAATCGCTGACAATTGCTGGCGACATCTGCCGTGAGGCCGGCGCTACCGAGGTGCTGACAGCGGTCTTCGCGCGCAAGCCGGACCCGGCTCAAGACGGACAAACGCGCCAGACCGATGTCGATTTTGCGGCCTGGGAAGCGCCTGACCGCTATCTGGTCGGCTATGGTCTCGACAGCGGCGGGCTTTACCGCGCCCTGCCCTATATCGGCGCGATGGATTAATTAGCTGCCAAAGTGGTGTCGACGAAGGTCTTTGCTGCGTCGAAGGGCAGGAAGCCGTTTACGACCTGGCTTACTGGCACGGGTCCGAAGATCAGGAAACCCAGCATCGCCGCCACCAGCGCCACAAAGCGCAGGGCGAACGGATCCGCCGCCGCGATGCCGGCCTTGGCCTTGCCGATACGCAGATGCGGCTGAGAGGCCTCGTGGCGCATGGCCAGCAGGCGCTCCGGCTTGACGCCGTTGTCAACGGCCAGTCGCGTATTCACCTCGGTAAAGGTCGGGTTACGGAAGCGCAGGATCGCCCGCACCGAGGCGACACCCGCAGCCACCAGGCCGGCACTTAGAACCGCCAGATGCGCCAGCTGCGACATATGCAGGAACAGGCCCCACTGCGCCGCGACGGCGACCAGCAGGACGAACAGAACGAAGGGGAATATGGCAGGCAGGACCCGCTCCCAGACCATGACGGTCCGGGTCCAGAACAGGGCGCGGCTGAGGTTCGAGAACGAAGAAGGCCTCTTGACCGACGACATGACGACTGCTCCCCCCTTCATCACATTCACGCGGATACGGCACGCGGCGCCGGTGTAAACCAGGCTGGAATGGCTTCGTCCGCCATCATCTGCTCGTAACTGGGCCGAGCACGCACGACGGACCAATCCGCGTCACGCACCAACACCTCAGGGGCGAGCGGGCGGGTATTGTATTCGCTTCCCATGACGGCTCCGTAGGCGCCGGCGGTCATGAAGGCGACGAGATCATTGGCCTGGAGGCGCGGCAGGGCGCGATCGCGGCTGAAGGTATCGCCCGTTTCGCACACAGGACCGACGACGTCATAGACTTCGGTGGCGTCGGTTTGCGGCGCAGCGACCGGGCGGATGTCATGATAGGCATCGTACAGCGCCGGGCGCAGCAGGTCATTCATGGCCGCGTCCAGAACCACGAACTTCTGGCCGGAATCGGCGCGTTCATGGATGTGGATGACGCGCGAGATCAGCACACCGGCATTGGCGGCGATCAGACGGCCAGGTTCGAACGCATAGCGGACATCGAGATTGCCGACCGTCAGGGCGACCATGTCGGCAAAGTCCTGCGGGCTCGGCGGTTCTTTCTGGTTGAAATAGGGCACACCCAGGCCGCCGCCGAGGTCGAGGCGCTCGACACTCAGGCCACTCGCCCGAAGATCCTCGACCCAGCCCTTCATGCGCGAAAAGGCTGCCTGCATCGGCGTCAGGTCGGTAATCTGCGAGCCGATATGGCAGGCTATGCCCATGGGCGCGATATGGGTCTGCGCGGCGGCCTCGGCATAGATGCGCAGGGCTTCTTCGGCCGAGACGCCGAACTTGTCCTTGGCGCCGCCCGTGGTGATCTTGGCATGGCCACCGGCGCCGACGCCGGGATTGATACGGATGACGATCGGCGCGACCATGTCGAGCGAAGCCGCCACCTTGGCCAGGCGTTCCAGCTCGGGCGCCGATTCGACGTTCAGCTGATAGATGCCAGCCTTGAGGGCAAACGCCATCTCAGCGTCGGTCTTGCCGACGCCGGAAAAGACGATCTTGTGCGCCGGGATGCCGGCCTTGAGCGCCTTGCGGATTTCGCCTTCGGAGACCGTATCGGCGCCGCATCCCTTGGCCGCCAGCGTCGTCAGCACGGCCAGGTTCGAATTGGCCTTCATGGCATAGGCGACGAGCGGGCTTTCACCCTTTGGGCTCTTCAACGCCGGCTGGGCGTCGAGCGCACCGGCAAAGATCGCGTAGTGCCGCTCAAGCGTTGCCGAGCTGTAGACATAGGCCGGCGTGCCCACTTCGCGCGCGATGTCGGCCAGCGACACCCCTTCGCAATGCAAGTTTCCGTCGCGGTAGTCGAAGTGGTTCATTAAGGGCGGGCTTACTTGTTCGGATTGTTATTGTCGACGCGGGCAGCGTTGCCGAAGCCTTCCAGGGGCGCATCCTGGACGCGCTGGTTCTGGGTGTAATATTCGGACGCCTTCGGGCGGGCATTCTTTTCCGGCGTGGCGCGTTCGGTTTCGCGCTTGGCGTTCGTGTCATATAGCGTCGCCGTATCCCCGCCCGTCGCATTTTTCGACACCGCCGGACCCGACGATGAAGAGGCGGAAGACGCGCCACGGCCGAACAGAGGCTGGGCCTGCTCGAGCGTGCCAAGCTTGCCGCAGGCGCTCAAGGACGATGCCGCTATCAAAACAGCCCCCAGTGCCAGGGTCGTGACAAGACGGGTTTTTGCGGGCGTCATCATGAGCGAATTTCCTTCCAGCGCTGGATTTGCAGCCTGACCTGATCCGGCGCCGTGCCGCCATACGACTGGCGGGAAGCGGCCGAGGCTTCGGGTGTTAACACCTTATACACATCATCCGTGATCCTGGCTTCCAGATTTTGCAGGTCTATAAGGGGGAGTTGCGCCAAATCCACACCTCGTCCATCGGCCAGCTTAACCGCTGCGCCGGTAATATGGTGCGCATCACGGAACGGAATGTTCAGCGTACGGACCAACCAGTCGGCCAGGTCCGTTGCTGTCGAGAAGCCCGCGCCGGCGGCCGCCCGCATTTTGTCGGTATTGGCGTCAAGATCCAACACCATTCCGGTCATGGCCCGCAGCGCCAGGTCAAGCGCGTCAAAGGCTTCGAAAACCGGCGGCTTGTCCTCCTGCATGTCCTTGGAATAGGCCAGCGGCAACCCCTTCATAACCGTCGTCAGGGCGATCAGCGCACCGTTGATACGGCCGGTCTTGGCGCGCACCAGCTCGGCGGCGTCGGGGTTGCGCTTTTGCGGCATAATCGACGAACCTGTCGAGAAACTGTCCGACAGCTTCACAAAGCCGAACTGCGGTGTCGTCCAGATGACGATTTCTTCGGCCAGGCGCGACAGGTGGCCGGCGCAGATGGACGCGTGGCCTAAGGATTCGAGCGCGAAGTCGCGCGCCGACACACCGTCCAGCGAATTGCCCGTCGGCCGGTCGAAGCCAAGCGCCTTCGAGGTATGGAAGCGGTCGATCGGGAACGGCGAACCGGCCAGGGCCGCCGAACCCAGCGGGTTTTCGTTCATGCGGTTGCGCGCGTCGATGAAGCGCGAACGGTCGCGGCCGAACATTTCGACATAGGCCATCAGGTGGTGGCCGAAGGTCACCGGCTGAGCGGGTTGCAAGTGGGTAAAGCCCGGCATCAGGGCGTCGGCATATTGTTCGGCACGCTGCAAAAGGGCAGACTGAAGGTCGCTGAGCTGCCCGACGGTGCGATCGACGGTTTCGCGCACCCACAGACGGAAATCGGTCGCCACCTGGTCGTTTCGCGACCGCGCGGTGTGCAGTCGGCCCGCCGCCGGCCCAACCAGTTCGCGCAGGCGCGCCTCGACATTCATGTGAATATCTTCGTATTCGTGGCGGAAAGGAAACACGCCGGAGGTAATTTCCGCTTCGATCGTATCCAGTCCGGTTGCGATTGTTTTGGCATCCTCAAAACTTATGATACCTTGCGCGGCAAGCATGGCGCAGTGCGCGCGGGAACCGGCTAGGTCCTGCTGCCACAGGCGCTTATCGACATCGATGGAAACATTGATGGCTTGCATGATTTCATCGGGCCGGGCGCTGAACCGTCCGCCCCACATGTCCTGGCCCTGCGAGTTGACGCGCGCGGGAGTCTGGGGGGCCTTCGCGTCGGAATGATCGGTCATGGATAACCCTTTGGATAATGACGGTTTGGCGGCTCAACCCGCGCCGAAGCCCGCTCCGGTGAGCACGGCCGACACGCCTATAGCCGAGCCTATCGCCGAACCCAAGGGGCATGGCGGCGGAAAACCGCCGAAAAAGCGCGCCAACACCTGGCTCTATGTCGCCATCGTCGCCGTGGTACTGGCCGCAGCCGGTGGCGGCGCCTTCTATTTCGCCACCAACATGAAGCTGCCCGACCAGGTCAAGGGCGGTCCTTCCGAAGAGGCTGCAGGCCCGCTGAAGGGCTATGCGACGGGCTCGATCGCCCACCTGGTGACCTATGCCGACCGCCGGACCGTGGCCGACGTGCCGTTCATCGACCGCGACCGCAAGCCGGTAAAACTTTCGGATTTCAAGGGCCAAGTCGTAGTGCTGAACGTCTGGGCGACATGGTGCGCACCGTGCCGTTTCGAAATGCCAACACTTGCCAACCTGCAACGCGACTATGCCGGCAAGAGCGTGAAGGTCGTGCCGCTCAGCGTCGACGAAGAGCCCAAGTTCAACGACGTCAAGTCCTTCATCGACGTGCAGGAACCGCTGGAAGTCTATGTCGACACCAAGTTCGCCGCGCCGTCCAAGCTGGAAGTCCAGGGCATGCCAGCAACGCTGATCATCGACAAGCAGGGCCGCGCCGTTGCGCGTCTTGATGGCGAAGCGACCTGGGACACGCCCGAGGTCAAGGCGCTGATCGACAAGCTGCTGGCGGAGTAATTATTCGCCACGTTTGATCCTGCTGGTCTTGCGGAGTTCACATCGTTGGCGAAGTCCCGTCACGTCAGTGGTAGCTCCTTGCTGAGACCAATAGGAATAAGACAGACAGGCCGCCAACCGCCAAGCCTCATCTTCATTCTGGACGCGGGGCGCCAGCCATTCGACTGCGGGCGGCAATTGACGAAACGGTCTTTCGCCTGAGAACCGGACGTAGGCATGGTTGCAATAGAAAGCCGCCGTATTTTTCTTGTCCCAACTGATAAACGGCAGCAGGTTTGCCGCACGTTCCAAAGCAGACTGCATTGTCCGGGACCTTGAACGGAACTGACTGTCCTCATACCTTGCCCGCGACCTCGCCGCTTCAAGGATCAAGTGCTCGCTCTTGAGGATGGCAAAGGTCTTTTCGATCTGCTCCGCTGAGCAGGAACCCACTTCAGCGTAACGCGGCGATATCCACAACAGGCTGACGAACCACATTGCGAAGCCGCAAATCGGCACAACCAGACACACCGCTACGATCTTGATCAGGCCCTTCATGACAACAGGAACGCACGGCCCTGGCCTTCCGTCAACGGCGGCTACTTCCGGATCGACACCAGCCGCTGCTGAGTCAGGCTGCGCCACAGCCATTCGAACGGCCCGTAACGGAAGGCCGACATCCACGCGGTCGAGACGATCAGTTGCGCGATCCAGATCGTCATGACGATCGGCATCAGAGCCGCCATGTTCATCTGACCGAACCACGGCAGCCCCCAGGCCTCCGACAAGACCTGCGGCGCGCGTCCGCCAAAGAACAGCGACGTCATGACCAGTGACTGAACCAGATAGTTGGTGAAGGCCATCTTGCCGGCGCATTGCAGCGGATAGAGCAGCAGGCGCAGCGGCCCGACCTTCAGCAGCAACATCAACAGGCTGGCATAGCTCAGCGATATGAAGACCGGCGTCAGGCTGGTGACGAAGTGGTAGACGGCGGCGGAACCGGCGGCGCTGTAGCCCGCCATGACAAAACGCAGTTGTACCCACGCCGTCGCAACCAGGCAGACCGCGCCGACCATGACCGCCACGCCATAGACCCAAAGAGGCGCTTCGCCCTTGAGAAAGCCCGACTTGAACAGGCCAAGCCCGATCATCATCAGGCCGAGCGTCACCGGCAGGTAGACGATGATCTCGGCGACGATCAGCCCGCTCCATTGCTGGAAGTTGCCTTCTACACCGCCCCAGAGCCCCGAGCGCACCAACGTCACCAGCGCATCTATGCCGGGTCGGGGCGTATCGATCTGCTGGGTGACCATCGCCGAAACGAATTCGAGCAGCGTCATGCCGGTCACACTGACGCCAAAGACGACCATGCCAGTAATCAGCAGCCGGCGCGCCGGCCAATCTCGCCATTGCATGAAGACGAGCCCGGTCAGGGCGTAGAGCAGCAGGATATCGCCGTGCCAGATCAGCGCTCCATGGATCAGGCCAAATATGGCCAGCCAGATCAGGCGGCGGCGCGGCGCCTTTGGATCGCTCTCGCCGACCAGAAAGAGACTGGCGCCGAACAGCAGTGAAAACAGGGTGACAAATTTTTCGCGCGCGAAGGTTTCGACAAAGAAATAGGCAAGGCCGTCATTGGATGTCAGCGGCACTGGCGACAGCGTCGGATTGCCGTAGACCGCCAGCGGCTGGGCGAAATCGAGCGCATTGACGGCGAGTATGCCGAGAATACTCAGGCCCCGGATCGTGTCCAGGCTCACCAGTCGTTGCGGCCTGTCCATGCCCCGCCCCCTAAAAACTTAAGTCAGGCTACGCTTCAAGGCCACCATCTGCAACAGGATCGCTGAAGGTACGGCCAGGACGATCTGCGCCAGGATCATCAGTCCGCCCCAGATAACGAAGGAGGAAAACAGTTCCTGCGTCGCACGACCGCCGTCCAGCACGGTGAACTTCATGAAGGCGACGACGCTGCCCAGCACGGTGACGAACAGCGCGCACGCCAGCACCAGCAACACGGCGTGAAGGCGCGACGGCGGCGGCTTGATCCACCAGATGGCGATGGCGCCGATCATCCACATCAGCGCCAGAATCATTTGACCTTGCGCCGCGGAGACGGCCTGACTGTCGCCGAACACCAGGCGCGCCACGAACCACATGATCCCGTGCGCGACAAGCGCCAGGAAGACCGCCGTGATATTCCACGTCGTGACCGGCTTACGGAATTCCAGTGCAGTTGCGGCCATCAGCGTGTCGGGATCGGCTTCTCACCGCGATAGTCGTAGAAGCCACGCCCGACCTTGCGGCCCAGCCAGCCGGCCTCGACATATTTCACCAGCAGCGGGCATGGACGGTACTTGCTGTCCGACAGGCCGTCATAGAGGACGTTCATGACCGCCAGCACGGTGTCCAGACCGATGAAGTCAGCCAGCTCCAGAGGCCCCATCGGGTGGTTGGTGCCCAGCTTCATGCCGGTGTCGATGGCCTCGACCGTGCCGACGCCTTCATACAACGTGTAGATCGCCTCATTGATCATCGGGATCAGGATGCGGTTGACGATGAAAGCCGGGAAGTCTTCGGAATTGGCCGTCGTCTTGCCCAGGCTGCGGGCAAAGGCGACCGCGGCGGCATAGGTTTCCGGCTCGGTGGCGATGCCGCGGATGATCTCGACCAGCTTCATGATCGGTACGGGATTCATGAAGTGCAGGCCGATGAAACGGCCCGGCCGGTCGGTCGCCGCCGCCAGGCGGGTAATCGAGATCGATGATGTGTTCGAAGCCAGCATGGCTTCGGGCTTCAGGTGCTCGCACACCGACTTGAAGATGGCGTTCTTGACCTGCTCGTTCTCGGTCGCGGCCTCGATGACCAGGTCGCAATCCGACAGTTCGTTGACGGACCCGGCGGGCGTGAGGCGGCTGAGCGCGGCCTTGGCGTCGTCGGCGGAGAGGGTCTCTTTTTCGACCAGGCGATTGACGCTTTTTTCGATGCGCTCAAAGGCCTTTTTGACCGCATCGGCCGATTGATCGAACAGGACGACCGCATAGCCCGACTGGGCACAGACCTGGGCGATCCCCGCGCCCATCTGACCGGCGCCGATAATGCCGACTGATTTGATGTCCATGGCGGAATCCTTACAAACAAAAGCGCTTATTACCGGATAGGACGCCTTTTTGCGCAATGCAATATGAAAAGCTGTAAGTGATCACACCTCCCCGGATTACCGGAGAGGTGTGATCGCAGAACCGTCTTTTGAAAGGCTTAGCCCAGGGCGCCCATCAGCGCCGGAATGGCCGTCTTGTAGTCCTCGACCAGACCGTAGTCGGCGATGCTGAAGATCGGCGCTTCCGGGTCCTTGTTGATAGCGACGATGATCTTGCTATCCTTCATGCCCGCCAGATGCTGGATGGCGCCCGAAATACCGACTGCGATATAGAGACCTGGCGCCACGACCTTGCCGGTCTGGCCGACCTGATAATCGTTAGGCGCATAGCCGGCATCGACAGCTGCGCGCGAGGCACCGACGGCGGCGCCGAGCTTGTCGGCCAGTGGATCGATGACCGCCTTGAACTCTTCGGCGGAACCCAGCGCCCGGCCACCGGAGACAACGACCTTGGCCGCACCCAGTTCCGGACGGTCGGAGACGACCTTTTCTTCACCGACAAAGCGCGTCGTCGTTGCGGCAGCCGGGGCCGCAACCGTCTCGACCGCAGCCGATCCGCCCTCGCCTGCCGCCTTGAAAGCGGTCGTGCGCACGGTCAGGACCTTCTTGGCTTCGCTGGTCTGGACGGTTTCCAGGGCGTTGCCGGCATAGATCGGACGGACAAAGGTGCTGGCATCAACGACTTCGATGACGTCCGACAGCAGCGAGACGTCAAGCAGGGCCGCGACGCGCGGCGCGAAGTTCTTGCCCGAGGCCGAGGCCGGAATGGCCACGGCGTCATAATTACCGGCAAGGCCAGCAATCAAAGCCGCCACGTCCTCGGCGATCTCGGCCTTCAGACCGGCCGACTGCGACAGAAGGACCTTGCGCACGCCGTCGATCTTTGCAGCCGCATCGGCGACGCCTTGCGCGCCGTCGCCGTAGACCAGCACATCGACATCGCCGGACAGGGCCTTGGCCGCCGTTACCGTCTTGTTGGTCGTGTCGCGCAGGTGCGCGCCGTCGTGATCCGCAATAACCAGAACCGCCATATCAGAGCACTCCCGCCGACTTGAGGCTGGCGACCAGTTCGGCCGCGTCCTTGACTTTTACGCCCGCGCCGCGCTTCGGCGGCTCGGTGACCTTGACCACTTTCAGTCGCGGCGTGACATCGACGCCGTAGTCGGCGACCGTCTTCATATCCAGCGGCTTCTTCTTGGCCTTCATGATGTTGGGCAGAGAGGCATAGCGCGGCTCGTTGAGGCGCAGGTCGGTCGTAATGACCGCCGGCAGCTTGACGCCCAGCGTCTGCAAGCCGCCATCGACTTCGCGCGTTACTAGGGCTTCGCCGCCTTCGACGACGACCTTCGAGGCGAAGGTCGCCTGCGGCCAGCCGAGCAGCGTGGACAGCATCTGGCCCGTGGCATTGTTGTCGCCGTCGATCGCCTGCTTGCCCATGATGACCATGTCGGGATTTTCCTGCTCGACCACGGCCTTCAGCAGCTTGGCAACCGCCAGAGGTTCGACGTCAACGTCGGTCTGGATCAGGATGCCGCGATCGGCACCAATCGTCAGCGCCGTGATGATCGTGTCCTTCGCCTGCGCAGGCCCGATGGAGACGGCCACGATCTCGGTGGCGACGCCTTTTTCCTTCAGGCGGGTCGCTTCCTCGACGGCGATTTCATCGAACGGGTTCATCGACATCTTGACGTTGGACAGGTCGACGCCCGACTGGTCAGCCTTGACGCGGACCTTGACGTTGTAGTCCAGAACCCGTTTGACGGGCACGAGTATCTTCATGACGTTACCTCTGTTTCCAGACCCTTCGGTCTTTCATTCAGCCTTAACAAAAGTTGACGTTCGCGTCAATATACGCGGTTGGGCCGATAAGTGACGCTCGAAGCGTCCAATGTCAATCATTCGCTTACGGATAAAGCGAGACGTCTTTGCTTTCCGCGCATATTGACCTAAAACCGTCGCACACTTTTTGGGATGCGCACATTGCTCTCACTCCAGGTTTAGAGCATAACCAGCCGCAGTATCCCGCCAGTTCGTAAGGCCCATGAAAAGCTATATCCCGTATCTGAAATACATCTTCCTGGGCATCTTCCTCGTCGCCTCGACCGGCGTCGCGGCCTATGACATGCTGTATACGAAGCCAAAGAAGAAGTGCGACGAAACCGCCAAGTGGTGGTCGAACAAGGACTGGAAGTGCTACACGCCGGTCAATATCACCAACTTCACCCAGCGCCCGATCGACACCACGACGGACAAGGCTGCGCCCGCCGCCGCAACGGCTGCGAAGAAGTAGTCTAAGGCCAGAGCGATATGGCCAAAAGTGTCAAGAAGCGCTTCTGGGGTTTTGGCCTTAATATCGCGATCAGCAAAAAGTCTAAATCAATCCGATTTAGACGGGACCCACAGGACATCGCCACGGCCAAGGTCATTGGCGTGCCGCGCCAGGACAAACAAAAGGTCCGACAGGCGGTTCAGGTACTTCACCACCTCAGGATTGACCGGCTCATCCATGGCGACCGTATCGCGCTCGGCGCGGCGAACGATGGTGCGCGCCACATGCAGGTGCGCGCTCAGGTGCGTTCCGGCCGGCAGAATGAACGAAGTCAGCGGCGACAGATCGGCATTGTGGGCATCGAGCGCAGTTTCGAGCGCATCGACCTGAAACGCCTTGATGCGCAGAGGCGTCCAGGAAACCTCATCCGAAGGCGTAGCCAGGTCGGCGCCGAGATCAAAAAGATCATTCTGCACCTGTGCCAGCAACGCGTCTATCGCACCTGCGGCATAAAGCCGCGCCACACCAACAGATGCATTGGCTTCATCGACGCTGCCAATGGCGATCAGCCGTGCATCGGCTTTCGACCGGCGCGAACCATCCGCCAGGCCGGTTGTACCGTCGTCGCCGGTACGGGTGTAAATCTTGTTGAGCTTGACCAAGGGGTTACGGTTATTTGCCGTGCTGCCATGCCCACGCCAGGGCGACCAGCAGGACGATGGCTATGCCCTGGGCCATGACGCGCCAACGCATCAGCTTGTTGCCCCACTTGGCGTTAAAATCGCCGCCGCGCACCATGCCGAAGATTCCTGTGAACAGGATTCCGGCCACGGCCAGCATGGCAATCAACGCCAGGATGAAAAGAAAAGTACTCATGACGCCTCTATTCCCCTTTCGCGGGTAAATGTCGAGACCTATATGGTAGCGGCAAGTCGCATAATCTCAAAATGGCACGAAGTCATTGAATTAAGGCGAGATTACGTCGAGGAAAATTCGACGGATGCGGATTGCACAAGCGTTTAGGCCATACTAAGAGTGTTTAACCCGAGGGGGAAGTTGACCTTAGGGAAAGTTGTGTGTGTAGTAAGATGTACGATCAGAGTGACAGCAGTAGAATGAAAAATACCGCCGAAGCGCTTCCTATGGGCACCCGAGCCCAGTCCAAGGAGCGTAACCGTCTCAAGATTCTTGAATCGGCCATGGCGCTGTTTCGTGAGCGCGGCTTCGAAGCTGCGACCTTGCGCGACATTGCCCGCGGCGCAGGCCTCTCGACGGGGGCTCTGTTCGCGAATTTTGCGGACAAGAACGAAATCTTCCTGACCGTGGTCGAGGAAGAAAACAGCCGCGTTATTCGTGTGATGCAGGACGCACGCGATACGTCGCTGGACCTCGTGCAACGGCTGCACCAGCAGCTGATGCGCGGTTATGAGGCCGCTCAGGTGAATGCGCGCCTTATTCTGTCGGCCTTCGTCATGCGGTGGAGCGCCGAACAATCCAGCCTTACCGAAGTGGCTCGCCTGTCCGACATGGTGCGCGAGACCCTCTTCGATACCCTGAAGGCGGCCCAGCTTGCCAAGGAAATTCCCGCCGACGCGCGCATTGACTGCGCCGCCGAAATCCTTGAGGACCTGTGTTTCGCCAACCTCCGCCGGGCCTTCCAGAAGTCCGATAACGGCGCGGGCTTCGATGTCGCCCAGCTGTCCGACAGCCTGTCGGTGCAGATCGGCTTGGTCGTCGCCGGCTTGAAGAGCGCCAAGGCGTAACGCCAAGGCTTCAAAACAAAAAAGCCCGGCATCTCCCATGCCGGGCTTTTTTGTTTTGTAAGGAGAGGATCAACTCGTCCACTTCAGCGTGACAGGTTTGACCGGATTAACGAAGGGCCGCTCCTCAGAACGATGGGCCAGCCACTCCTTCTTGAGCTGCTGATACCACTTGGCCTGGGTGTCGGCGTCGTCGATCCACAACAGTGACGGATCGTATTTCAGGCCTTCGTTCTGCAGATTGACCATGTCGCCGTCCTGCTTGAGGAAGGCCTTGGCGCCATAGCGGAAGATCGGCGATATCAGCCGGAACAGGCTGTGATCCGACCAGAAGATTTGCGTGATGCGCGTCGTCTTGTCGTCGACCGGCGTCAGGCAGGTCAGGCCCAGCACCTGCTTGTCTCCCACCTGGATATGCTCATAGCGGATGCCCGGCAGACGGAAGGTAATCTCGGTCGCCGGCGCACCGCCGAGGATCTTGTAGGCACGGCTGTTCGACGACGGCGCATGACGCACCATGGCGAAGCCGAATTCGCGCGGCTCGAACTGCTTGATCTTCGACAACTGCTTCTTGGCCGAACGCCACCACCACTGCTGATGGACATAGGGTCCATGCGCCGGGTCCATGAGGCCGACGACGGCGTGATCGATATGGCTGTCGAAATCCATGGTCTCGACAATCAGGGGAGCGCCGCCGACCACGCCTGGCAGAGCGGGCGGCTCGTGATCGGGCGCGGCCGGGCGGCGGGCGTCGGCTGTGACGTAGATCCAGACAATGCCTTGCTGTTCGCAGATGGCATAGTCGCGGACCTTGATGCGCTCGACGTCCATCGCCTGATCCGACGTGAGGGACGGCACCGAGGTGCAGGTGCCCGACGTGTCGAAAGTCCAGCCGTGATAGGGGCACTGCACGACGCAGCCCTTTTCGGAGCGCACCATCTGGCCCGCGGACAAAGGGGCTGCGCGATGCGGGCAGATGTCGCGGATGGCGTAGGCCTTGCCGTCGAGATCGCGGCCGAGCAGGACCGGCTCGCCCAGGATGACGTAACGCTGCAGCTTGCCGGGTTTCAGGTCACCGGCCAGGGCCGCGAACCACCAGCAGTCCTTGAGCAGGCCCTGGCCGAAAACAATACGGGCGGCAGGCGTTGTGGCGCTTTGATCGGGCATCGTCATATCCGGCTTATACTTGCCAAGCATTTAGCATAACGCGAACAGAAACAAAGTGCGACACGTTTGCGCTAAACGGCAACGACTGAGTTTGTCCGCCCTGAGATGGCCCGGTACACCAGTTCGAATTTTTAAGCCTGCGCCGCAAAACGACCCAGCGCTTCAAGGAAGGCCGTGTTTTCCGCGTCCTTGCCGATGGTCACGCGCAGGGCCTGCGCCAGACCATAGTTCGCAACATGACGCACGATCAGCCCCTGTGTCATCAGGTATTCATTGGCGGCTTCAGCTTCGGCGCGATCACGGAAATTGATCAGCAGGAAATTGCCCGCCGACGGACGCACCACGTAACCCATTGCCCGGATCTGCTGGACCATGCGCGGTTGCCAGTTCAGCACCAGCTGACGCGAGGCTTCGATGTGCGCGGCATCCTGCAAGGCCGCGATCGCGGCAAACTGCGCCGGCAGGTTGATGTTGAACGGCAGGCGGATGCGCTCGATCGCCTCGATCACCGCCTTGGGGCAATAGCCGAAACCGATGCGCAGGCCGGCCAGACCATGGATCTTCGAGAAGGTGCGCGTGACGATGACGTTGTCGGATGCACGCGCCATTTCGAAACTGGTTTCCCAGGTCGGGGCATCGACAAACTCGGCATAGGCCTCATCGACGCACAAAAGAATGTGCGGAGGCAGCGCGTCGCGCAGTTCGGCGATCTCTTCCGGCGTGTTCCAGGTCCCCGTAGGATTGGCCGGGTTGGACAGATAGACGATCTTGGTGCGCGCATCGACCAGCTTGAGCAGTTCCGCGATCTCCATCCGCTGGTCCGGCTCAGGCGCCAGCTTGACCTCGGCCTGACAGGCCAGGGCCGAGATGCGATAAGCCAGGAAGCCGTGCTCACCGGTAACGATATTGTCGCCGGCTTCGAGATAGACCTGGTTCAGCAGCGAAAAGACTTCGTCCGAACCATTACCGAAGACGAGGCGATCCGCTTCAAGGCCGTGATATTCGGACACCGCCGCGCGCAAGGGGTTGGCATGGCCATCAGGATAACGGAACAGCTTGGCCGACGCCTCCTGATAGGCGGCGAGCGCCTTGGGCGAACAGCCGAGCGGGTTCTCGTTGGACGACAGCTTGATGGGCTCTGCGACACCATCGATCTTCGACTTGCCGCCGACATAGGGGGCGATGTCCAGAATGCCGGTTTTCGGGGTGGGTTTATCCATTACCATGTCAGTCATGTGGCGCCTTGCGTCTTTTGGTGTCTGGCTTTTAGCCACCCACGGCGACGAACGCACGGAAATTTTGCCGCTAAAGTTACAAAGGAAACTATATTCTGGGTGCTGCGCCAATAATGCCACTCAGCGAGCCCAGGGCGCCGCCGAGGCGCGGATCGTGTTCCTGGACGTAGCCGCTGAGCGCGAACAGTTTCAGGCCTTGGGCCGTGCACAGCCATTCGGCCGCAAAGCCGCGTTCCGACAGGGTTTCGACCAGGGCGTTCTCGCGCGCGGGCGAATCACTGACCCAGAAGGTCAGGTCGTCGCCCGTCGGCTCCGGCGTTATGGCGGCAACGGCCAAGGCGTGCGGGCGACTCGTCGACAGTTCCGGAAGCGCGGCAATAACACGCACCTTCGGCTCGGCCAGCAAGCGTGCCCACCACGGCCCGCCACGCGGATCGAGGCTGACGACGCCGAGGTTGCGGGCATCACGCGCGGCAGCGATGACGGCGACCGGATCGTTGACATAGCCATAACTCGGCGCAAAGCCGAAGCGTTCGCGCGCCCACACCAGAACTTCGCGGGACTGGTCGCTGGCGCTCAAGGTGAGGTGGAGACCACCGGCCGCCTGGCCCTGGATGCGCAGGTTTTCAGAAATCAGTTCACGCCAAACCCGCACTACGATGCCGTCGGAAGCGGCCTTGCGCGGCATCTTTAAAAGCTTACGGATCAGCATGGCTTCACGGTCGGGACGCAGCAGCACGGTCGATGGCCCGCCCTCTTCGCGCGCCTTGGCCTCGCCGATTGCCTTACCGAGCGCGGCGCGCTCATCGACCAACCGCAACAGCTCGCTATCGAGGGCGTCGATCTTCAGGCGCAGATCGGCAAGCGTCAGCGGATTTTCGATATCCACACGGGTCTCCGGGCATAGGCGCTGCGGAAGGACGAATAATCAGGCGGTGCCTGCCTCAGCGTAACAAGCCGACGACAGTATGCCCATGGCCGCGCGACCGCAAGTCCATATTCCATAAAGGTTTTATGGTTTCAGACTATACCAGATTCCGGGTCACAAGTTACGGCAGGTTCGGTGCATCCGAGACCTTGAGCGGGCCGACATAGGCGCCGCCATCGCGGAAATCGATCGCCAGCTTCTGATCACCGACGGTCGCCAGGGTCATGTTGAGTAACGGCGCCATGGCCGTCATGTTCTCACGCGACAGAAGCCCTGCCGCCGCCAGCACATCGAGCGGCCGGAAGGTGCCGGTCATTTCGGCGTTCAGGCGGCCGACCGGCTTGCCGGCGAGATCATAGGTCAGCTTGTCACTTGTCGCCATGACGCGCAGTTCGGCGTTTTTCAGTTCACTCTTGAAGGCCGTCACCGATCCCGCCTGTTTCCACGCCTTCAGGCCGGTGGCGAAATCGCGTCCCTGGAAGGCGGCAACTTTGTTGAGCGTCGCTTCGACGTGCATGTCGAGCGGCTTGCCAGGGCTGAAGTCGCCGACAAAACGGCTGGCCTGGCCGTGTGCCTGGGCGACGCGCACCAGCACGTCGGCGCTGTCCGATGCAGCGGTGTTCGGGCGGATATAGGCTTCGAATTTTTTTGCCGAATCGAAAGTGAAGGGCTTGGCCGCATCAGACGGTACCAGGCTGAGATCATTGGCTTCGATAGCGATATTCGGGACGGCTCGCGTGATGCCCGACAGGCTTGCCCGCAAGGAGGAACCGCTGACCGCCAGTGTGCCGAGGTCGCCGCCGCGGTGCAGGGTTGCCCCCCTAGGCGCCACTGCCACCCATTTGGTGATCATGTAGGCGTTGGCAGCAACATCCAGTTCGGGGAAATCGACGCCACGTCCCGACGGCGCGATGATGCTGAGGTCACGGAGATTGACGGTGACGCGGAAGGGATAGCCGCCAACCTGATAAGGCGCGACGCTGACGCGATACCCCTGCTTGACCAGACCGTCCTGCTGGGCCTTCAACGTCGTTTCAACGTTGTGCGCGACATAAAACCAGTAGCCGCTCCAACCGACAGCCAGCAGGACGACCGCCAGGGCGGGACCGAACAACCCTATGCGGCCGCGTTTGCGCGTCGGTTGCGGCGAGGCTGGCGTCAGATCGGCGTGCGTGTCGGGCATTTCCGGTTCTCTCGAATATTGGGCACCGAGCATCCCGAAACGTGTCAGCGGTTTTCGGGTAAGATGCGCGGCAGGTACATAGACAGATCATGTGACGGATAAAACCGCAATGCTACTGGATATCCGGCGGAAACAGGAAACGCTGAATCGAGTCGATCGCCTCGGCCAGCGTGCAGCGCTGCAGGGTTACGCCTTCCGGCAGGCTTGAGAACATCCGCGTCGGCGCGGCTGAGTCCAGCATAACGAAGACGCCGCGATC
This sequence comes from Asticcacaulis sp. P4_H10, assembly GCF_056400965.1. Lineage (NCBI taxonomy): Bacteria > Pseudomonadati > Pseudomonadota > Alphaproteobacteria > Caulobacterales > Caulobacteraceae > Asticcacaulis > Asticcacaulis sp. P4_H10. The sequence goes on along the minus strand of NZ_JBFUKH010000004.1, from coordinate 308,149 downwards.
GTCCTTCTTGCGGATCAACCGGCCGAAGGCCTGGGCGAGGCGCGCACGCGTCAGGGCGTCGTCATAGAGCTTGTTACCGAAATGCTGGCGCCGGGCCTTATGCAGCGTATCCGGCCTGGGCCACGGCACACGATCAAACGCGATAAGCCGCAAGGCGCTGCCCGGCACATCAATGCCGTCACGCACCGCGTCGGTCCCCAGCAGGCACGAATGGTGCTCGGCGCGGAAGATGCTGATCAGGTCCGACACATCGAGCGGATCGACGTGCTGGGCGTAGAGCGACAGGCCGGCCTCGGCCAGCGGCAGGTTGATCTGCTCGTAGACGGCGCGCAGCCGGCGGATGGCGGTAAACAGGCCAAGCGCCCCGCCCTGGGCGGCCAGGAACAGCTTCTGCATAGCGGCGGCGGTCGCGCGCGGATCGTCGCGGCCGACATCGGTAACGACGAACAGCCGCGCCTGATTGGCATAGTCGAACGGTGAAGCGATGCGCGCCGTCTTGGCGCCCATGACCAGATGATTGGCGCCCGATCTTTGCCGCGCCAAAGAAAAAACATCCTCGGTCGTCTCGTCGCGCGTGCCGTCGCTAAGCGTCGCCGAGGCCACAAGTACGCCATGCGCCGGCTTGAGGACGAACTCGGCCAGGGGCAGGCTGGGATCGACATAATGGCGGTTAAGGGTGACATCGACGATCCGGCCGCGATGGACCTCGGTCGAGAACCAGTCGATCGTCATCGGCTTGTTCTTATCATCCGTAATGTCCCCGTCTTCCAGCGCCAGTTGCTGAAGCAGCGATCGCCACGCCGGCAGCAGCATGCGGGCGCGCCGTTCCAGCCCGCGCAATATGCCTTCGATACGTACGCGTTCCGGCGCTTCCAGTTCTCCGGAAGCGTCGTTGAGAATGTCTTCCAGCGCCCGGCACAGCGCCAGCAGCGGCGCTTCGATCCCGGCCAGGGCACGCGCGGCCAGCTTGGCGGCGACACCGACAGTCTCCAGGCACGGATGCGCTTCGCATTCGCCGCCAAGGTCATTGTCCGGCACGAAGCGCGTGCGCGTGCGCGCCTCGCCCTGGCGGATATCGATCTGCCCCAGCACCTCGACAAGCAGGGCCTCAATCGGGCCCACCGGCTCCAGGCCGTTGCCGTTCTGGGTGCGCACGGTGATGCGCTGCGAGAAGCCGTCGGCCGGCAGGACGGCGGCGGCGCGGATCAGTTCACGCATGGCGTCCTTGGCGGCATCGGTCTTGAGCAGGTCGCCAATGCGCGATTCCAGCCCCCGGCCCCGCCGCGACCGGCCTTCATTGCCGCGGATCCAGCGCCGCAGTTCGAAGGCTTCGAGCCCCGACAGCCGGGTCGCAAAGGCGCTGTCTGCGGCTTCGAAGACGTGGTGGCCTTCGTCGAAAATGATGCGCGACAGGGCGGGCTGCGGCTCGACATCGCCCTGGACGTCTTCGCCGTTCATTTCGGCCGCCATTTCAGCGCGCGCGCGGTCCCTGAGGTCATAGGCTGCCTGCGCCATGACGAGGGCGTGGTTTGCGACGACGATCGAGGCCGAGCGCGCCTTGCGCACCGACTTTTCAATGAAACAGACGCGGTAATGCTGGCACGCCGCATAGGTGCATTCGCCGCGCCGGTCGACCAGGGCCGATGGCGTAAGCGTCTGGAAAACGGCGGCCGGCGAGGTCACCGGCAGAAGCGACGGCAGCCAGGTTGGAAAGTCGCCGCCGATGATATCCCCGTCGCGCGTATAGAGCACCCAGCGCGCGATCAGCACGGCCATAATGACTTCGGGGCCGGTCTGCGCCGAGACCAGCCGTTCCTGGAAGTTCAGCAGGCACATGTAGTTTTCACGGCCCTTGCGGACCACCACCTGTTCCTGGCGCTCGGCCTCGCGATCGAACAGGGCGCGCGTATCGTGATAGATCTGCTTTTGCAGTGCACGGGTATAGGTCGAGACCCAAACCTGGCCCTGCGCCTTGCGCGCCCAGGCGTGGGCCGGCGCCAGATAGCCGAGCGTCTTGCCGACACCGGTGCCCGCCTCGGCCAGCAGCATGTTCGGCTGATCCTTCACCCATTTCGGCGCAAAGATTTCTCGCATCCGGACGGCGAACTCGCGCTGTTCCGGGCGGCGCTCGGCCAGTTTCGCCCGCGTCAGGCCGGCGTCAAGCTCCTCGACAACTTCGTCCTCGGACAGGGCGACAGCGCGCGGATTGCCCTCAGGCGCCTGATCCTCCCACTCTTCCAGAAGTGACCACATTTCGAGCGGCGGCGGTGCCACATAGTCGGCCGGCAGCTCGGTCCGGTCGAGCGCCGCCTGGACCAGCGCCCCCCACGCCCAACCGTGGCGCATCATCAGCTTGACGCCCGATTGCGCCGCCAGCCGGAAGCCGAGCGGCGACTGCGCCAAGGTTTCCAGAAGCGCTGAAATGACGTCAAACAGGACCAGAGCGCGGGCACGAGCGTCTTCGGGTTCGGCAAAGCCGCAGGCCAGGGCCAACCCCGCCGGCGACGGCGCGCAGAACTGGGCCGGACGGACAAAGGCGAACAGTTCCAGGACGTCGAAATGGCCAGCTTCGCGGTGGCCGCGATTGCTGAACAGCCGGTTGCGCACCAGAGGCGCATTCGCAACGATCAGCGGGGCACGCCCCCAGAGCTCACGCAGTTCCTGGGTTGGGATGGCACGCGTCACCACACCGTCCCCGACATGCGAATGGACGGCGGAAAAGCCCAGGGCCTGTTCGGGAATCAGGGCACGCCACCAGACGTCCGGCGGCTGCGACAGGGTTACATCTTCACTCACAGCGAATGTTTATCCTGCGCCGCGCGCCGGGCCAAGATCAGAGTGCGCAAGCCTGGCGCTTTCCGAAAAGTGTGAAGTGTTTGCGGATCAGATCGGAATGATTTTAGGTGGAAGCAATCATTCCGATCTGATCTTTTGTTTTGTCGCGATATTTAAGGCAAAAACCGCCTACACTTTTTGCCATATCGCTCTAGCCGCGCGTGGCTGCGGAAGCTTCGCCGACCGCCCCTTCGCCCAAGGGCTTGAAGGTGGCCGCAGCCGCTTCGGCCTTCTGGCGCTGGTCGGGCGTCAGATTTTCGCGAATGGCTGCGGCTTCACGCGCCGCATCCTTGTCGCCAGCATCGGCTGCGATCGTAAACCACTTGTACGCCTCGGCCGGATTGAGCGGCATGGCATCGCCCTGGGCGTAGAGCAGGCCCAGATTGTACTGGCTGTCGCTGACGCCGCGTTCGGCGGCGCGGCGGAACCACATGGCGGCGGTGATCTGGTTACGCGGACCACCCGTGCCGTTGTAATACATGGTGCCGAGGTTGAACATGGCGCGCGCTACGCCGCCGTCGGCCGCGCGTTGCGCCCACTTGCGGGCTTCCTGCGGGTTCGGCTCAGTGTAGGCGCCCTCGCCGGAATAGATGCCGCTCAGCATGAACTGAGCCGGGGCATAGCCCTGGTTGGCGACTTCCTGGAGCTTGTCGACGGCGCCAGGCGCGCGGGCATCGAGCAGGCGCGTCGCCGACTGGTACTTGGCGCGCAGCAGGCCTTCGTCGGCGCGCTGAGTAACGACCGCCGCGACCGGGGTCTTCACGCCCTGCGGCGCCGTAGCGGCAACCGGCTCCTGGCGGAGCACGGCATAGCCGCCGACGCCAGCACCAACAACCAGGACAGCGACGGCCGAAGCCTTGAAGGCATTGGCAACCGTATTGTCCTTGCCGCCGCGCGGCTGACCGATGCCGCGCCGAACGGCAGGCTTGAGTCCCAGGCCGCTCAGGGCGCCCGGACGGCGTTCCTGCTCATCGACCATCGTGGCGCGAACCGCAGCGCGCGCCGCCGCCAGGGCATCGCGCGTCGAGACCGACACGCCGCCATCAGCGTCTTCGCTCACGAAGTCGCGGCCACCGAACGCCTTGGGTGCAGCCTCGATGACTTCGTCTTCGAGTTCGAAGGTGGCGCGCGGCGATGCCGCAGCGGCCGCACGGGCGCCTTCGAAGCGCTGGTTCTCGAAACGCGGAGCCGTCTTTTTCGAGACATCGATATCGGCGAAAGGATCGCTCTCGTCTTCACTATTCGTCTTGCCGACCGGAACCAGATCGTACTCGAGGTCTTCCTCGGTGAACGGATCGAAGTCCTGCGCAGCCGCTTCCTTTGCAGGCGCTTCCGTCTTGGCGATCGACACCGGCGCGGGTGCCGGCTCCGGCGTCGTGACGCTTTCAAGCAATTGCCCGGTCAGGTCCAGCGCTTCGTCTTCATCGTCGGGCAGGTGCGCGCCCTTGAGTACATCGTCGCGCCAAACCTGCTGCACGGGGGCGGCCGGCTTCGGTACTGCCGCGACTTCAGCTTCGGGTTCATCAAAAGCGAACGGATTGGGCAGGTCACTGGCGACCGGACGCGGTGTGCGCGGCCCGGCGTTCAGGCCGCTTTCCGACAGCAGGCTCTGCGTCTGGACCTGAGCCAGCTTCTGGTCGATGCGGTTGCGCGCCTCTTCCAGCAGCTTGGCGGTGCGCTCTTCCGACTGACGGATGCGATCGCCCAGCTCACTGCGCGACTGGTCACGGTGCTGCTCGATGATCTGGCCGACGCCTTCGACGGCCAGGCCGACACGGCGCTCCGTTTCGGACATGCGTTGCGACAGGCGTTCGGAAATGCGCGCGATCTCGGAACCAAGACGCTCCAGCGCCTGGGCGTGGCTGGCCTCGGTGCGACCGAAGCGCTGATCGACCGTTTCCTGGACGCGTCCGACTTCCCGGCCGATACGCTCGAAGGCTTCGCGGTGGCCATCCTGAGCGGCCTCGACGCCGGCGACGCGACGATTGATGGTGTCGGCGACGCGCAGCACGTCCTGCCCCAGGCGCTCGATGGCCTGGGCGGAGCGACGCTCGGATTGATCAACGCGTTCCGACAGGGTGCGCAGCATTTGATCGGCTGAAGCATTGCTGCGGTCCTGCAGGGCATTCAGCAGTTCGGCGCGGCTGTCATCGACGCGGCGCGACAGGTCGGTGGCCAAGCGCTTCAGCGAAGCGACCTGTTCTGGATCGGTCACGTCGCCGCGCTCTTCGGCGCGGTTGAGACGGGCATCGAGCGTAGTGAAGGCCTGCTCCAGCGCGCGGATAGCCGTCGAGGTGCGGGCTTCCGCCTGCTCAAGGCGCTCGGCCATGCGCGATACGACCTTGTCGATCACGCCTTGCGCGGCGCGCTCCGGGTCACGCAGCTCAAGCTGAGCCAGACGGTGCGACAGGCCGACCATGTCCTCGCGGACGTCCTTGACGACGTCGCGGTGGCGCTGCTCGCCTTCGTAAAGCTGGTTGGCCAGCTTGCCGAGCGCGCCCTCGACCGTGCGGACTGTCTCCTGCACGGCCGGGTTTTTCAATTGGGTTTCAAGGCGCGAAACGTGTTCGCGCTCCTCGCGCAGGTGGCCGGACAGGCCTTCCAGACGCTCAGCCTGGGCGTCGATCAGGCGCTCCGCCTGTTCCAGACGTCCCGCCAGGGCCTCGCGGCTCTCTTCGTGGCGTTCCAGCGATGACTGCAGGTCGAGCGTATGCTCTTCCAGTCGATCACGCGTCTCGGCCTGGGCGGCAGCAAGGCCTGCCTCGCTGCGCTCAAGGCGGCCCAGCAACGATTCGACCGCCGAAGAGACACCACGTACGGCGTTGGCCGAGCGGGTTTCGGAGCCTTCAATGCGGTCACTCAGGGTTTCCAGCGCATTGGCGACCCGGCCCAGTTCACCGGACGCACCGCGATCGTCGTCCTCGCGCGGGCGGCTGTCAAAGATCGAATGACGGCGCAGATCGGCCGAGGAGATTTCACGACCAGCCAGGGGGCGCGAACCGGACGAAAACGGCGCGGCGCGGCGCGGCGCCTCGTCGATATCGTTCTGGGTTTCGCGAAATACGGGGGGGCGGCGACGGATCAGGCCCGCCTGAGACGATTGCGGATGGGATTGCTGAGGCGCCTGTTCGCGCTCGCGTTCGCGATTGATCGCAGCGCCGACGTCTTCACCTTCGAGAATCATCTGGTTCAGCCACTCGCCGAGCGTCATGCCCGAACGGCGCGCCAGATCCTTGGCGACTTCGCGCGCCTTGGCATCGATTCCCTTTACACTCCAAGGTGCATTCGCGCTCATGCGATTCCCCTACCGGTACGAGCCGAAAGCGTAGACCGCATTATGTTGAGTGTAAACCATTTGTTAACTACTAGATGTGGGGATCATGCATTCTTCTGTGGAAACTGTACCGATGCGTTTCGCGCAAAAGGAGAAGTGGTGTGGCGCATAGCACGATCGTCCGTCCGATGACAAATAAATCGGGTGTGTTCTTGCCGCAGCCAGTTTGAGCCTGCATATGGGCCCCATGCTATCCTTGCCCACTACCGTGATTCTGTTCGCTGTTTCCAGTCTTTTGACGGCCGCCTGTGGATTCATGGGCGCCCGGCCGCACGACCTGCGCCGCACCACCCCACGTATGATCCCGTGGCGGTTCCTGATGATGCTGTCCTTCACCGCCGCCCTTGTCATGCTTGTCCACCTGCTGAACGAGCTGGGCTTCACCACCGGCCATGACCGGCCTTATTAGCCTTCAAGGCTCAATAACTCCGGCCGCTTAAACCGTCAGCCTTGAGTCGAATAATTGCCGGCTAGCGCCGCAGGTACTCTTGTACCTGCAAGCGCAGACTGCGTATTAGTCGGCCAAGGATGGCGCGTTTAAGCACCAGGAGATGATAGCTTTCTGCGCATGAATCCGGTTCTCGGCCTCGTCCCAGATGACGGATTGCGGACCGTCGATGACCTCGTCGGTCACCTCTTCGCCACGGTGGGCCGGCAGGCAATGCAGGAACAGGGCGTCCGAACGCGCCCATTTCATCAGCTCGGCATTGACCTGGTAGGGCTGGAAAGCGGCCAGGCGTTCGTCGTGGTCGAGGTCGCCCATCGACACCCAGGTGTCGGACAGGACGACGTCGGCGCCCTTGGTGGCGGCGAAGGGATCGTTGGTCACGGTGACTTTCGCGCGCGTTTCCGAGGCGAAGACCATGGCGGCCATGGCCGGCTTATAGGCGTCAGGACAGGCAATGTTCAGCGTGAAGCCGAAACGCGCCGCAGCGTGTATTAAGCTATTGCAGACATTGTTGCCGTCGCCGATCCAGGCGAGGGTCTTGTTCTCGATAGCGCCCCGATGCTCTTCGATCGTCTGGATGTCGGCCAGGATCTGGCAAGGGTGGCTGAAATTGGTCAGGCCGTTGATCACCGGAATGGTCGAGGCGCGCGCCAGGCGCAGCACGTCGTCGTGCTCATTGGCGCGGATCATGATGGCGTCGACCATGCGCGACAGCACCTTGGCGGTATCTTCGATCGGTTCACCACGACCGAGTTGCATGTCCGATGCGGTCGAGATGATTGCCTGGCCGCCGAGCTGGCGCATGGCGGCGTCGAACGAGAACCGGGTGCGCGTCGAGTTCTTCTGGAAGATCATGGCCAGGACATTGTCCCTGGCGGGCGCGTCGGCATCAACGCGGCCCTTCGGCCAGCCCTGGCGCAACTTTTTGCGGGCGTGAGCGTCGTCGACGATTGAGCGCAGCTCTTCGGTCGTCAGGTCGCAGATATCGAGAAAATGACGGGTCATCGGTTAGTCCCTGTTATCTTCTTCACCACCAAGGGGGCGCTGAGGCAAAAGAGGCCCCGCCCACCATCTGCTCCGCAGATGGTCCCCCCTCCCCACTTCGTAGGGAGGGCGAAGAGCGTTCTTTATACGTTATGCGGTTTCTTTTGCTTTTGCGGCTTCGCGGGCGGCCAGGAATGTCTTTTCCAGCAGGCCGATGGCTTCACGTGCCTCGTCCTCGGTGACATTGAGCGGCGGCAGCAACCGGACGCAGTTGTCCGAACCGCCGGCGATCAACAGACCGTTGTCGCGGGCCAGCATCATGATCTCACGATTGTTCGGCTTGACCTTGATACCGACCAGCAGGCCCTTGCCGCGCACGTCCTCGACCATATCCGGATAAGCGTCGCGCAGGCCTGCCAGTTGCTGGCGCAGATAGCCGGAAATGCGGTTGACGTTTTCGAGCAGCTCGGGACGGACGATCTCGTTGAACGCCGCCTCACCGACCGCCATGGCCAGCGGGTTGCCGCCGAAGGTCGAGCCGTGAGCGCCGACCGTCATGCCGGACGCCGCATCGCGCGTCGCCAGGCAGGCCCCGATCGGGAAACCGCCGCCCAGCGCCTTGGCGATCGTCATGACATCGGGTTCGACGCCCGAATATTCATAGGCCCACAGCTTGCCTGAGCGGCCCATGCCGCACTGGATTTCGTCGAAGATCAGCAGCAGGCCATTGGCGTCGCACAGGTCGCGCAGGTTTTGCAACTCGGCATCGGTCAGGGCGCGGGCGCCACCTTCGCCCTGGACCGGCTCGACGATAATCGCCGCCGCCGTCGGGGCCTCAGCCGCCGCGCGGATGGCGTCGGGATCGTCGAGCGAGACATTGACGTAACCCGGCAGTTTCGGACCGAAGCCCGCCAGATAGGTCTCGTTGCCCGCCGCGGTCACGGCCGCATAGGTCCGGCCGTGGAAGGCGCCGGCAAAGCCGATGATATCGATGCGCTCTTCGTTGCCGCGCGCGGCGTGATATTTGCGCGCCAGCTTCAAAGCACACTCGACCGCTTCAGTGCCAGAATTGGTAAAGAAGACCTGGTCGGCAAAGCTGTGCGCACACAGTTTCGCCGCCAGTTCCTGCTGACCCGGAATGGTGAATATGTTGGAGACGTGCCACAGCTTCTTTGCCTGGGCGGTCATCGCTTCGATCAGGACCGGATTGGCGTGGCCCAGGCCATTGGTGGCGATGCCCTGCACGAAATCCAGGAACATGCGGCCGCGTCGGTCATACAGGCGGGCGCCCTCGCCGCGCTCGACCTCGATAGGCGCGCGCGCATAGACTCCGAACAGATGATCTTCCGACGTATTGGCCGACTGGTTCATGGCCGTGGACTCCCCAAAGAGAAATCCCCTCCGTTACATAACGGAAGGGACAGACGTCTAAGCTGATTGGGGCTTAGGCGGGCCTTTTGAGGAAAACAGGCGGCAAAGTCAATATTGGCTTTGTGAATATTGCGATCGGTATATTGTTTGGGAACACCAATTGCTTGCCGCCCCTCAAATGACGCCCATGGAAAACCAAGACATTGAGGATGCCCTGAAACTTCAGGCTCTGCAAGAAGCAGTAGCCGTCGGCATAAGGGCTATAGAACGCGGCGACTACACGGAATTCCAGGATTCAAGGACCTTGAAAGCCTACTTGAGGGCGCTACCCAGAAGAAATTAAGGATCAACCCTGTCGACCGTAAAGCCACGCTGGCGCAGCATGGCGATGACGCTGTCGGGGCCGGTGAAGTGCGCGGCGCCGGCGACGACAAAGGTCGTCTGGTCGCCCTTCAGCATGGTCTCTATCTGCGGTACCCACTTGGCATTCCGGCCGGTGAGCAGCAGATCATAGCTCTCAGGACCGCGCGCTTTTTCCTCAGCCAGGCTTTGCGTCATGGCGCGCTGATCGCCGGTGCGCCACGTCTTGACCAGGACTTCGAGACTGTCGTGATCGCGGCCGAAATGTACGGCCAGGGCGCGTTTCAATGCCGCAGTGCCACCTTCGTCCGCGCTCCTGCCCAAGGCGTAAAGATAGTCGTAGTGCACCTTGTGGCTCTCAAAGCCCCCCGTCTTTATCTTGAGGTTCCTGGCGCGATTGAACAGTGCCCAGTCGACGCCGCGATCGGTATCGAACCCGCCGGCGGCGGAGCTGAGCTGTCCGACCACTGCCGCCATTACGCCCGGGCGGACGCGCTCGACGTCTTTCAATGTGTAGTTATAGCGATGCAGCAGGGTTTCCAGCTCGTGGATTTCGATATCGCTCAAGCCCTTGGTAAGACCCGGCCGCGCCGAGAAGGCCTTTTCCTCAAAGCCTCTGAACTTCGGCATCTTGTCGAGATCCGGGACCTCGAACCATACGGCGTCAGCCGTATCGAAGGCCTGAAAAAGACGCGCGTCCATCCATTCGACACCGGGCGGCAGAGCATGGACGCTGCCGAAGAGGTAGACCGTCGCCTTGCCGCTGGACACCCTCCACAGCAGCGGTGCGCCGATAGGGCCGGCCTCAGCTTCGCGTGCATCAAGGGACACAGGCGCCGTCAGGACCGTAGGAACGGTGCGGGACACTGCGGCATCGGAGGGCTGCAACGCGGCCCAGGCCGTCACCGCCAGCCCGCCGGCCAGCAGTCCGATACAGGCATCGCGCACCCATTCGGGGGTGCCCGCCACGCCAACACGTATCCGTTGGCGAATCTGGCTCGTATTCATGCAAAACGCCCTTCGTCGGTGGAAGACGAAGGGCGTGCCTGCAAGCCGGATGCCGGACGTTAAGCTTTAGTTTACCTTTTCGGCGACGATGCCGCGCGCCTTGAGCATGGCGATGACGCTGTCCTTGCCGACCAGATGGCCGCCGCCGACGGCGACGAAAACGGTACCCTTGCCGGCCAGGATCTGCTCGATCTGCGGTACCCACTTGGCATTGCGATCGACCAGCAGGCGTTGGTAAAGAGCTGGATCGTTCTCAGCGTCGAACTTGTTCATTTCAGCGTTCAGCCCCGCCTCGTCGCCGCGCTGCCAGGCGTTAAATAGACGATCGAGCGTATTGTCCGCCTGCCCCACTTCGGACAGCATCTGGCGCAGACCGACCAGATCCTCTTCCTCGCTGCCCGCCGCCAGCATCTTCATCTGGTCTTCGGCCGTTTCAAACCCCGATATGGGCATCTGGCGTTCACGCGCCAGCTTCAACAGGGTCAGGTCGACGCCCGTCAGCGGGTCATAACCCAGCCGCGCCGATTCCAGTTGCAGCAACACCAGGCTGAGCATCCACTTGCGCATCGGCATGAGCGGCTGCAGAGTCATGCCTTTGGACGCCAGAACGCTTTCCAGCTTTGCGACCTCGTCCGGCGTCAGACCATCGGTCACCTTGCGGCTGGGGTCGAAACCGTACTGCCGGACGAGGCCCATCATCTTGGCCTGATCGTCCATGTCGGTCAGTTCCAGCCACAGCGTCCCTGATTTCGCGAAGGCGTCCTTCACCTTCGGCGTCTGCCACTCTGTGCCCGGCTTCATCAGGTGGATGCTGCCGAACAGGTAGACGGTCGAATCCGCGTCCCTGACGACCCACATCATCGGCGTCGGCGTTTCAGCGCGCGCCTCGACGGGCGCCAGCCCGGTGAAGGCCATGCCGAGCGCCGCGAAGCCGAGCACCAGACCGGCCGCCCGGTGCAGGCTGCTGGCCACGAAGGTTCTGATAGTCATGGAATATCCCCTTTTGAGACGTGGTGCCGGTTCATTCCGGCGAAAAGATGTCTTCGATCCTGAGCCCGAACAGGCCGGCGATGGCAAAGGCCAGCGGCAGCGACGGATCGTACTTGCCTGTTTCGATGGCGTTGACGGTCTGGCGCGAGACCTTGAGCTGGTCGGCCAGCTCGGCCTGAGACCAGTTCCGTTCAGCGCGCAGGATCTTGAGACGGTTATTCATATTACCGGCGCTTCCACCACCACCACGTCCAGGCAATTGCATACCCGATCATCATGCATAGCATTGCGGTGATGAAGCCTGCTGTGAATTCGCCGAAGCCGCTGCCAAGACGAAGAAAGGAAAGGTAGGCTCCATAAAAGGTCCATTTCGTCAGGACAAAGGCAGCCGCCAGGGGCAGGATGAATAAGAGACCGCAGCTTCCTCCCCAGAACCACGCCGATTTATGAGCCTCGCGAACGGCTTCGTCGTTCAATTGCCAATGCCAGCGCATAAGGACGAGAACGCCTACGATAAACAGGGCTGCCCCGCCAAGCACGAGCGCCTTGGCCCAAATCGGCACCTCCGGCTTCATCAGGCCGCCGACACCGACCAAATTGACAGAGAGAATGGCAAAGAGGACTGACGCACCGGCACAGCCTGCCAGGAGCAGCCATTTCTTCATCGACTGCCGCCACAGCTTCATTTCAATATTTTGGCTCATAACGGTCCTTCGAGTCTCAGGCTTTCATCGCATCGACGTAAAGCCGGCGGCTGTTGTTGATCCAGTACACCAGCGCCATGCCGGCGACAGCGAAGGACGGGATATGATCGGCGGCGGGGTAGAAATAGGTCACGAGTTTCGCCGCCAGCAGGAAAAAGATTCCGCCGATGGCAGCGCGAGCCATGGCCTTGTACTCATTGGACTTCTGAAACTCGTCCGCCGTCTTCCACCAGATGGCGTAGCTGATGCCGGCCAGTATGAGCGGCAACAGCACGACGACCGCAATCATGGGAGCCGTCGCGGGTCCGAAGCCGATGAAGGTCGAGCGTTCGATAACCGCGCAGATGGCTGTGTACGCAATGGCCAGCCCTGTCTTTAGAATATGGCTGCCGCCGCCCGATACAGATTGCTTCATGCTTGCCTCCCCGTTTGACAAGCATCCTTTACATCCCGATCGCTACACGTGTCAAGGTCACTTGTCAAAAAGTCGCGTGACATTGACATGTTGCCTGCTTTTTATGCGGCGCAGCATTTTATATCGAAATGCACGTGTTATGGTGCACACAATGGCCCGGGTCTTGCAGTTTACGGACTGACGACAATGACTGTACCAAAAGGCTGGCATGCTTACCTGTGAACGCGTTCGGGCAAGTGATCTCACGGATCACGACGTAGCCCTTTGGCACACCATGCAGGCCGAGACCCCGGCCTTCCGCTCACCGCTTCTTTCGCCGGAGTTTGCTCGCGCGGTTGCCAGCGTGCGTGACGACGTCCGTGTGCTGGTCGTGCGCCGTAGCGGCAAGACCGTCGGCTTCCTGCCCGTCCATATTCGCCCCGGCGCCTTTGCCCGCCCGGCCGGTGCGCCGTTTTCCGACTACAGCGCCCTGATCACCCACCCACTGCCAGGCTTACGCATCGGCGAGGTGCTGAAAGCCGCCGGCATCAACTCGTACCAGGCCATCGGACTGGTCGACCCGTACAACGTCTTTGGCGAGATGCCTGGCGCCGAAAATGACGAAGCCTTTGCCATCGACATGTCGCAGGGCGAGGCGTCCAACAACGCCTTCAAGAAGCTTCTGAAGAATATCCGCCGGCTGACGCGTCACATCGAGGAGGCACACGGACCTTTAAGCTTCGTCGTCGGCGATCGTGACCCGGCACGTTTCGAGACCATGATCAGGCTGAAACGCCAGCAGACCCGCGACACCGGCCTGCACGACTTTCTGGCCGCCGACTGGGTCCAGCATCTGTTCAAAAACCTCCAGGCCGCGCCGGAAAGCGGTCTGCACGGTTTCATGCTGACCCTGATGACGGGCGACACGCCTATACTTTACCATTTCGGCGTCCGCCTCGGCGACCGCGCCCATCCGTGGGTGTCGAGCTACGATCCTGCCTTTTCCACCTTCTCACCCGGCCAGCTGTTCCTGAACCTGTGTCCCGAGCCCTTGCGCGAAGCCGGTGTCAACTATTACGACCTGTCGACCGGCGACCAGAAGTACAAGGCGATCTTTTCCAATACGACCTTTCCGGTCCGCCATGCCCGCGTCTATTCCGACGCGCCGCCGGCTCGCCTCCAGGCCCGCATCGAGCGCATCACCCTCGATACCCGCAAGGCGCTGGGCACGCGCATCGATGATGCTGTCGCCCGCCTCAACCGTCGCTTCGACCATATCGCTACGCTGGAGCTGGATACGCTCAGCCGGATGCGCGGCGTCGCCTTCGCCTTTTCCAGCGCCGCAAAACGTCAGCGGGTTCACCAAGGCTAAACGGAGTTCGTGCATACTGTGACGATGGACACCCTCCCGTTTCCCGCCAGCTCCGTCTCCGGCCGCACGCCGGTGCGCAGCGTCAGCGTCATCATCCCGACCTTCCGCCGCCCGCAGGGCCTGGCCCTGGCCATGAATTCAGCCGTCGCTCAAACGGGGCTGGACGATATCGGCCTCAGCCTGATTATCTGCGATAACAGCCCCGAAGCCTCGGCCCGCGCCCAGGTCGCTGCGTTCGCAGCCGCGGCGCCGATCGCCGTCACCTATGTCCATGAGCCGAAGACCGGCGTCGCCAATGCCCGCAATTCGGCCGTAGCTGCCGCGCATAGCGACTTTATCGCCTTTCTCGATGACGATGAGGAAGCCCCGGCCAGCTGGCTAGCCGCGCTGCTCAGCACCCAGACGCAGTTTGACGCCGATGTTGTCTTCGGCCCGGTCTCGGCGCGCCTGATGGCCAGCGACGTGCGCTTTCCAACCTATTTCGAAGCCTTCTTTTCGCGCCGCGGTCCGAATGCGTCGCAGACCATCGACGTCTATTATGGCTGTGGCAACAGCCTGATCCGCCGCGCCGTCATGCCGGCCAACAAGCCGTTCTGCACCGAGCACAACGATATGGGCGGCGAGGACGACAAGCTGTTCTACGGCCTGCAGGCCAAGGGCGCACGCATGGCCTGGTCGGCCGAAGCCACCGTCTTCGAGGACGTGCCGCCATCGCGCTCGACGCTTCACTATACGCTCCGCCGCGCCTTCGCCTATGGCCAGGGCCCGAGCTTTTCGGCAGCCCTGGGCCACAAGCCGCTGACCTGTATAGGCTGGATGCTGCAAGGCGTGGTGCAAGGCGTGCTCTTCTCCGTCATCGGCGGCGTCTTGTACCTGATGGGCAGCCGCGACAGCGCCCCGCGCCTCGACAAGGCGGCGCGCGGCTTCGGCAAGCTGATGTGGTTCCCGCCGTTCAAGATCGGCTTCTACGGCCAGGCCCTGCTACGCGCCAATGCGCCGGGGAGATAGACATGCAAAACGACCTGCTTCACTGGACGCCCGAACATCAGAAGCGCTTCACGCGCGACAATCTTTTGTTCAATCACGACCTGCACACCTCGGAACTGTTCTCCGACGAGGCCCTGATCTCACTGATCGACCGCTTTCCGCGCGAAGGCGTCGAAGTTTTCACCATGGGCTACGACCCGACCAACTGGAAACAGTGGTTCTTCGGTCGCCGCAGCAATAAAGACGGCAGCGATCTCGATGGGCGCCAGCTGATGGAAGGCGTGCGCGCCGGCCGGCTGTGGCTGAACCTGCGCAAGGTCAATCATTACGATCCGTCGGTCGGCGCCCTGTGTGACCGCATGTTCGAGGAAATCACCGCCCGGACCGGTGTGTCGACGCTTAAACCCGACCTCGGCCTGCTGATCTCGTCGCCCAATGGCCACGTCTTCTATCACCTCGATATTCCGCTGGTCATGCTGTGGCAGATCCGCGGCGTGAAGACAGTCTATCTCTATCCGCCCCAGGCGCCGTGCGTCGGCGACACTGCCCTGGAAGGCATCGCGCTGCGTGAATCCGACGAACAGATGCCCTTCGATCCGACTTTTGACCGTCTGGCCTATGTCCATGACCTCAAGCCTGGCGAAATGCTGACCTGGGTCCAGAACGCCCCGCACCGCATCGTCAACCGCGACATGGTCAATGTCTCGCTGTCGATCGAGTTCATGACACCCAAGGCGATCTGGCGAGCCAACCTGATTTACGCCAACGGCCTGCTCCGCCGCGTCTTAGGGCTTAAACCCAGCCTGGCGAACCGCAACACCTGGCTGGAACCGTTCAAGATCGCCTATGCCCGCTTCGTCAAGCTGCGCGGCGGCTACAAGGGCAACAAGAGCCCGTTGAAGCCGAGCTTCTACCTCGATGCCAGCCACCCAGGCACCATCCTGTTCGACGACGGCGTCACCCCGCCGGAACCTCCCGCCGCGCCGATCGCAGCGGAATAGTCAGACTCTTTTCGTCTTGATAATCGGCACCTTTGGCGCCAGCATCTGGCCCTGCATGGCGCCGACGCCTTCGGTCGCGGACACCGGCGCGCCGAGAATGGCGCGGACGACATCCATGCCCTCGACCACCTTGCCGAAAGCCGCAAATCCCAGCTTGTCGTCGGTGCCGTCCGGACCGGCATCGAGGAAGGTCATGTCACCGACGCAGATAAAAAAATCGCCCTTTCCAGACCCGGCTGCCGCCCCGCGCACCAGCGAAATCGTGCCGTCGGTGTGAGATAATCCAGTCTGGCTGGTCGGTTCGTGGGCCACGGGTGCCAAAGCCCGGCGGCTGTCGCCACCCTGGACCAGGCCGCGATCGTTCGGGCTTTTCATGGCGCGGTAAAAGACGCTGGTGTCGAGCCGCTTCTGGTCGACATAGCGGAGGAAGTTGGCCGTCGTCAGAGGCGCCCGGCCGGCATCGAGATCAAGAACGATGTCGCCCAGACCGGTTGTCATGCGGACGCGCACCAGTTTTTCGACAGGCTTTTCAGCCGGCACATCTTGCGCCGACGCCTTGCCGCTCAGCATGGCCAGGCCCATCAGTGACAGGCTGCCTGCCAGAAAATTCCGTCTCATAAGCATCTCCTCTTGCGGGCACTATCCGACGTTCGGCGGAGGATCGCAAGTCCATTTTGTTCTTGATTTGTTCTTATTGAGACTTTAGCCTTGCACCATGCCCAAGGCCGTCACCCATCATCCCGACGTCAACGACGACAATGCCCTCCTGCAGCGCACACACAAGGGACGCGGCTCGGTATCCAATCGGCCGAGCCAGCGCTTCAACGCCGCCGACCGGTACGAAATCCACGATGGTTGGGATGACGGCTGGACGCACGAGGACCGCCGGCAACTCGAACGCCGCAAGACCATTCTCGGCATTGACACGGCGCGCAGCATTATCAGCCGCAACACCTCGCCCGATATCGGCTTCAGCCAGTCGATCAATCCCTACAGGGGTTGCGAACACGGCTGCATCTACTGTTTCGCGCGGCCGAGCCATGCCTTCCTCGACCTGTCACCCGGGCTCGATTTCGAGACGCGCATCTTCCGCAAGCCCGATGCCGCGAAATTGCTGCGCGCAGAGCTGACAGCGCCGACGTACAAGGCCGCGCCCATGGTGCTGGGCATCAATACCGACGCCTATCAACCGGTCGAGCGCACGGAAAAGATCACCCGGTCCTGCCTCGAAGTCCTGCTCGACCTGCGCCACCCGATCAGCCTGATTACCAAGTCCGCCCTGATCCTGCGCGATCTCGACCTTCTGGTGCCGATGGCGCAGATGCGGCTGGTGACCGTCACCCTGTCGGTCACCACGCTCGATCGCGATATCGCCCGTGTCATGGAGCCGCGCGCTGCTACGCCCCTACGGCGCATCGATGTCATCCGGTCGCTGAAAGCCGCGGGCATCCCTGTGGGCGTGCTGGCGGCGCCGCTTATACCCGGCCTGACCTGCCACGAACTGGAAGGGATATTGAAGGCGGCCGCCGAGGCTGGTGCCGACCGCGCCGGCTATACGTTGGTTCGCCTGCCCTACGAGATCAAGATCCTGTTCGAAGAGTGGCTGCGCGAACACTTTCCCGACCGGGCGCAAAAGGTACTGAACCACATCCGTGAAATCCGTGGTGGCAAGCTTAACGACTCAAGCTTCGGTCAACGCATGAACGGCACCGGCGTTTATGCCGCCCTGATCGCCAAGCGGTTCGAACTCGCCGTGCGCAAATACGGGCTGGACCAATGGCGCCACGAGAAGGATTTCAGCCTGTTTCGCGGCGGCGACCGGCAGATGTCACTCTTCTGAACCGGGCAAAAGAGGCAAGGACAGTTCCAGTCGCGCCCACAGGCAGCACCGTGGCGGAACGGCGCGGGCCCCTTAAAAAAACCAGTTGCTCCACCTCTCGCATTGTGCCCAATATGTAATACATAATGCAGGGAAAATGTTATGTCGACTCACACCTCCTTGAAGCGCCGGGCATTCTTGAAATCCATCGGCGCCGGCGTGGCGCTTACAACCGCAGGCCTGGGACCGTCGGTACTCGCCAGGGCGATCAGTGGCGGGGTAGCCATCGGCAATGACTGGTCGGTTCGGCTCGATCCTGAAAATGCCGGTATCCGTCAGGCTTGGTATTTGGCGCCCCTGGCATCCGCGACGCGCCGGGGAAACAGCCTGCCGGCCCTTGGTCTCGGCAACGCCATCACCGTCGATACCCCCTGGACCGGCACGCTTGAAAGCCGGGACTATTTCAATTCCGCCGACTATGCGCCTTACCGGGAAGCCGGTAACGTCAAGGTCCCGTTCTTCCTCCAGCCAGAGGGGTATTATACAGGCGCTGCCTGGTATCAGCGTGACATCACTATTCCCAAGACCTGGGCTGGCCGCCGTATCGTCCTGTCGCTTGAACGCGCGCACTGGGAAACGCAAGTCTGGCTGGACGGCAAGGCCATCGGCCGTTGCGAAAGCCTGTCAACACCGCACGACTACGACCTGGGACAACTGGCGGCGGGAAAGCACCGCCTCTCCATCCGCGTCGACAACAGCCTGATCCACGATATCGGCGTCAACTCTCATGCCATTACCGACCATACGCAGGGCAACTGGAACGGTCTTGCCGGCGACATCCTGCTGAAGGCAACCCCATCGACATGGATCGACGATCTGCAGCTTTACCCCAATGCCAGCACCAGGTCCGTCCAGGTCAAGGGCGTTGTCAAACGCCTGGGTGACGGCGCAGAAGTCAAACAGGCGACCATAGGCTTTGCATCACACGCAATCGCCGTTCCGGTGACGTGGTCATCAGAAGGTGGGTCGTCACAAGGTGGCCATTTCGAAACCGTCGTGCAATTCCCCAAGAACGCGGAACTCTGGGATGAGTTTTCCCCGTCCCTCCACACTGTCACGGCGCATCTTGGCACATCCGAACCGGTCGTCGTGAAATTTGGTTTCCGGGATCTGGGCACCACGCAAACCCACATTATCATAAACGGACGACCGGCCTTCATGCGTGGAACGCTTGAGTGCTGCGTGTTTCCGGACACCGGCCACCCGCCGACCGAAAAAGCCGCGTGGGGGCGCATATTCAAGATCGCGCGGTCGTTTGGGCTGAACATGATGCGGTTTCACTCGTATTGCCCCCCGAAGGCCGCTTTCGAGGCCGCAGACGAGGCCGGCTTTTATTGCCAGGTTGAAACCTGCTGGGCGAACCAATCCGTCACACTCGGTGACGGCAAGCCGGTGGACCAATGGGTCAAGGATGAGACCGACCGCATCCTGAAGGCCTATGGCAATCATCCCTCCTTTGTTTTCATGCTGTATGGCAACGAGCCCAGCGGCCCGAAAGACCGCAACCCCTATCTCAGCGCCTATGTCGCTCACTACAAGGCCGTAGATTCCCGGCGTTTATGGAGCGGTGGAGCCGGATGGCCGGAACTGCCCGAGAACGAATTCCACCTGGTGCCGGAGCCCCGTATTCAACACTGGGGCGCGGGTCTTAATTCGCGCGTCAACGGGCGGCCGCCCGAGACGGTTACCGACTATTCCGCCTTTATGGCCAAGCGAACTGTTCCCGTCATGAGCCACGAGATCGGAGAATGGTGCGTCTACCCCGACTTCAAAGAGGTCGATCAATATACGGGCTACCTGAAGCCCAGGAATTTCGAGATTTTTCACGACCGCCTTCAACAGAACGGTATTGCCGATCTCGCGCCCGCCTTTTTGTTAGCCTCAGGCAGGTTGCAGACCCTTCTCTACAAGGAGGAGATAGAATCGTCGCTCAGAACCCCCAATATGGCCGGTTTCCAGCTTCTGGACATCCACGATTTCCCGGGTCAGGGCACAGCTCTGGTCGGGGTGTTAAATCCGTTCTGGCGGGAAAAGGGCTATGTAACGGCTGCGGAATACAGCCGTTTTTGCAACGCGACGGTTCCGCTGGTCCGCTTTGAGAAACGCGTCTTCACTACGTCGGAACCTCTGACAGCAAACATCGATGTTTCCCACTTCGGAGCGCGTCAGCTCGACGGTGCGCGCGTCTCCTGGCAGCTGGAGATCGATGGGGCTCCCTTTGCCAAAGGGCAGTTGGCACCCATGAGTATCGCGGTTGCCGGCGGGCAGTCCATTGGCCGCATCGAGGTGAAGCTGGACGGGATTGCCAAGGCTTCGGCCGGCAAGCTTTCCGTCAGCATCAAGGCGGACGGCCTCTCCAGCGACTGCGAAAATGACTGGGACATTTGGGTCTATCCGCGTGAGATGCAAACGCCGGCCGCTGAGGTTTCAGTCGTCAATACGATTGACGAGGCGCTGAAACTGACCGGAGACGGCAAGACGGTCATTCTGTCGCTGCCAAGTTCCGCTGTTCGGAATTACGACGACAAGCCTGTCAAATTCGGCTTTTCAACCATTTTCTGGAACACCGGTTGGACAAACCGCCAGGCGCCGACAACGCTTGGCATTTTTTGCGATCCCAAGCATCCTGCTCTGACGGCCTTCCCGACGGAATCGCACACGAACTGGCAGTGGTGGTATATCGTGCATAAGGCCACGCCGCTGCGCATGGACCTCATGCCGGCCGGTACCGAACCCCTCGTGCGCGTCATCGACGATTGGTTCACCGCCCGGAGCCTGGCCCTTATTACGGAGATGAGGTGCGGCGCCGGCAAGCTCATCATTTGCGGTTTCGATCTGACGCAGATCGACGAGAGCGACCTGGTTTCAAAGCAAATGCGGTCTAGCCTTGTCCAATATGCTCAGTCGAGCGCCTGCGCCCCGCGGACAGCGATCGATGCCACCGCGTTGCGCGCCTTGACGATTTGACAGAAAGGGCATCGCCCGAGCCGTCGGCGCACTGACAACGAGAGCTTGCGCGGATATGAAAATCTTGCGTGGCATTGCCTGTTCTGCGCTATAGAGACCGGCCATCCGAGGAAATGCATGCTCCCCAGCTCTTCGTCAAACGTTACGGGTTCAATCGTTCGCGAACTGGGTGTGGCCATTGTTACCGGCCAGTTTGACGACAAACCCTTTCCAAAGGAAATAGAGCTTTGTGAACAATTCGGGGCGGCCCGGACCGTGACGCGCGAAGCCGTGAAAATGCTGACCTCGAAAGGTCTTCTGACGTCGCGCCGCCGCCGGGGCATTGTGGTCAATGACGAAGAACAGTGGAACCTGCTGGATCCGGACGTCATGCGCTGGCTTCTCGAGCGCAAGTTCTCGTGGGCGCTCCTGATCGAATTCACGGAGATTCGCCTGAGTATCGAGCCCGGCGCCGCAGCGCTTGCGGCCAGACGGGGGACGGGGACGGAGCGCGCAGCCATCGACGACGCAATCAAGCGCATGTTTGCCGCTGACAAGGGCGAGGACGACGCCCTGGCCTCGGATATCGCCTTCCACCTGGCCGTGCTCCAGGCCAGCGGCAACCGCTTCTACCGGCAGCACCGCGACATGATCGAAACGGCCCTTCGTTTCAGCATCCGCAAGACGAACGAACTCAAAGGACGCTTTGCCAGCGCGAAGGACCACAAGCGCGTCGCCGATGCCATCCTGGCTGGTAAGGTACAGGACGCGGAAACCCGGATGCGCGAGCTGATTGGCGGCGCCCTAGACCTGATGCTGCGCGTCCAAGGCGACGAAAAACGCAAAAAAGCAGAATAGTCGCAGCGACACCAATATATATTACATAATCTTCGACGTACATATTGGGCCGCGGCAACACGCCGTGCGAGGGCTGCCTGCTGGATGGTGAAGCTTCACAGCGTTTTTACAGTGTCGGACAGCATGGCGACGAATGCCGTAACCTTGGGCTGGCGAAACCGCGCGGCCGGATAGACGACGTGAATGCCTCCGGATGGCAGGTCCCAGTCCGGCACGAGATGCACCAGGCGTCCGGTTCGCAGATCGTCCGCCAGATGGTAGTCCGGCAGGACGGAAATACCGCCGCCAGCAAGCGTTGCTGCCCGAATGGCCGGCGACGAGTTCATGCTGAGCGCCGCCTGCATGCGTACGGTTTTCCGTTCCAGGTCACCGCGCGAAAAGTGCCACTTCAGCGGTTCACGCAACGCCGCATTGGCGATGAATGGCAGCGCCGCAAGCGCTTCCGGTTCAACGCCGGCATGTTGCCGGGCCAACTCCGGTTCCGCCACAAGGATTTGCCGGAAGGTCCCGATGCGCCGGGCCTGAAGGCTGGAATCGTCGAGCCAGCCAACGCGGATCGACAGGTCGATCTGGTTCTGGATCAGGTCGAGCTTGGCGTCGGACAGCACGAGCTCGACCCGGCATGCGGGATAGCGTCGGGTAAACCGCGCCGCAACCGGTGACACAACGTACGCACCAAAGTCGATCGGCGCCGTGATGCGCACAAGTCCGCGCGGTTCGGCATTGGCCTGCGCCATCTCGCTGAATGCGTCGTCCGCCTCGCGGAAAATCATCACGCAGCGGGCGTGCAGCATCCGTCCTGCCTCCGTCGGCTCAACCCGTCGCGTGGTGCGAACCAGCAAGCTGGTTCCCGCTTCGGATTCCAGCCGCGCGACCTGCTGGCTGACAACAGTCTTGGTGACGCCCAGCCGTTCTGCCGCTCGGGTGAAGGACCCTGCGTCCACCACAGCCGCGAAATA
Source organism: Asticcacaulis sp. P4_H10 (assembly GCF_056400965.1). Lineage (NCBI taxonomy): Bacteria > Pseudomonadati > Pseudomonadota > Alphaproteobacteria > Caulobacterales > Caulobacteraceae > Asticcacaulis > Asticcacaulis sp. P4_H10. The sequence continues at coordinate 285,719 of NZ_JBFUKH010000004.1, read as the reverse complement.
GGCCAGCCGGTTAAGATTGATGGCTTCGGTCACAGCAGCTCCATTGTAAGTTAATAATACACATTCTGTTTAATTAGGCAGTATTTTTCGAAAAATAGAATTCACGTAATCTCTGTCGTCTGGAGGCAGAGATGATCACCGCAATACACCTCACCTATCTTTTCGACCCTCTGTGTGGATGGTGCTACGGCGCCTCCCCGGTACTGGAAAAGCTGATCGCTACCCCGAACGTGTCGCTGACCCTGGCGCCCACCGGCCTTTTCGCGGGCGAAGGCGCGCGGCCGATGGACGCGAACTTCGCCGCCTATGCCTGGTCCAACGACCAGCGTATCGAACGCCTGACCGGCCAGGTCTTCAGCGACGACTACCGCCGCAATGTGCTGGCCCACTCCGACGGGCTGTTCGATTCCGCACCGGCGACACTGGCGCTGATGGCTGTGTCCGTAACGGCCCCGGACAAGGAATTCGCTGCCCTGAAAGCCATTCAGCGCCTGCGTTATGTCGATGGGCGCGACAATACAGACACCTCCATACTCATTGGCGTTTTGCGCGACATGGGCTTTGAAGACGCGGCAGGCCGGCTTGCCGTGCCGGATGCGGAACTCCTGAAGGCTTACCGCGAGCGGACGGCCGCGGCAAAAGCCGACATGCGCCATTTCGGTCTCGAAGGGGTTCCCGCCCTTATCGCCGGCCAGGGACAGCAGCGTCGCCCCCTTAAGGGCCAAACCCTGTTCACGAGCCCGGAAGCCGTCTTTTCGGCCCTGGCCACCGCCTGACATGCATCCGTAGGAAAGTCGAATGTTTACAAGGAGACACATCATGAAATCGAGCCTCGCATCCGGCGCCCTAGTGTTCATGACCGGCGCCGAAGCCGGCCACGCCGCAAGCCACCCCCTGCACTGGCAGCATTTTCCCGCCGGCGAAACCGGCTTCTTCCGCGCTCCCGTACTGGTAAGCGGCGCGACGGAAGCCCTGCTGATTGACGGCGGCTTCTCCTATCCCGACGGCCACGCCGTCGCGGAAGCTATCCGGGCCCGCGGCAAAAAGCTGACTGCCATCTACGTCACCCAATCCGATCCCGACTATTATTTCAGCCTCAAGCCGATAAAGCAGGCCTTCCCCGACGCAAAGGTCCTGGCGGCGGCGGCGACGATCGACGCCATAAAGGGCAATGTCGAGAAGAAGCTGGCTGTCTGGGGACCGCAGCTCAAGGAAAACGGCCCACAGAGCCTGGCGGACATTGTGATGCCCGAGGTCTTCAATGGCACCAGTCTGACAGTCGATGGCCAGGCCATCGAGGTCGTCGAGGCCCAGGGCCTGGGCAACCGCTATTACCTGTGGGCACCATCCCTTCAGGCGGTGTTCGGTGGCGTCCTGGTCTTTTCGGGCGTTCACGTCTGGACCGCCGATACGCCAACCAAGGAAGCCCGCGCCGCCTGGATCGCGGAACTCGACAGGATCGCAGAGCGAAAGCTCGCCATCGTCGTCCCCGGGCACATGACATCGGATGCGAAGACGGACCTGTCCGGCATCATGCACACCAGGGTCTATCTGACCGCGTTCGAAGAGGAGCTCGCCAAGGCGAAGGACTCCTCGGCGCTGAAAACCGCCATGGAAGCGCGCTTCCCCAATCTCGGCATGGGCGTCGCCCTCGATATCGGCGCCAAGGTCGCGACAGGCGAAATGAAGTGGTGACGGAGTCCACCCGTCCCTGGAGGCCCCCGAATGATCAAAAGTGACTTTTCCGCTCCGGGATGCGGCTGTCACCACAATGCCCCTCAGCCGTCAGTCTTCTGAGCCGGGCGGGTATGGAACCGGCTTGAGGCCAAGGAACTTCCAGTAGTGCACGTAGGCGCCGTCGCGCGTCAGCGTATTGTGCTCCGATCCCGGCATGCGGATGAAGGTCTTCGGCTCATTGGCCATAGCGAACAGACGCTGGCCATGGTGGAAAGGCACGACGCTGTCGCGGTCGCCATGGATGATCAGCAGCGGCATATGGACGTCCTTGATGCGGTCACGGCTGCGGAACTGGTCCCGCATCAGCCATGATACCGGCACAAACGGATAGCGCTCGGATGCCACGTCGACCGTGGCGGTAAACGGCGCTTCCAGGATAAGGGCGCGCGCCGGGCGCTGCGTCGCCACATAGGTCGCTACGCCAGTGCCCAGCGAATGACCATGGATGACGATGTCTTGCGGCTTATAGCCCTGCGCCTTCAGCCAGTCATAGCCGGTCAATCCATCGGTAAACAGGCCTTGTTCGGAAGGTTTGCCGGTCGAATTGGAATAGCCACGGTAGGAGACGGCGAGATAGCCGGCGCCCTGATTGTGCATGCGGATATAGCGCCACTTGCCCATGTCAAGCGTCCCGCCCTGGCCATGGAAGAACAAAAAGACCGGCTGTCCCGGCTGCGGCGGCTCGTACCAGGCATTCAGTGTTTCAAAGTCTGGCGTATGCAGCACGACCTGCTGGATGGGCAGTCCGCCGGTGTCGCGGACCGCCGGCACCGGCTTGATGGTATAGAGGATATTGCGCTGGTTGACGTAGAGATATCCGACCGCCCCAAGATAGGCGACCGCGAAAACCGCGGCCAGAACACCCAGCGCCATCATCAGACGGCGCACGAAAATATTGCCCTTGGCAGTCATTATCACCCTCCCCGCATCGCGATTTCCTTTCTGTAGCAGAGGTTTGCGACAACGGAAATCTCACCGTTATTAAACCAGTTTACAAAACAAACTAGTTGGCGTATATCGTCGTTATCGGACGTCCCCCTTGTCGGACGCCCCTTCATCATGGAAACTGGAGAGACCGCCATGACCACAGTTGAGAGTAACGGAGCGCGCTGGCACGACCTTGACGCAGTCCGCGCATTTGCCCTGCTGCTGGGCATCGTCCTTCACGGCGTCATGTCGTTCATGGAGCCGCGGTTCTGGGTCGTCGGCGATGTCGCAACCGATCCGGGCGCCAATCTCGCCTTCTACGTCATCCACATCTTCCGCATGACGACCTTCTTCGTCCTGGCTGGCTTCTTCGCCCGCATGCTGCTGCAAAAGCGCGATGGAAATGTCGGTGCCTTCCTCGGCAATCGCCTGAAGCGCGTCGGTATTCCGCTGGTTGTCTTCTGGCCACTGGTCCTGGCGGCCATCATCGCCGTCGTCATCTTCGCCAACATGCCGGCGCCGGGCTCTGCCGCCGCGGCCGCACCGCCTCCTCCGCCGCCGGCCATAACCGCGGATACGTTTCCACTGACCCATCTGTGGTTCCTCTATGCGCTGCTGCTGCTCTACGCCGGCATGGCGGTCATCAAGGTCGTCACCGACGTCACCCGTCTCGGCGCGCCACTCGGCCGTCTGTTCGATAAGCTGACGGGGCTGCTGACCAAGGCCGACATGATCATTCCCTTCCTGGCTCTGCCGCTTGCCGCCACCTTCTATCTGAACAGCGAGTGGAATATGTGGCTTGGCATCAAGACGCCTGACACGGGCATAGTTCCCAACACCATGGCGATCGCCGGTTACACCACCGCTTTCGCTTTCGGCTGGTGGCTGCATCGTCGCGCCGATCTGCTCGACCACCTGGCCAGCCGCACCTGGCTCTACGGTATCGCCGCCGTTGCCGGCACCTGGGCCTGCCTCTCCCTCAACGGCGGCTCGGCCCCGACCGGCGAACTGGTCAAGGGTTCGGATCACGCGCTCTACTGCATCGTCTATCCCATGACCGCCTGGGCCTATGCCTTCTTCCTGATCGGCGGCGCGCGCATCGTGCTGAAAAAGGAGAATGCCCTGATCCGCTACCTGTCCGACGCCTCCTACTGGGTCTATATCGTCCACATCCCGCTGGTCATGCTGCTCCAGCTCCTGGTGAAGGACTACGAGTGGCACATCGCTTACAAGGTCTGCATCGTCCTCTTCGGTACGCTATTTACCGCTCTGTTGAGCTATAGCCTGATCGTGCGCTACACTTTCATTGGTACGATTCTCAACGGACGCCGTCGCCGGCAAAAGAAACTGTCCGGCATGCCTCAGGAAGCCTGATGGCCAGTCCGGCTCACTATCGCCTAAGCGCCTGCGCCGATTTCGACGCGGGCGCTTCCCAGAGGAAGACGACGCGCATGAACGCCGAAGCCGATAATGCCCACAAGGACCTCGCCTTCCTCAAGGCGCTGGTCAATGAAGGACCGAAGGCCCAGGCGACCGCCGGGCACATCTTCATGGTCGCGGGCATCTGCTATGGCCTGCAATGCGTACTTTACTGGCTACAGATCACGTTTAACCTGGCCTGGCCGCCGCTGGCCTATCTACTGGTCGGCTTTGGGCCCGTGGTCATCTTCACCGCCTACATAATCTGGATGCTGTGGCACGGCCGCAAGGACAGCCAGCACGGCGTGGCAACGCGGGCGATGAACGCCGCCTTCGGCGGCGCGGGCCTGGCCAATCTCGCCATGTGCCTGGTCTTCGGTTATGTGTCTTCAAGCGAAAAGAATTTCCTGATCTGGCTGCTTTATCCCCCGGTGACCGCAGCCCTGCAGGGCGCGTGCTGGTACGTCGCCTTCATGATCCGCAAGAAGCTGTGGCTGGGCGCCGTGTCCGCCGGCTGGTTCGTCACGGCGATGGCGCTGGGCTTTCTCATTCGCGACATCGCCAACTACCTGTTGCTGCTGGGTATCGCGCTGTTTGTCCTGATGGTGGCGCCGGGCTACGCGATGTCGCGCCAGGAAGGAGACCGTCATGGACGTCAATGAAGCCCAAAAGGACCTGGCGTTTCTAAAGAGCCTTGTCAACGAAGGCCCAAAAACGCAGAGATCGGCCGGTGAACTGTTCCTGGTCGGCGGCGTCGCCTACGGGCTGCAATGCCTGCTGAACGCCGTGCCGATCCTTTTGAAACTTGAATTGCCGGCACCATTCTATCTCATCAACGGTATCCTGCCGACCGTCGTATTCGTCGGCTGGATTATCTGGCTGGCGTGGCGCAATCGCCATGACAAGATGCAGGGCGTCGCGACGCGCGCCATGAATGCCGCCTTCACCAGCGCCGGCCTCGCCAATCTCAGCATGTGCGTCGCCATCGGCTGGGTATCAATCACCGAGAAAAACTTCCTGATCTGGCTCTTGTACCCTGCCGTCGTCGCCGCCTTGCAGGGCGCGTGCTGGTACGTCGCCTACATGATCCGCAAGAAGCTGTGGCTGGCGGGCGTGTCCGCCGGCTGGTTCGCGACATCGGTCGCGCTGGGCTTCCTCATCCGCGATACCGGCAGCTATCTGCTGGTGTTTGCCGCAGCCATGTTCGTCCTGATGGCCGCACCCGGTTACGCCATGATGCAACAGAGCAAGGCCGACTGAGTCATGAGCGCCTTCGATGTCAATCGCCTGGACGACGCCATTCACGGCCGCATGCGGCTGGGGATCATGGCGTACCTTGCCGACGCCGAGGCCGCCGATTTCAACGAATTGAAGGATCTGCTGGACGCGACCCAGGGCAACCTGTCAGTCCATCTGCGCAAGCTGGAAGACGCTGGCTATATCGAGATCGTCAAGAGCTTCCAGGGCCGCAAGCCGCTGACCCGCGCCCAGATCACGCCGGCCGGCCGCAAGGCCTTTGCCGAATATCTCGAAACCCTGTCGAAACTGGTTGAAAAGCGCTGACAGAACACGACGCACAGCCGGAGGATCCCAGGCCGTGGCGTGTACGGTTGCGATGTATAGGGGATTTTAGCCGAAAAACGGCGAGTGCGTCACAGCGAAGACAAGCATCGCGAAGGCCACCCAGAAAACCGAAGCGAACGAAAATGCATAGACCCAACCCATGGGGTTACTCAGGGTCATGGTTTGAACATCTTGAACAGACACAGCAGATGATGGTTGCATTAGACTCAACGCCCCTTACTAACGGTGAAGACGTACCTTTTATATGTCTCACCAAAACTGAAATTCGCTTCCTCGTTGAAAAGCCTACAACGCAATCGTTTTCGACGCAAGTGTCGATTTCCTTATTTCACGGTATTCCGATCCATATCCGGTCTTAATCCCAGAATATGGCCACAACATGATGTGGCCTCCCCTGTTATAGCCATTCGTACGGGGCAAAAAATTCCCTTATCCCGCTTTTCATTTCGCTCTAAAATTTATGTATATCATTGAATATAAGGAAAATATTCTTTACAGCATTCTAAGCCACGCACCATCATCGCCGCCGCCGAGATGAACAGTATTCACTGCCCCGTGAATTCTGTTCGCGTGGAAGAGCGGCGCGTTTCAGCCCTCCAGGCGGGCTGTTACGTGGGTAAAAAACCGATACGGGATGATCTTTATAGGCACAGCGAAGCCATCAAAGCCTGAGAAAATGACAAGGGTCGCTCAAAAAAATGGCCGTTCCGGGCCGACGATTCTTCGCGGTGAAAAAAAATTTGACGCTCGCGGCAAATGTAACGACACGGTGAAGTGCACCCGCGCCGAAGACTATAGCCATGCTGTCAGGATCAAATCATTGTTCAACGCCGCCGACCTTGCTAAAGGGGGCAGACATTTTCATATGGTACACAATGCGTTCCATACCCAAGACCTCGTCTGACACCCACGCCGACATCATGGCCACCGGCGCCCGCGTCCTGCGCACCGAAGGCGAAGCCCTGCTGACCTTTGCGCAAGGCCTGCCTGACAGCTTTGCCGATGCGGTCGAGACCATCCTGGCGTCGAAGGGCCGCGTCATCCTGTCCGGTATGGGAAAGTCCGGCCATATCGCGCGCAAGATCGCCGCGACACTGGCGTCGACCGGCACGCCGGCCTACTTCGTCCACCCGGCCGAAGCCAGCCACGGCGACCTCGGCATGGTCACCCCCGATGACGTCTGTATCGTGCTCAGCAATTCCGGCGAGACGTCGGAACTCAGCGACATCATCGCCCATACCCGCCGCTTCAAGATCCCTTTGATCGGTGTCGCCTCACGCCCGGGCTCGACCCTGCTCAAGGCCGCCGACATTGCCCTGACGCTACCGAACGCGCCGGAAGCCTGTTCGATCGGTATGGCGCCAACGACGTCAACCACCATGACCCTGGCGTTGGGCGATGCCCTGGCCGTGGCCGTCATGGAAAGGCGTGGCTTCCAGCCTCTTGATTTCAAGATCTTCCATCCGGGTGGCAAGCTGGGCGCGCAATTGTTGCTGGTCAGCGCCCTGATGCACTCCGGTGATAGTTTGCCGCTGACGGCCGAACAAACACCGATGAGCGACACATTATTAGTGATGACCGCCAAGAGCTTCGGCGTCGTTGGCATTACCGATGCAGCGGGCGCACTGACGGGCATCATCACCGACGGCGACCTGCGCCGTAATATGACCGGCCTGATGGAAAAGACGGCCGCCGATGTCATGCACAAAGGACCGCGGACTATCGCACCGGACGCCTTGGCCGCCGAAGCGCTCGGCATCATGAATGCGCGCAAGATCACCTGTCTGTTCGTCGTCGATGGCAATATGCCCGTCGGCCTGATCCATATCCACGACTGCCTGCGCGCCGGAGTGCAATAAAGCGTTTCGCCAGAGTGTTTGCACATCTGCGAAACGCTCTATAGTTTTAGCTTGTCGCATTTCTTAACGGAAAAGCGGCATCCACTTTTCCTAAAATGCTTATGAAGACCATCATCATCATCCCCGCGCGTTATGCGTCGACCCGCTATCCCGGTAAGCCTCTGGTCGTGCTGACCGGCAAGGATGGCGTGCCGAAGTCGCTGATCCAGCGCTCCTGGGAAGCCGCCATGGCGGTCAAGGACGTGGCTTCAGTCTATGTCGCCACCGATGACGACCGTATCCGCGAAGCCGCCGAAGCCTTTGGCGCCAAGGTGGTCATGACCTCGGAAGACTGCGCCAACGGCACCGAACGCCTGGCCGATGCATTGACCAATCTTGGCGAGACCGCGGATCTCTATGTCAATCTTCAGGGCGACGCGCCTCTGACCCCTGCCTGGTTCGTCGAAGACCTGATCCGCGAGATGAAGGCCAATCCCGAAGTCCAGATGGCGACGCCGGTCCTGCGCTGCGATTACCAGACCCACGCCAATTTTGTCGAAGACCGTCTCAATGGCCGTGTCGGCGGCACGACGGCTGTCTTCGATCGCCACATGAACGCCCTCTATTTTTCCAAGGAAGTCATTCCATATACGGGCCGCAGCTTCGGTCCCGGAGACGTCGTCCCCGTCTTCCACCATGTCGGTGTCTACGCCTATCGCCCCGAGGCGCTCACGGCCTATGGCTCATGGCCGGTCGGGCCGCTGGAGACGCTGGAAGGCCTTGAGCAACTGCGTTTCCTGGAAAACGGCATGCCTATCCGCTGCGTCGAAGTCGACGGCCAGGGCCGCGTCTTCTGGGAACTGAACAACCCTGTCGACGTCGCCAGAATTGAAAGTGTCATCTGATGTCCATTGCTCCCCAGCACGTCAAAACCCGCATCGTCGAAGTCGGCAATATCAAGGTCGGTGGCGACGAGCCGTTCGCCCTGATCGCAGGCCCGTGCCAGATCGAAAGCCTCGAGCACGCCTTAATGATGGCCGAGAAGATCGCCGAGGCTTGCGCACCGACGGGTACGAAGTTCATTTACAAGTCGAGCTATGACAAGGCCAACCGGTCTTCGATCGGCACGGCGCGCGGCATCGGCATCGAGGAAGGCCTCGATATCCTGGCGGCCGTCCGCGACAAGTTCGGCTGCCCGGTCCTCACCGATGTCCATGCGGCTGACCAGTGCGAACCGGTCGGCAAGGTCGTCGATGTCGTGCAGATCCCAGCCTTCCTGTGCCGCCAGACCGATCTTTTGCTGGCCGCCGGCGCGACCGGCAAGGCGATCAATGTCAAGAAGGGCCAGTTCCTGGCGCCCTGGGACATGAAGAACGTCGCCAACAAGATCGCGTCGACCGGCAATGAGAAAATCCTGCTGTGCGATCGCGGCACGTCGTTCGGCTACAACACGCTGGTGACCGATTTCCGCGGCCTGCCGATCATGGCGCAGACCGGCTATCCGATCGTGTTCGACGCGACCCACAGCGTGCAGCAGCCAGGCGGCCAGGGTACGACCTCGGGCGGCCAGCGCGAGTTTGCGCCGATTCTGGCGCGTGCGGCCTGTGCGGTCGGGGTGTCGGCGGTGTTTATCGAAACGCACCAGGACCCGGATCATGCGCCGTCGGATGGCCCGAACATGATCTATATCGACCAGATGGAAGCGCTGATCGGAACGCTGAGAGCGTTCGATGACCTCGCCAAAGGCAAATAATGGGGTTTGGGGCCTGCGGCCCCAAGTCTTCCTAATCCAAAAGAAAGCCCCGCCCCTACAGGGCGAGGGCTTTTCTTTTGGAATAAGAAAGGTTTGTGGGGTCACGGACCCCACGCCCATTAGTTGTCCTTCGTGAGGGACATCCGAAACGCTTCCGCATAGTCCGGATGCCAGCGCGATAACGGCGGGCGATTCTCGATAATATCTCCAATCGCCCAGGCCATGCGCTTTTCATCGAGCGCGCGCGGCACATCATTGTCGGGACACAGGATATAGAAGTCCCCGCGCCCGATGCTCTCGATCATGAAATCGACAGTTTCTTCCGCCGTCCACGCGCCGGCGGGCTTTTCCGTCTGGCCGCGCGCCGTCATCCCCGTCCACACAAAGCCGGGGATCAGCAGATGCGCCGTCACAGCCGGATTCACCCCGTTGCGCAACTCGTGCTGAAGCGCTTCGGTAAATACCTTCACGCCGGCCTTTGAGACATTATAGGCCGGATCGCCTGGCGGTGTGGTGATGCCCTGCTTGGAGCCAGTATTGATTACCAGCCCCGGCTTGCCGCGCATCACCATCTGCGGAACGAAAGCCTGGGTGCCGTGCACGACACCCCACAGGTTGGCGCCCAGGACCTTATGCCAATTGGCCGGATCGAGCACACTTGAGCCTGGCCCGATGGCGGCATTGTTCATCAGCACATCGACTTCGCGCACCGTCTTGGCCAAGCCCTGCACCGCCTCGGCATCGCTGACATCGGCTTCGATGGCGCGAATATGACTGGCGGCCACACCATCATGGATGATCGTCCGCACCGCCGCGTCCAGCCGGTCGCTCCCCAGATCGACCAGCACGACGTTCAAACCCAGCCCCGCAAAGCGCCGAGCGGCGGCCAGGCCTATGCCCGAGGCACCGCCGGTAATCAGTGCAGTGTTGCCGGATTGCAGCGCAGGGTGGGTCATGTCAGCCTCCGTATAGACTTCTGATAGGGCGACGGACTACAGCCTCCTCAACCGTAAAAGCAATATCTGAAAACATGGACTGGCATATGAAACCGCATACCGTGCGAATGACCCTTCTTGCGCTCGGTATCTCGGCGGTAGCCACGCCTACCCTAGCGGACGACGGCGAAGTGATCATCCGTGCAAATCGCCTTAGCGCCTATCGCGGCGACGCGGCCTTTGCCGTCACCGACCTGAGCCAGGATACCCTGCAACGCGCCGGCCTCGACCAGACCCTGAAGCGCGAAACCCAGGCCTCGCTGTTCCGCCGTCAATCGAGCCTGACCGCCAACCCGACCATCCAGGGGATCAGCTTGCGCGCTATCGGTCCGTCCGGCGCCGGCCGCGCTTTGGTAACGCTCGATGGCGTACCACAAAACGATCCATTCGGCGGCTGGGTCATCTGGGCCGCCCTGCCCCAGGACGCCATCGATAATGTCCACGTCCTGAAAGGCGCAGGCGGTGGCGCCTACGGAGCGGGGGCACTTACCGGCGTTATCGACATGTCGCTGGCGCCTGCGCGCGGCACGCAATACGGCCGCGTCCGCGCAGGCGAAGACGAAAACTGGCTGGTCGCCGGCGGCCTGGGCCTCGGCGATGTCGCGGTCCACTACAGTGCCCGCAATCTTAACGGCGACACGGCCGTGCGCGCCCCACAAGCCGGCGCTGCTGACGGCCCGGTCACCGGACGCGACAGTGCCTGGCTGGTAAACGGCAGCTTTGATCTCTGCGACGGCTGCGGCACTTTGAGCGTCATCGCCGGCACCTACGAAAGCCGTCGCGATACCGGGCTGGTCGGCGCCACCGCCACCTCGACCGGCGCGCAACTGGCCGCCAGTCTGACCAAACAGCCCACGCCAGAAGCACTTGGTTGGCGGCTTCAGGTCTGGCACCGCGATTCTGGCCTCAGCAATCGCTCGGTTTCCGTCGCCGCCGGCCGCAGCGGCACCAGCATCGCTGCCGACCAGGTCAAGACGCCCGCCACCGGCGACGGTATCAACGCGGCGCTCCGCCGCCAAAGCGGCGGCACCGAGTGGGAGATCGGCCTAGACGCGCGTGTCACCGAAGGCGAGTCGCGCGAATTCTATCGCTACATGTCGGGCGCTCCGACCCGCTACCGCGTCGCCGGCGGCAAGACGGCGCTGACTGGCTTGTATGCCGAAGGTTCACACACCCAAGGGCCCTGGACCCTGGCCGCCGCCCTACGCGCTGATACATGGAAGGCGTCGGACGCGCACCGAACCGAAACCGACACAGCGACAGGCCTGCCGACTCTGCAACAGAACCCGACAGACAAGGACGAAAGCCTCCTGTCAGCGCGGCTGGGTGTCGCCTATACGTTCGATCGGATCATAGCCCGCGCCGCCGCCTATAACGGCTTCCGGCCGCCGTCGCTGAATGAGCTTTATCGCCCTTTCCGGGTCGGCAATGACGTCACCGAAGCCAATGCCGACCTCAAGCCCGAAACCCTGACCGGTTTCGAGATCGGACTGCGCACACCAGGCCGCGAACGTTTTGTCGATGCGACCCTGTTCGTCAATACACTCAAGGACCCGATCACCAATGTCACCATCGGTACTGGCCCCGGCACCTTCCCGACCGCAGGGTTTATCCCAGCCGGCGGGACCTTGCGCCAACGCCGCAACCTGGGCCAGATCAATGCCCATGGCGCCGAAATGCGCGGCCTCTATACCTTCAGCGACCGGCTGACGGTGAGCAGCTCTGCAACCTGGACGCATGCCCGCGTTGATGCCCCCGGCCAGCCGGCCGATGGCAAACGCCCGGCCCAGGCGCCGGAATACAGCCTGTCGCTGGGCTTGAGATCGCAGATCGGCAAGACTGAAGTCACCGCCGATGTAATTCACGACGGCGAAATTTTCGAGGACGACCTCAACACGCTAAAACTCGCCCCTTCGACGCGCGTGGCCATAGATATCGGCTATCCCCTCAGTGATCACCTGACGCTGAACCTGTCGGTCGAAAACGCTCTGGATGACGCCATCATGATCCAGCGCGCTGGTGACGGCATCATCAATTACGACAATCGCCGCGCTGTCAGCATCGGTCTCACATACCGCCAATAAAATTATTCAACCAACTGGTTGACTATTATTTTGCGCGCGCATATATTCAACCACATGGTTGAATTAGAATCCCCCCAACTTAATGCTGTCTTTCATGCGCTGGGCGACGTGACGCGGCGACACATGCTCCGCCAGCTCTCGGGCGGCGAACGTACGGTCAGCGAACTGGCCGAGCCGTTCGACATCTCACTGGCGGCGGCCTCCAAGCACATCAAGGCGCTGGAAGCCGCCGGCCTGATCCGGCGCGAGGTCCGCGGCCGCACCCATATGTGCCGCCTCGACCCGGGCCCGATGGCCAACGCCCACCAGTGGCTCAGCACTTACGAGCGCTTCTGGACCAGCCGCCTCGACCTGCTCGAACAGCGTCTGCGCGAAGACGACGCGCGCAAACAATCCCAAACCCCAGAAGGAGAGAAGACATGACCGACACCGCAACCCTCGACGCTTTTGGCGTCCTGGTCGAACCCGCAACGTTGAAACTGGAACGCCTGCTGCCCGGGCCGATCGAGCGCGTCTGGGCCTACCTCACCGACAGCGACCTACGCAAAACATGGCTGGCGGCCGGCGATATGGACCTGCAGGACGGCCTGCCGTTCGAATTCATCTGGCGCAATGACGAACTGTCAGATCCACCGAGTGCACGCCTTCCGGGCTTTGCCGAAGAACAGCGCATGACAAGCTGCATCGTCGTCTGCGACCCGCCTCGCAAGCTGTCCTTCACCTGGCAAGGGACGGGCAATGTGTCATTCGACCTGGCGCAAAAGGACGATGACGTCCTGCTCACCGTCACGCACAGCCGCATCCCGGAACGCGGCACGATGCTGATGGTCGGCGCCGGCTGGCACATGCACCTGGATATCCTGACGGCGCGCGCCAATGGCCAGCCGGCCCCCGCCTTCTGGCCAGGCTGGCAGCGCTTGCGCGACGAATACGATCAGCGCCTTCCGGCTTAGACAAAACGCCGCCCGTTTGTCACGGGCGGCGTTTTTGAATCTGGAGCGGGTGAAGGGAATCGAACCCTCGTATTCAGCTTGGGAAGCTGCTGCTCTACCATTGAGCTACACCCGCATTACCACCGCTAGTGCCACAGGTGCAGCGACGGCGTCAACGGTTAGAAAGCCGCTACCCGCGAGGGGGCGCGGAACTTTCGCGGGCGATCAGATTGACCGGGATGATATGCGACGGCGTCTCCTTGCCCGACAGGCGCTGCATCAGCATGTCGACCATCATGCCGGCCGCCGACGCCAGGTCCTGGCGCACGGTCGTCAAGGGCGGCGTCAGGAACTTGGCCAGCGACACGTCATCGAAACCGACAAAGGCGCAATCGTCCGGCACCTTCCCGCCCCAGTCGGCGAAAGCGCGGCGCGCGCCGTGAGCAATAACGTCCGAACCGGCGAAGATCGCGTCAAAATCGCCCTTGCGCGCCAATACGCTGCGCATGGCGGCGTAGGCGGCAGACTCGGTCGGACGCGTGGAAATCGGCTCGAGGAAGTCCTCGTCAACATCCGCCCCTGCGGCCTTCATGGCCTCAAGATAACCGTTATAACGGCTGTTCATCTCGGGTGCCGTGACATCCCCCAGGAAACGGATGCGCTTGCGACCCGAAGCCAGCAGGTGCTCGACCGCCATGCGGCCACCGGCCAGGTTGTCGCTGCCGACCGTGCAATAGCTCTGATCGGGCTGCTGCTCACCCCACACCACCATCGGCCTGTAGCGCCGGGCGATATCATTGAGCGCCGCGTGCTGTTCGTACTGACCGATAACCAGCATACCGTCGAAACGGTGCGACTGGACCAGCTCATTCAGCCAGCCTTCGCGCGGCTGGGTCAGGCGGGTCAGCAGCAGGTCGTAGCCACGCGTCACCACCGCATCTGACAGATGGCCGATGAATTCGAGGAGGAAGGGGTCGGTGACGTGACGACCGTCTTCGCGCGTCATCGGCAGGACCAGGCCCACCGCACGCGTCGTCTGCAGGCGCAGATTGCGCGCCGAAGCGTTGACGACATAGCCATGCTCACGGGCTATGGCTTCGATTTTCTCGCGCGATGCCTGCGGGATCAGCGGGCTGCCGGCCAGGGCGCGCGAGACTGTGGATACGGAAACTTCGGCAAGGCGGGCAATATCAGCCATCTTCAGCCGCTCGGGGCGGGCGGCGACGGTGGTGTCCGGGTTGGCACGCATACTCAAGGCCTCAAAAATTACGAGTGTCTAGCAATGTGCAAAAAACGGCAAAAAACCGTTAACTCCCCAGCTACCGGTAGCATCCCCATCCTTACTGTACAGATGCAAGGCGTCTTGGCAATTCGCAATTCAGGGCAAAACGCCCCTTTTTTGCAGGGCTCACCATAGCGGAATTTATCCACACGTGTGAATGTTTTCGACACTACATATTGATTTTATGTGGACAGATGAAATTCCCCTAACACCATATGTTGCGTCTTTTAACGTTTCGTTTACCATTGCTAGACGGCTGGGAGAATATCCCACGGGGCATAGTCTATATGTTGCGGTCTGCTTGCTTGCAAATCGCAAGTTATATAGGTTTTTCAGGGAGTAGAAAGCATGAGCTGGACTGACGAACGGGTAGAAACCTTGAAGAAGCTCTGGCAGGAAGGCCATTCCGCCAGTCAGATTGCCAAAACGCTGGGTGGCGTGACGCGTAACGCCGTGATCGGCAAGGTGCACCGCCTTGGCCTGTCGGGCCGCGCGGCGCCGTCGCAGCCCGCCCGCCCCCTGTACAAACCGCAGCGTCCGCCGCGCACCGTTTCGACGCCGCAGCATGCGCCGGCCATGGCGTCCGCGCCGCTGCGCCGCACCGATCCGGTTCTGGCGCGCCCGGTCATCAGCCAACCCGTGGTGCCGTATGTCGAGTCCCCCGGTACGGCGACCGTGCTGACCCTGGGTTCGAAGATGTGCAAGTGGCCGATCGGCGATCCGTCGTCGGACAGCTTCTCGTTCTGCGGCCGCCGTTCGGATGACGGCACGCCCTATTGTGTGGAACATGCGCGCGTAGCCTATCAGCCGTCGCAGAAGACCAAGAAGCGCGATACTGGCGCGGACCTGTCGCGCAACCTGCGTCGCTACCTGTAAGAATAGTAATGGGGTTTGCGGGTGTGCCGTGGCGAAAGTATAGCTTTCGCCCGCCACGGGCCCCAAGTCTTATAAAATCAACAAAAAGCCTGGCCTTTTGGGGCCAGGCTTTTTGTTGATATCCAAAGGTTGTGGGGTCGTGGACCCCACGCCCCGATACTTAGTTCAGGACACGCCCCGGATCGGGCAGATCCAGCGAAAACGTCGGGATGATCACCTTCAGCGGCGCACCGTCTTCGCGGACAAAGACATAGTAGCCGCTCATCGATCCGGACGGCGTCGGCAGCGGACAGCCCGAAGTGTAGGTGTATTTCTGACCCGGTTGCAGACGCGGCTTCTGACCAACCACGCCTTCGCCATTGACCTTATGCGCGCGGCCGAAGCCGTCTGTGATCGTCCAATGGCGGGTTTTGAGCTGCACCACTTCGTCCGACGAATTGCGCATGGTGATGTGATAGGCCCAGGCGAACTGGTCCGGACCGTAGTCATGCAAGCCTGCCGCCAGATATTCAACCTCGACGCTGATGGTTATGCCGTGGGTGGTATGACTGTACACGATCGGCCTCAATCCTATTGTCCTACGCGAGGCATCTCTCCCCGACACCGAAAATCTCCTTCCAAAGCCGCACCTTTGCCCAAAAAAGTGGCTTCCACTTTCCGGCATGAAGCTCTAGATTACCCGTCCCCCGTCTGCGCGGCATATTAATCAATTCGCCACGACGCACAAAGTTTTTGTTGGACACGAAACGCCTCAAAAACGGTAAAGATAGAGACAAGCCAGACTTCATGACTGCCACGCCCCTGACCGCGGACGCCATCGCGGCACCGACCGAGTTGAAACACGGCATCCTGCCCATGCAGAGCCTGGCTGAACTGGTCGAGCAGGGCGTCGTCAAGAGCCAAGGCCCACTCGACCACGACCAGATTCAACCGGCCAGCATAGATTTGCGCCTTGGTGCCCGGGCATGGCGCGTCCGCGCCTCTTATCTTCCGCGCGGCCGCAAGGTCTCCGAACGCCTGCCCGACGTCGTCATGCACGAGATGGACCTGTCAAAAGGGGCCGTCTTCGAATCCGGCTGCGTCTACATCGCTGAACTTCAGGAAAGTCTGAACCTGCCCGCCGGCATTTCAGCCCGCGCCAATCCCAAGTCCTCAACCGGCCGCGTCGACGTCTTCGTTCGCCTGCTGTCCGACTATGGCGATCTGTTCGACGACGTCGCCGCTGGCTACACTGGTCCCATCTATGTCGAGATCGCGCCGCAGACCTTCTCGGTGCTGGCGCGTACCGGCACCCGCCTGAACCAGTTGCGCATCAAACGTGGCAATTCGCCCAAGCTCTATACCGCCGACTGCGGCGTCGACCTGACCGGTGACCTGGTCGGCTATCGCGCCCGCCGCCACGCCGGCATCATCGACCTCGATAATATCGACGGCCACGACCCCAGGAAATACTGGGAGCCATTGTACCAGAACAACGGCCAGCTGCTGCTGGATCCAGGCGAGTTCTATATCCTGGCCTCCAAGGGCGCTGTCGAAATCCCGGTCATGGAAGCCGCCGAAATGCTGCCGATCGATCCCAGTGTCGGCGAATTCCGCGTCCACTATGCCGGCTTCTTCGATCCTGGCTTCGGCACGGACGAAGCCGGCGCCAAGGGATCGCGCGGCGTGCTTGAGGTCCGTTGCTTCGACACCCCGTTCCTCTTGGAAGACGGCCAGACCGTCGCGCGCCTGGTCTATGAACCCCTGACGGAACGCCCGGTCCAGCTCTATGGCCAGAGCGGCTCGCACTATCAGGGCCAGGGACTGAAGCTGTCCAAGCACTTCCGGCCATGGGACGGCACGCATCCGTAACCACCAGCGGCGGCATCCGTAACCGTCACGGTCACAATGTCATAGCAAAGCTGTGATCGGGGTTGACGCGTGCGCGTCAAACCCTGAAAATGCAATCAATCCGCAATTTTAGCTGTTTATTGCGCGTCTTCCGACGCGTGTTTGACACTCTGGCCTTAAGCTTCTGGCCGGTTTTGCGGGCCTTTTCTGTTTCACACGAACTCTAAAGGCCAGGCATGGACCATCATAATATTTCGCTTATCACCACTCTTGCGTCCGGTTTCGGCCTGGCGCTCGTCTTCGGCTTTCTGGCTGCGCGCGTAAAGCTGCCGCCACTTGTCGGCTATCTGCTGGCCGGCATTCTGGTCGGGCCGTTTACCCCTGGCTTCGTTGCTGATTCCGGCATCGCCGCCCAGCTCTCCGAAATCGGCGTCATGCTGCTGATGTTCGGCGTCGGCCTGCACTTCTCGATCGACGACCTGATGTCGGTGCGCAAGATCGCCCTGCCCGGCGCCATCGTGCAGATGTCGCTGGCAACGTTGCTCGGCATGGCCCTGACCATGGGCCTGTGGGGCTGGGCACTTGGCCCGGCCATCGTTTTTGGTCTCTGCCTGTCGTGCGCCAGTACCGTCGTGCTGCTGAAAGCGCTGGAGGCAGCCGACGCCACCGAGACGATGAACGGCCGCATCGCCATTGGCTGGCTGGTAGTCGAAGACCTGGTCACCGTGCTTGTGCTAGTGCTGCTGCCGCCACTGGCCCATATTCTCAATGCCGACGGTGCGGTTCAAGCCGCAGGTCACGCAGCCCCGACGCAGAACCTGTGGGTGTCCATTGCCACCACCCTGCTCAGCGTTGGCGCCTTTATTGCCCTGATGCTGCTGGTCGGCCGCAAGGTCATGCCATGGATCCTTTGGCAGGTCGCCAAGACCGGCTCGCGCGAACTGTTCACCCTGTCGGTCGTTGCCGCAGCCATCAGCATAGCCTGGGGCGCCGCCGAACTGTTCAGCGTGTCCTTTGCGCTCGGCGCCTTCTTCGCTGGCATGGTGATGCGCGAATCCAAGTTCAGCCATCGCGCCGCCGAGGAGTCGCTGCCGTTGCGCGATGCCTTCTCGGTGCTGTTCTTCGTCTCTGTCGGCATGTTGTTCGACCCAATGGTCCTGCTGGACAAACCCGTCGAGGTTCTGGCGGTCGTCGCCATCATCATCGCCGGCAAGGGCCTTGCCGCTGCAGCCCTGGTGCTGGCCTTCCGTTACCCGCTCAACACCGCCCTGACAGTGTCGGCCAGCCTGGCGCAGATCGGCGAATTCTCGTTCATCATGGGGGGACTGGGCGTCAGTCTGGGGCTGTTGCCGCAGGAGGGGATGAACCTGATCCTGGCGGGCGCCATCATCTCGATCGCCGCCAATCCGTTTATCTTCAACGCCATGAAACCCCTTGCCGCCTGGGCGGTCAAGCGCTCCAAAACCGTCCGCAGGATGGACGAGCGCGTCGAACCGCTGGCTGAACTGCCGACGGCAATCGACGATCGCTACCTGAAGGGCCAGGTCATCCTGGTCGGCTATGGCCGCGTCGGAAAACGCATTGCCGGGGCGCTCGAAACGCAAGGCATCGCCTATGTGGTGGTCGACCAGAACCGCGAACGGATCGAAGACCTGCGCAATAACGGCAAGGCGGCCGTCTACGGCAATGCCGCCGAGCCCGTCGTGCTGGCCCAGGCGCACGTGCTGCATGCCGCCATGCTGGTCATCGCGACGCCCGAAATTCTGCACGTCCGCCAGATGGTCGATACCGCTCGCCGGGTCAATCCGGGCATAGAGGTCGTCCTGCGCACCCACAGCGAAGGCGAGGTTCAGTTCCTGAGGAGTGAGAAGCTGGGCGCAGTCTTCTTCGGCGAGGAGGAACTGGCCAAGGGCATGACCCGGCACATTCTTGAGCGGTTTGCACCCAAACCTGCCGCTGCCTAGAATTTAGGGGCCGTCTTTTCGGACGGCCCCTTTTTCTTATTTTACCAGGTTTTCGGCACGGCCAAGGTCCATGCCATCGACCAGCCCCTTGATGGTGGCCATGTCGACATTGTCGCCGTGCGCCTCGATACTCATGCGCGGCCCGACCAGCACGGAGTAGGAACCACTCTTCGAGCTGTTGTCGTATTTTTCCGAGATCATGCGACCGTCCTTGGAGACAACCTTCTCATAGCCGGTCGCGGTTGTTTCCGTGCTGTTGACGTTGAAGGCCTGGCCCATGGCGGTGATGCCGCTTAACGATCCGAGATCGCTGACCTCGAGATTAATGGTGCCGCCCCCGACATTATAGGTTGCCTTGGCATTGGAGACTGCTACGCCGCCGGCCTGGTTGGCGCTGGTGCTGGTATCGGAGCGCGCGGCGCCGCGGTAGTTTTCGGGCATCAGGGCCAGAAGCTGAGTCGGATCAACGGTCTGGACGGCGACCTGCCCGTTCTGCATGGCAGACGCCTGGGCTTCCGCATTCTTGGCGGCCGCTTCCAGCTTGGCGAGATCAAGTGAGCCCGCACCCGGTACGACGACCGTTCCTACCGCCGCGCCTGTAGCCGTCGGGGCAGCGCTGCCCATCAAGCCCAGTGTACCCACCCCTTTCACGGCGGCGGCCACGGCGCCGACGGCAAGGACCAAGACGATCGTGACAATGACCGTTACGGCCGTGTACCCCACGGCCTTTTCCTTCGGGGCTCCCATGAGCTTCGGTAGCCCGACATACAGCAAGTAAATGCCGTAAAATCCAAGAATGCCCAGCACACTTAGCGCGGGTAAAATCGTAAAAATACCGGCCAGCCAGCCGGCCGTGCTCGAATACGCCGCGACCTTGAAAGCGCGTAACTGGTTCTTTTGAGCGCCAAAGGACGGCGCTAGTCCGTCTATGACCAGTGCCATGACGAAAACCATGACGAGGGTCAGTACAAATTGAACGATGGCGCTGGAGACGGCGGCTAACAAGGGCGTCTTAACGATGAGTAAGCCGGGGATACCAGCACCGAACACGCTCATGCCGATCGCATTTGCAATCGGGCCGATGGCGGCCAACGGAATAATGTAGCCGAGATAGAGCGATTTGACGTCGGCCGGCTCGTCGGCGATGACATCCCAGGTGGGAGACGGCTTCAAAAGGATGTTCTTGACGCGCTCAATCAGCGGCGGAGCCGGCTGGGACGGCTTCGATACGGTTTCGGACATGACAACTCCCGGTGTGGAGACGCATCCGGATTCTGTCAGCGAACCGGTATGCGTAACAAAAATGCTATGACGCCGCAGGCTCAGCGCCCGCGCGTCGCGACTGATACGCATACCAAGGCATTATCGTGATCACGAAAATCCCGCGTGGGCAAGGGATTGCTTTTTTATATGACCATAAATTCAACCTTAAAACCTGGGTGTTAAAACGTTTGCAGCTTATTGTCTGTGGATTGTCACCATGCTCACCCGTTTATACGGCGCGCTCACCCTTCTCGTCCTGCTGGCGGCCGGTTCGGCCCACGCACAGTCCATAACCGGCAGTGGCAAGCTGTTGCTGACCGGTGGCGTCAGCCAGATCGAAGGCTCTGCCGGCGGCGGCCTGACGCCATGGGCCGTCATTGGCGGCTACGGTTCGGCGCGCCAGATCGGCGCCAATGCCTATGCGACCGACGTCAACACCACCGATTTCGATATCCGTTCGACGGGCGTTCTGGTTGGCCTCTATGACCGCGTCGAACTGTCTTATTCGCGCCAGGCCTTCAACACGCAGGATGTGGGCGCAGCCTTGGGCCTCGGCAAGGGCTATACGATCAACCAGGATACGCTTGGCGTAAAGGTCAAGGTCCTGGGCGACGCGGTCCTCGATCAGGATCATTGGTGGCCTCAGGTCAGTATAGGCGCGCAGTTCAAAACAAACGACAAGGCCGCTCTGGTGACGGCCCTCGGTGCGCGGCGCGGCAAGGATACCGATTATTATATCAGCGCCACCAAGCTCTATCTGGCGCAAGGTATCCTGCTGAACGGCACGCTGCGCAGCACCCGTGCCAACCAGTACGGCATCCTGGGCTTCGGCGGCATAGATGACAAGCGTCACATGCAGTTTGAAGGCTCGGCGGCCTATCTCATCAATCGCAGGCTGGCGGTGGGCGCCGAGGTCCGCACCAAGCCGGATAACCTAGCCATCGCCAAGGAAGGCGCTGCCTTCGACATCTTCGCCGCCTATGCCGCCACGAAGAACATCTCGCTGACGCTAGCCTACGCCGATCTCGGCCACGTTGTCACCCGCCGCCAGACCGGCCTTTATGCCTCGCTTCAGGTAGGATTCTGACCATGACCTTTATCGCCCTCGCCCTGCTTCTGGTGGCCGCGCCTGTGACCGGCCAACCCAGCGCCGCCACGGCGCCCGTGATCGCCACTGACAGCAAGCTGTTCGCCGAATTCGGTGGCCGCGCAGGGCTGGTGAAGATCGTCGACGACATGTTCGTCAATGTCGACGCCGACCCGCGCATCAACACCTTCTTCGACCCCAAGAAGCGCGAGCATACCAAAGCCATGCTGGTCGAACAGTTCTGCGTCGTGCTCGGCGGCGGCTGCACCTATACCGGCAAGGACATGAAGGCGGCGCACAAGGACCTAGGCGTCCAGAAGGCGGACGTCTTCGCGCTGATCGAGAACCTGCAAAAGGCGATGGACAAGAACGGGGTGCCGTTCTCGGCACAGAACAAGCTTCTGGCCGCACTGGCGCCGCAGCACCGCGACATCGTCGAAAAGCCTGCCAACTAAGCGCGGTCGAGCCGAATAACCTCTACTACGGCGCCGGCCGCCTGGGCCTCGGTATTGGCCGGCAGGCGCAACAACGCATTGGCGCGGGCAAAGACACTGACTAGCGACGAGTCCTGATCGCGGAAAGGCATCACCATCAGACGGCCATCATCCGATGTGCTCAACTGCGCCCGCATATAGGTTTCACGCGGACCGGCCGGGCCGACGTCGACGGCCAGCACGGCGTTCATAAAGGGCGATTTCGCCGCCATACCCAGCGACGCTTCGATCCACGGCTTGAGCAGCAACTGCGCCACCACAAAAGCGGAAGCTGGATTGCCGGGCAGGCTCAAGGTCCTGCGCCCATCCGCCAGTTGTCCGAAGGCCGTGGGCTTGCCGGGACGCAGATTGAGCGTCTCAAACTCCAGCGCCAGCCCCAAGGCGCCAAGCGCCGGCTTGACCAGATCGTAATCGCCGACACTGGCGCCACCGACCGTGGCGATCATATCCGCCTCCGCATGGCGCACGGCCTCGATAATCGCCGCTTCGCCGTCGCCTTCGACGCCGAGATAGGCGGCCTCCCCGCCCCACTGTGCGATCAAGGCCATCAGGGCCAGTGAGCCGGACTCGAAAATCTGATCCGGTCCCGGCGCCTGCCCTGGCAAGACTAGCTCATCGCCGGTACACAGGACGGCGATGCGCGGACGCTTTACAACGCCAAGTTCCGCACGTCCGGCTGCGGCAGCCAGCGACAACCGCCACGGATCGAGCCGATCGCCCTTGTACAAAAGCGGATCAGAAATGCGGAAATCTCCGCCTTGAGCGCGAATGTTGTCGCTCTTCGCTGTCACGGCGTCGGGCAAAAGGCGGATACCGCTGTCTATTTTTTCCGTATTTTCCTGGATGACTACCGCGTCGCAGTCGTCCGGCACCGGTGCGCCGGTAAAGATCCGCACCGCCTGCCCTTCGCCGACCGCAGCCTCAAAGCGAGCACCGGCCGCGCTTTCACCAATAACAGCGAGGGTTTCGCGGGACAGGTCGACCTTGCGCACAGCATAGCCGTCCATGGCGCTGCTGCGGAAGGGCGGCTGGTCGCGCGTGGCTACAACATCCGCCGCCAGCACACGCCCCAAGGCAGCGTTCAGTCCCACGGTTTCGGTACGCGGGGTCAAAGCACCCGAGCGGACGATCGCGACCGCTTCACTCATCGGCACATTACGGCGCGCCGGCATCTACTTTTCTTTGAGCCGCGGCATCAGCTCGACCATGTTGCAGGGGCCATGGCGGCTGTCGAGCTGCCAGCGGATGACCTTGTCCCAGCCGTCCTTGACCGCGCCGTTCGAGCCCGGCAGGCAGAAGATGAAGACGCCGTCGATAATGCCGGCCAGAGCCCGCGATTGCAGAGTCGACAGGCCGACCGTCTGATAGCTCAACATATGGAAGATGGTCGAGAAGCCTTCGATCCGCTTATGCAGCAATGGCTCGACGGCTTCAGGCGTGACATCGCGGCCGGTAATGCCCGTCCCGCCGGTCGAGATGATGGCGTCGATATTGCCGGAGCCGACCCAGTTCTTGATATGGGTGCGGATCGCATCGACATCGTCGCGAACAATGGCGCGCGCCGCCAGATGATGGCCGGCCTGCGTGATCCGCGCCGCAAGCACATCACCCGAAGTGTCGTTTTCTTCGGTGCGCGTGTCCGAGACGGTCAGCACGGCGATATTTACGACGCGAAACGGCCGCTCGGCGTCGATGCGCCCGCCACCGAGATATTTCAGATCGTTTTCGCTGATTTCGCTCATGCCTTACCCCTTAACCGCCGGTCAGCGACATGGTGCGCGCCGGGCGATATCCGGGCGTGTCCTGGGCCAAAAGCGAGGACGAGGCAATGACAAAATCGTGGCGACGCGGCTTTTGCACCAGTGCCTGGCTGAGTGCCGTTTCCAGCCCTGCATCGGTCGCATCTTCGCGCAGGGCAGCGCGCAGATCAACATGGTCGTCCTGGCCCAAGCACATATACAGCCGACCTGTGCAGGTGACGCGGACCCGGTTGCAGGTATCGCAAAAATTATGGCTGAGCGGCGTGATCAGGCCCAGCCGCCCGCCCGTCTCGTCGATACGGTAATAGCGCGCCGGTCCGGCTGTCGTGTCCGCCACAGGCGTTACCCGCCAGAAGCTTTGCAGGTCGCTGAGGACATCGGCCAGCGACACGAACTGCGCTTCGCGATCGATCTCCTCGCCCATCGGCATGGTCTCGATCAGCGACACGTCGATGCCGCGTCCATGGGCAAAACTGATGATGTCGGGCAACTCAGCGCGGTTGTCCTGGGCAAGCGCCACGACGTTCAGCTTGATGCGGATACCGGCGTCCTGCGCTGCTTCGATGCCGTCCAGCACCTTCGCCAGGTCGCCACCGCGCGTGATGCGGCGATAGGCATCGGCTTTAAGCGTATCGCACGACACATTGATGCGTTTGACGCCTGCGTCGACCAGCGCCGGCACCGCGCCTTTCAGCAGCGTGCCATTGGTCGTCAGCGTCAGTTCCTTCAGGCGTCCGGCGTGAACCTCTTCACCGATGCGGCGCAGGAAATCGAGTACGCCCTTGCGCACCAGGGGCTCACCGCCAGTGATGCGCAGCTTGTCCACACCGCGCGCGATCAGGAAGCGGCTGAGCCGCTCCATCTCTTCCCAGGTCAGCAGGTCCTTGCGCGGCAGAAAGGTCTGGTGCTCGCTCATGCAATAGGTGCAGCGCAGGTCACAGCGGTCCGTCACCGACAGGCGCACATAGGAAATGCGGCGTCCAAAGGCATCAATGAGGGGGGCAGGCAAACTCATGGTGGAAATTTAGCCGCAATGTCTGAAACGTCAAAGCTTTACTTGGGGAGGCTTCACAGCCAGACTAGGCTTACAACGAAAAATTACAGGGACGTGATGCGATGAACCGCCGTGACGCGCTTTTGGGCCTGAGTACAGCCGCCGCTGTGACACCGGTATCAGGATGGGCAAAGACGAAACCGCCGTCGGTCGCGACTACCGCCGGGCTGGTAACGGGCCAGAGCAAGGGCGGCGTTCAGGTGTTTCTCGGCCTGCGTTATGGTGCGGATACGGGCAAGGCGCGCTTTCAGCCGCCGGTGAAGCCCACACCATGGGAAACGCCTTACAAGGCTGATCATTACGGCCCGGCCTCGCCGCAAGGCAGCACGCCTGATCCATGGGGCAAGAGCGAGGACTGCCTCTTCCTCAACGTCTGGACGCCGGAAGCCAACACCAAAAAGGCCCGGCCGGTCATGTTCTATATCCACGGCGGCGCCTATAGTAACGGCTCGGGCGGTGACGCGCTTTACGACGGCACCAATCTGGCCATCGCCGGCGATGTCGTCGTCGTCACCGTCAATCACCGCCTGAACGCCTTCGGGTATCTGTTCCTGGCGCGTCTGGAACGGGCTTTGACCGGCGCCCCCGGTCCACTGCGCTATTCCGGCAATTGCGGGCAGCTGGACCTGCATCTGGCGCTGGAATGGGTGCGCGACAATATCCGCAATTTTGGCGGCGATCCCAACTGCGTCATGGTCTTCGGACAATCCGGCGGTGGCGCCAAAATCGCTACCATGATGGCCACGCCATCGGCCAAGGGCCTGTTCCACCGCGCTGCCACCATGAGCGGCCAGCAGGTGACGGCGTCAGGTCCCGGCAATGCAACCCTGCGCGCCACAGCATATCTCAAAGCGCTGGGCCTCAATCCGGATGCTGACGGCCTGGCAAAGGTCCAGACCCTGCAGATGGAAGAACTGGTCGCCGCGCTGAGAGTCACCGATCCGGTGCTCGGCAAGGGCGGCGTCTATATGGGCCCGGTGCTGGACGAGACCATCCTCTTCCGCCATCCCTTCTGGCCGGACGCGCCCGATCAGTCGCGTTATATCCCGATGATCGTCGGCAACACCCACGATGAAACCCGCGCCTTTTTAGGCGGAGACCTGAAGAATTTCGCGCTCAACTGGGAAGACCTGCCGGCGAAGATGCCGCCGGAATACCGCGTCGATATCGATCCCTATCTGGTGATCGACACCTACCGGAAGCTATACCCGCAGATGTCACCGTCGGACGTCTTCTTCGCCGCCACCACCGCCGGCCGGTCATGGCGCGGCGCAATCGAGGAAGTCGAGGCCCGGGCACGGCAAGGCGCGCCGGCCTTTGCCTATCAGTTCGATTGGGCGACGCCGAAGAACGGCGGACGGCTGGGTGCGCCGCACACGATCGAAATTCCATTGGTCTTCCGCAATACCCACGTGCCGGACGCCATCACGACGGACTCGGCCGAGGCAAGACAGATGGCCGACCTGATCTCGGATGCCTTTATTGCCTTTGCCCGGACAGGATCACCGCAGACCCCTGCCTTGCCGGAGTGGAAGGGCTATACGCTGGAAAAGCGCGAGACGATGGTGTGGAATCTCAAGCCGGAACTGGCGCTTGATCCACGTGGCGAGGAACGCAAGCTGTTCAGCAAGGTGCCGTTTATCCAGCAGGGAACTTAAGATCGGGGTGCAGGCTTGTCTAACGCCTGCAGCCAAAAACGATCAAACTCTTCGTTGGAAATTTCCGCTAAAAGCCAGTCACCAACCGTCTCCCAAAAGGGGCCATGAACCAAGGTTATGCACGGCCAGCCATCTCGCATTTCCAGCGCCAGGCTATTTCGCTCGGAATGACCGTCTTGATAGATTTCGACCGTTCGCAAGACGTTGTCCGCTTCAACGTCGAGTTCATAGTAAAGCCAGATCGGACTTTCTACGGGAACCTGTTCTTCAGGCCACCGTCCTTTGTAGCAGCGCAACATAGTGGCTTGCCTCGCAACTATGCCAGCTTCGTCACCAGCAGTTCGCTGTAGGCCTTCTCAATCCCGGCAACGACTTTGGAATTGCCCGCCAGCGCTTCCGGGAACACCGAACGTAGGGCAAGAACCGCCTTCACGTCCGACACATCGTCCTTCAGCGTCGCGCCCAGCGCCAGCAGTTCGCTCGCCAGCGGATCGGTGATCGCCTCGCCCTTGACCGCCTTGGCGCGAACAAAGCGCATCCACGCCGCCAGCGGCACGCCAAAGCGCGAAAT
Organism: Asticcacaulis sp. P4_H10; assembly: GCF_056400965.1. Lineage (NCBI taxonomy): Bacteria > Pseudomonadati > Pseudomonadota > Alphaproteobacteria > Caulobacterales > Caulobacteraceae > Asticcacaulis > Asticcacaulis sp. P4_H10. The sequence continues at coordinate 258,611 of NZ_JBFUKH010000004.1, read as the reverse complement.
GTCCTGGCCGCGCTCCAGCGCCTCGTTCAGCGAACTCAGGATACGGATCGGCAGCTTCTGCGAGCCGTCCCAGGCAATTTGCGACAGCAGGTGCTTGATCGCCGGATTGCGGAAGCGTTGCAAAATAGCTTCGCAGTAAGCCGGCAGGTCCATGCCCTTCGGCGCCTCCAGCAGCGGCACGACGTCCTTCAGCATCAGGTCGCGAACCAGTTGCTCCAGTTCGGCGTCGCCGACGGCCTGTGACACGCTCTCATAGCCCTTGTGCAGGCCTGCGTACGCAAGAGTCGAGTGCGGGCCGTTCAACAGGCGCAGCTTGGCGCGCTCATAGGCCGGCACATTGTCGGTCAGGGTGACGCCGACGCTGGCCCAGTCCGGGCCGCCGTCGTGAACGTGCTCCTCGATCACCCACTGGGTAAAGGCTTCGCGCTGGATCGGCCAGGCGTCCTCGAGACCGATCGCCTCGGCCACGCGAGCCCGCAGAGCATCGTCGGTCGCCGGGGTGATCGAGTCGACCATGGTGCACGGGCACTGAAGGTTCGCCTCGATCCAGGCAGCGAGATCGGCATCGCCGCGCGCGGCAAAGGCGACGACCGCCGCCTTGAGACGCTCGCCGTTCTTCGGCAGGTTGTCGCACGGGATCAGCACGAAGGGCTGCACGCCCGCGGCTTTACGGCGGCGCAGGCCTTCGGTGACATAGCCGATAAACGACTTCGGCGTCTTGGGGTTCGCCAGGTCATGGACAATGTCGGCGTGACCGAAGTCGAGCGTCCAGTCGGGCGCCAGGCAGTAGCCCTTTTCGGTCACGGTCGAGGTCACCAGCTCGACCGAGGCGCGCGTCAGGCGCGCGAACACGGCTTCGATATCGTCGTGCGCGACCAGTACTTCGCGCATCGAACCGATGATCTGGTAGCGGATTTCCGCGTCAAGAATGGCCAGGGTGTACAGCCCATCCTGCGGCGTCAGCGCGTCGCGCACACCGGCGGAATGCAAAGACACGCCGCAGATCCCCCAACGCGCGTCCGTCGTCGCCAGTGCGTCGAAATAGGCCGCCTGGTGGGCGCGGTGAAAGGCGCCAGGCCCGAAATGGACCACACCGATGGCGAGCGTGGACGGGTCGTAGGCCGGCTTGGCGGCGGCTGGTGACAACAGGTCAAGATTGGCCAGATTAAGACGCGTCATAATAGATCCCAAGGTTACAGGTGAATAACCACGCTATTGGCCTGACCTCTGAAGGCATGCAAGACCAAATCGTATCGTTTCCAATTTTTACCGATAAAACCCACTATCATGGAAAGAAGATGCGTTTTACAATATTCTTCGCTATGGTAACCGGTGTCACCTGTAGCACAGGTCGTCTCCGGCGAGTGGATTTGGCAAAACTGCTTTCCTGTGACACAAAACCTGTGCAAGTGCCGCCGTTCTGATTCGATAACATAACAAAAAGCCCATATGGCCCGATCCCCCGCACCGAAACCTTTCAGCCAGCCTTTGGCTTCCAGCCGCGAATTCGGCCGCGATATCGGCGACGCCATCGAGGACTTCATCCGGCGTCGCAAGAAGGCGACGATCAACGACGTCGCAAGCCTGGCCCGCGTGTCGAAAAAAACGGTATCACGCGTTATCAACAATTCGCCGTCGGTGCGGCCGGACACGCGTGACCAAGTCAATGAGATCATCGCCCGCATCGGCTTCAGGCCTGATCCGCAGGCGCGTGGCCTGGCGTTTCGCCGCTCCTTCCTGTTCGGCCTGATCTACGACAATCCAAACGCTACCTACGTCGTCAATATGCAGATGGGCGCGCTCGACAGCCTTCGCGGCTCGGGCCTCGACCTGGTCGTGCACCCGTGTGACCGCCATGCCGACAACTTCCTCGACGACATTCGCGAATTCATCGAGATGCAGCGCCTGGCGGGCGTCATCCTGCTGCCGCCGATCGCCGAAGACCCCAAGCTGCTGGCGCTGATGGAGGAGCTGGAAACGCCCGTCATCCGCGTCACCGCCCGCCCGGGCGAGCGCAATGATCCGCCGATCCGCACCGCCCAAATCGTGTCCAACGACCGCGCCGGCTGCGCCGAGGGCAGTGACCATCTGGCGAAGCTCGGCCATACGCGCATCGCCTTTATCAACGGCAACCCGGCGTACCCGTCAGCACACGAACGCCGCGCCGGCTTCGAAGAAGGCCTGCACCGCAACGGACTGACAATTGCAGCCGACCTGGATGAGCCGGGCGACTACAGCTTCGAAGGCGGGATCGCCGCCGCCACGCGCTTGCTGAACAACGCCAATCCTCCAACCGCCATCATTGCCTGTAATGACCAGATGGCCGCCGGGGCCTATCACGCGGCCTACAGCCTGGGCCTGAAGATTCCGGAAGACCTGACCATTATCGGCTTCGACGACGCCGATGTCGCCACGCGCATCTATCCGCCGCTGACGACCGTCCGCTTGCCGGTTCGCGACATGGCGCGCACCGCCACCGAAACCCTGATGACTGGCGAGATGAACGAGCGCACCTCGATCGTCTTCGAGTCGAAACTGATCATTCGGGGCTCGTCCGGCCCGGCAAAGCGGTAAGGCCAAAAATCACGAGCGCTGCGTTGGTGGTCGCATGCTTGGCACAAAAAACGGCTTTCCACTTTTTCGTAGCCTGCTCAGATTTTGCGTTTTTTAGCGAAATTGTCGCAAAAAATCTGTTGTCAAAAGCTATGACACCGGTTACCTTTGGCAATAACAGGATAATTAGGGAGTGCGACCGGACCAATCTGCGGGCAATATGCGGGTCCCCGGCCAATTCCAGAACGAAACGACAAAAATGCCAAAGCCCCTCTTTCTTCATGAGGATCGCCTGTTGCCGAGCGATCCGACCCAGCGCAAGCTGGCGCGTGAGCTGTATGCGCTGGTCAAGGACTTCCCGATCCTCAGCCCGCACGGCCATACTGATCCGTCCTGGTTCGCCGGAAACGAACCGTTCGAGAACGCCACCGCCCTGTTCCTGAGCCCCGACCACTACATCTTCCGCATGCTCTACTCGCAGGGCATCGACATGCAGTCCGTCGGTGTGGCCACCAAGGCCGGCCCGTCCCCTGCCGATCCGCGCGAAGCCTGGCGTATATTCGCGTCGAACCAACACCTGTTCCGCGGCACACCGACCTCGATCTGGATGAACCATGTCTTTGGTTCGATCATGGGCTTCGACGTCGCGCTCGATGCGGAAACCTCGGACCTGTATTTCGACCGTATCGGGGAGCTTCTGGCGTCTGAAGCCTACCGTCCGCGCGCCCTGTTCGAACGCTTCAACATCGAGCTTCTGGCAACGACGGAAAGCCCGACGGACACGCTGGAACATCATCAGGCTATCAAGGCGTCCGGCTGGAAGGGCCGGGTCGTCACCGCCTATCGCCCCGACCCGGTCATCGATCCGGAACACGAAGAGTTCCACGACAAGCTGAAGGTCTTTGCCGACCTGTCGGGCGAGGACGTCTATAACTGGCAGGGTTACCTGAAGGCACACCGCGTTCGTCGTGACTTCTTCATGACCATGGGCGCGACGTCCAGCGACCACGGCCACCCCACCGCCCAGACGGCGAACCTTTCAGGCGCCGACGCCGAAGCACTGTTCAAGCGCGTCCTGAGCCCGCAGGTCACGGCCGCCGACGCAGAGCTGTTCCGTGCCCAGATGCTGACCGAAATGGCGCGCATGTCGCTCGACGACGGCATGACGATGCAGATTCACCCGGGCTCTTTCCGCAACCACAATCAAAAGGTCTTTGAGACCTTCGGCCGTGACAAGGGCTGCGATATCCCTTTGCCGACCAATTACGTCCATGCGCTGAAGCCGCTGCTCGATGCCTATGGCAACGAGAAGAACCTGACGATCATTCTGTTCACCCTGGACGAGACCAACTATGCCCGTGAACTGGCGCCTCTGGCCGGCCACTATCCGGTCCTGAAGCTGGGCCCGTCCTGGTGGTTCCACGACAGCCCGGAAGGCATGATGCGCTTCCGCGAGCAGGTCACGGAAACCGGTGGATTCTACAATACGGTCGGGTTCAACGACGATACCCGCGCCTTCCTGTCCATCCCGGCGCGCCACGACGTCGCCCGCCGCATGGACGCCCACTTCCTGGCCAGGCTGGTCGCGGAACATCGCATCGCGATGGAAGACGCAGCCGAAGTCATCAAAGACCTCACCTACAATCTTCCCAAAGCGGCCTACAAGCTGTAAGGGATTGAAAATGACACCTATTGATCAATTCTGATCAGAAAACTATCGGAGCCTACCGCGCCATGTGCCAGAATTCGCTGTACCAAAAGATCTACCACGCCACCCATCCCGACATGATGGCCGGCGCGGACACGCAGGATCTGCGCGAAAAATACCTGATGGGCGGCCTGTTCGCGCCCGGCGCGGTAGTGCTCAACTATACTCACTTCGAACGCTTCGTCGTCGGTGGCGCTGCCCCGGTCAACGGCCAGCTCAAGCTGCCCGACCAGACGGAGCCGGCTTCGGCCGCCGGACACCCCTTCCTTGAGCGCCGCGAACTGGGCGTCATCAATGTCGGCAGCGGTTCGGGCAAGGTCAGCGTCGACGGCACGGTCTACGACCTGGGCCTGAAGGACGGCCTCTACATCCCGATGGGCACCAAGGAAGTGCTGTTCTCGTCGGACGACGCCGCCAATCCGGCTCTGTTCTACCTGACCTCGACCCCGGCGCACCAGCGCTATGAGACGGTCAAGATCTCGATCGATCAGGCCGTGCCGCTGGCGCGCGGTTCGCTGGAGCAATCCAATGAACGCGTTATCTACCAGTACATCGTGCCGACAACCGCCAAGTCGTGCCAGCTGCTGCTGGGCCTGACCATCCTGTCGCCGGGCAGCGTGTGGAACACCATGCCGCCGCACCTCCATGACCGCCGCTCGGAAGTCTATTTCTACTTCAATCTCGGCGACAACGACCGTGTGTTCCACTTCATGGGCGAGCCCGACAAGGCGCGCCATATCGTCATCCAGAACAACGAGGCCGTGGTGTCGCCGCCGTGGTCGATCCACATGGGCTGCGGCACGTCGAACTACGCCTTCATCTGGGCCATGGGCGGGGAAAACCTCGACTATACCGACATGAAGGTCCTCGACATCTGCCAGCTGGCCTAATCCCGACCCAAGCCCCGAACAGGAAACACAAATAATGGGACTTCAAGCATTCGATCTGACGGGCAAGGTTGCCCTGGTAACCGGTGCCAATACCGGCCTCGGTCAGGGCATTGCCCTGGCCCTGGCCGAAGCCGGTGCCGATATCGCCGCTGCCGGCATCGTGCCTGCCGATGAAACCGGTGAAAAGATCAAGGCGCTCGGCCGCAAGTTTCTCAATATCGATGCCAACCTGATCAGCATCGAGCCGGTCGACCGCATCGTCAAGGAAACCATCGAAGGCCTTGGCGGCCTCGACATCCTGGTCAACAATGCGGGCCTGATCCGTCGCGCCGACGCCGTTGAGTTCTCCGAAAAGGACTGGGACGACGTGATGAACGTCAACATCAAGGGCGCCTTCTTCATGGCCCAGGCCGCCGGCAAGCACATGATCGCCCAGGGCCGCGGCAAGATCATCAACATCGCCTCGATGCTGTCGTTCCAGGGCGGCATCCGCGTCCCCAGCTACACCGCGTCGAAGTCCGGTATCGCCGGCATCACGCGCCTGCTGGCCAACGAATGGGGCGCCAAGGGCATCAATATCAACGCCATCGCGCCCGGCTACATGGCCACCGACAACACGGCGCAGATCCGCGCCGATGAAGTCCGTGAAAAGGCCATCCTCGACCGCATCCCGGCCAATCGCTGGGGCCTGCCGGCCGACCTCGGCGGCACGGCGGTCTTCCTCGCTGCAGCGGCTTCGGACTACGTCAACGGCGCGGTCATCCCCGTCGATGGCGGCTGGCTGGCGCGCTAAGCGTAGGTCACCAAACACGTAAAAAATCCTGGTAACCCGGCGGGCACCTCACACCCGCCGGACCTTGACCAGGTTGACGAGGGCCGCCCGCGCACCCCCAAAAGTGTTCAACGGTTTTGGGGCAAGGTGCGCGGCAAACAAAGGCTACCGGTGAAACGATCTTTCTCCCGCCAAACGGCGGCCGGCCCTCTCATCTTTTCCCTGCAATCACGCGACGTACCGGCGCTTGACGCGCTGTTATTTTTTGTCATATAAGTAACCAATTGGTTACGGATTGAGGCAATATGACGGCGGCACGAAAAATCCAGGCAGCGGACAACGAAGGCGGTAATGAAGACGACATCTTTCGCGCCATCGCCGATCCGACGCGGCGCGCCATCCTCGATGCCCTGCGCAGTGGGCCCAAGCCGGTGAACACCGTCGCCGGCGCCTTTCCGGTTTCACGGCCGGCCATATCCAAGCACCTGCGCATCCTGCGCGAGGCCGGTGTTGTCGAAGAGACCCGCCAAGGCCGTGAGCGGCTCTATCGCCTTAAGCCCGCCAAACTCGAACCGGTTGACCACTGGATATTGACCTATCGCCGGTTCTGGGCCGGCCATCTCAATGCACTCAAAGCCTTTGTGGAGACTTCCGATGCCTGACGCCCGCGCCATTGCCGATATCAATGAAGGCCTCGTGCTTGCCACCGTCGATATCCAGGCGCCGATCGAGCGTGTCTTCGCCGCTCTGACCGATCCGGAACAGCTGCCGAAGTGGTGGGGTTCCGATGACCTGTACCGCACGACCGCCCTGGTCTCCGACCTGCGCGAAGGCGGCGAATGGAAGAGCTCAGGTCAGGGCGCCGACGGCACGGCCTTCGAGGTCGGCGGCATGTATACCCGCGTCCAGCCGCCCCACCACCTGGAGATGACATGGCGCCCCAGTTGGGAGACCTTCGAAAGCCACGTCAGCTACACACTGACGACTGTAGATGGCGGAACGCGTGTCACGGCGCGCCACTCGGGCTTCGGCGAACACGCTGCGTCGTGCAGCAGCCACGCCTCGGGCTGGGAACGCGTTCTGGGCTGGCTCAACGGCTACTTCGTTATCGAACAGGCGCCCGCACCGGCCTTCGTTATGCGCCTGATCCCGCCGCGCGCGACCTTCCCGTTCGACGCCACGCCCGAAGAAATGGCTGATATGCAGGCGCACGTCGCCCATTGGCAGCCCTGGGTCAAGCAGGGTGCGGTCATTGCTCTCGGCCCTGTGGCCGACAGCGCCGGCGCCTACGGCCTGGGCGTGATCCGCGGCCTGGCCGACACTGAACTGCAGGACCTGCAGGCCGGGGATCCAATCATCCTGTCTGGGCGCGGCTTCCGCTATGAAACATCGCCCATGCTGCGCCTGATGACACCATAGTCCGCGCTCAACGATCCGGCCGCAACATAGCCTCGCAAAAGCCGCGTTCTGGCAAAAAGAGTTGCTCGTGACACCGGTTTCCGCTAGGTAGCGCCTAAGTAAATGGAGACCCGCCAATGACTTTCGACGACATCGCCAACCGCTTCGTGACCGCCCGCCGCTCGGCTACGGCGCTTGAGGGCTATCCCGGTGAGATTCCGTCGAAGCTCGAAGACTCTTATGCCATCCAGGAACGCGCCATCACGCTTTGGGACCGCCCGGTCATCGGCTGGAAGATCGGCCGCCTGGCGCCGGAAAGGCAAGCCGAGCACGGCACGGAACGCCTGGCCGGCCCGATCTTCGCCCCGACCTACAAGGACTATGACGGCACGGCCGTCACCCTGCCCGTGTTTACCGGCGGCTTTGCGGCAGTCGAAGCCGAATACATCTTTCGCATCGCCCACGACACCGATCCGGCCAAGACGGAGTACAGCGAGGAAGAGGCCCTGCGCCTGATCGACGGCGTATTCGCCGGCATCGAAATGGCCGGCTCGCCGCTGGCCACGATCAACAAGCTGGGGCCAACGGTCGTCGCCTCGGATTTCGGCAATAATTTCGGCCTGATCCTCTCAGAACGCCTGGCCGAGTTCGACAGCGATTCCACCGTCGACACGCTCGGCGCCGATGCCGTCAAGGCCTACAAAGCGCGCACGGAGATCGACGGCGTCGTTGTCGGCGAAGGCGGCCTGTTCACCATGCCGGGCGGCCCGCTCAAGGCCATTGCCTGGCTGGCCGGCCACCTGGCCCAGCGCGGCCGGCCGCTGACCAAGGGCCAGCTGATCTCATCCGGCGCCACCACCGGCATCCACGATATCGCTGCGGGCCAGACCTCGCGCGTCATCTTCAGCACGGACGGCCGCGACAACATCGTCCTTGAGCTGAAGACCGAAGCCGCCAGCCAGAACAGCCGTGAGCTTTCTCAATAACGAAGACGCCTTAACCCTTTTTTACGCCTGCCAGGGACCTATGGCAAAAATAACGCAGGTGCGAAACTTCTTTGTCCGCATGATGCTACCGGTGTCTTTCCGGCTTGTGTGCGTTTCAGAACTGTGAGTAATTAGTGTATTGGCGTCGAGTAGGCAACAACCACTCATGACACCGGTGTCAGATGGTCATTCACACAGTAAATCTGTGTTAATCAACTGTCTATATGATCATTCTTGTCGGCCGCCATATTAAAAACAGGCCGCAAGTTGGCAAAACGGGGAGTAACCTTATGAAGTCCAAGTCGAACGGCGCCACGATTGCGCCCAAACTCAGCCGCAAGATCGCCCTTCTGGGCGCTTCGCTCGGCACGTTGATGGCCGTGGCCGCCGGCGCTCATGCACAAGATGCGGCGCCTGTTCCGGCTACCGATGACACCGATGTCGTCGTTGTTACCGGCTTCCGCAGCTCGCTGCAGACTGCCATCAGCGAAAAGAAGAAGTCGACCGACATGGTCGATGTCATCAAGGCCGAAGACATCGGGCAATTCCCGGATCTGAACCTGGCGGAATCGCTGCAGCGTATCCCGGGCGTGTCGATCGACCGCGATGGCGGTGAAGGCAAGCAGATCACCGTGCGCGGCCTGAACGCGGAATTCTCGCGTACCCGCCTGAACGGCATGGAAGCCCTGGCTACGACTGGCGCCAAGGATTCTTCGGGCGGCACCAACCGTACCCGCGGCTTCGACTTCAACGTCTTCGCCGCCGACCTGTTCAACTCGATCACCGTCCGCAAATCGCTGTCGGCTGAAATCGAAGAAGGCTCACTCGGCGCCACCGTCGACCTGCAAACCGCCCGCCCCTTTGACTACAAGGGCTTCACCATGGCGGCCGGCGGTCAGCTCGGCTACAACGACCTGAGCGAAGACGTCGCCAAGCGTGGCACCTTCATGATCTCCAACCGTTGGGCGGACGGCAAGCTGGGCGCCCTGCTTTCGGTGGCCTGGGGTTCGCGCAACGTCGTCGAAGACTCGACCAACTCGACGCGTTGGGAAAACTCGTCCTCGGCCGGTACCGCCGGTCGTTTCCAAAGCTACAGCCTTGACGGCGGCACGACCTTTATCACCAACTGCGCCGCAGCAACGACGACGGGGGCCTGCTCGGCGGCCACAGGCGGCTCGGCAGCCAACTTGGCGAACTCGGCCAAGATTTCCAACGGCCTGCACCCGCGTATTCCGCGCTACAACCACTTTGAGACCGAACAGAAGCGCCTCGGCATCACCGGCGCCTTCCAGATGCGCCCGTTTGAAGGCACCCTGATCACGCTCGACGCCATGCACGCCAGCTTTGGTGCGAACCGCGACGAGTGGGAAATTGAAGCCATCTCGTTCAGCCGCGGTACGGTCGGCCTGCCGCAAACCGATATCTATAACTATGAGATCGACGGCGAAGGCACCATCACCAAGGCGTCGTTCAATGACGTCGATATCCGTTCCGAACACCGTTTCGACGAACTGACCACGACCTTCAACCAGCTGAACCTGACCTGGGATCAGAACTGGGGCGATCGCCTGACCTCCAAGTTCTTCCTCGGCCACTCGAAGTCGTCGCAGGAAACGCCGGAGCAAACGACCTTCACCTTCGATTCCTACGACGTCGACGGCTATTCGTACGACTACACCGATCCGACGGCCCCGGTCTTCAACTACGGCAAGTCCTCGACCAACTGTACGCCCGACCAGGCCTGCTACTGGAGCTATACCCGGACGCCTATTACGGGTGATCCGGCCCTGGCCGGCGATGCATCGCTCATCCGTATTCGTCCGCAGCTGGTCGAAAACGAGTTCTCGACAGCCAAGCTGGACGTCAAGTTCGACCTGAATGACCACATCACCCTGAAGGGCGGCTATTCGGTCAAGGAATACGACTTCTACTCCGAAGAGTACGGCCGCGTTTCCACCAGCGCAGCCAATGCCGCACGCGACGAAAATGCCGGCGGCGCGATTGCTCCGGAAATCAAGAACAACCTCGCCAAGTACGCGGAAACGGTTACCGTTGGCGGCACCAGCTACCTGATCCCCAACCTGGATCTGATCCGCGAAACCTTCAATTATGACTGCCGCTGCACCAATGCGTGGGGCACCTTCACGGTCAACAAGGAAAATTCCAGCTCGCGTACCAACAACCGTATCGCCAACGAGCGCGACACCGGCGTGTTCATACAGGCTGACTTCCGTGGCGACCTGGGCACCATGCCTTACCGCGGTAATATCGGCCTGCGTGAAGTCACTACCGACATCGAGGTTTCCGGCTTCATCGGCGTCGCGACCACTGTCAACTCGACCGGTTCGAAGATGACCACGATCCAGCGCAGCTACAAGGACTCGCTGCCGTCGTTCAACTTCATGATCGAGCCGATGGATAACGTCTATGTCCGTTTCGCCACGGCCAAGACCATGGCACGCCCGACCCTGCTCAGTCTGACACCGGGTGGCGGCGCTATCAGCACCGGCGCGAACACGATCACCACGGGTAACCCGGCACTTGATCCTGTACGCGCCAACACCACCGACCTGAGCTTCGAATGGTATCCGGATAAGGATACTCTGTTCACGGTTTCCTTGTTCCAAAAGGAAATCAAGTCGTACATCCAGTCGCGCACCGTGCCTTACAAGCTGAGCGAGCTGGGCTATAACTATGCTGACCTCGGCGAAACTGCCGACGAAGTCTATAACGTCACCACCCCGATCAACACGCCGGGCGGCGATCTCAAGGGCTACGAAATCTCGCTGCAGAAGCCCTTCACCTTCCTGCCGGGCTTCCTGTCCAAGACGGGCGGTATCCTGAACTACACCCACGTCGAGTCGGAGATCCAGTACTACACGACCGCTGGCGCTACGACGACGACGACGGCCAACCTGCTGGGCCTGTCGCCGGAAGCCTGGAACATCACGGCCTATTATGAAGGTGATGTCCTGGCCGGCCGCGTGGCCTTTGCTTACCGCGACGGCTACCTGTCGCAGTTGAGCCCGGGCTCTTCGGCTGACTTCTGGGGCAAGCACGAGACGTTCAATATCGACGCTCAGATGACCTGGAAAATCAACAAGAGCCTGACCCTCATCTTCGAAGGCATCAACCTGACGGACGAAGCCGACGACCGCTTCATCTCCTACAACACGGCTCAGGGCAACACCGCCCAGAACCTGCTGTACGATTACTCGAAGTCGGGCCGCCAGTATTACGCCGGCTTCCGCTACAAGTACTAATCGCATCTGGTGCGCCGGCTTCACAGCCGGCACACCTCCCAAATGCGGCTGCGAGCGCATTCTCCCAATAAGCCGCCACTTGGGGCGCCGGTTCATCCGGCGCCCTTTTTTTGTCAGGCCTCATTTTGCCCGCACGGTTTGCGCATTCAGGTCTCGACCCTGTGGCGCTCAGCCTTTACAACACTGCCGGTTCGCCATTCATGCCACAGAAGATTCGCCGCCCCATGCCTACACCGCCCGCCGCCGCTGCCTCCGCCCCGCTCGTCTGCTTCGGGGAGCTGATGATCCGGCTCAACACGATGAGCGGCCGGATGCTGGAAGAACTGCCGCAATTGCAGCTTCATATCGCCGGCGCCGAAGCCAATGTGGCGGTTGGTGTCCGCCGGCTGGGCCACCCGGCGTCCATGGTCAGCGTCGTGCCTGAAAACGCCTTGGGCGCGGGCGCCGTCAATGAGCTGCGGCGCTGGGGCGTCGATACCTCTGGCGTCTACACCGCCCCCGGTCGCATGGGCCTCTACTTCCTGACGCCGGGCGCCATTCACCGCCGCTCGGACATCGTTTATGACCGCGCCGGCTCGGCCTTCGCCACCGCGCGCTTCTCGAAACTCAACTGGACGCGCCTGTTGAAGGGCGCCGGCTGGCTGCACGTTTCGGGCGTGACGGCCGCATTAGGCGCCAACAGCGTCGCGGCGGCGCTCAAGGCCATGCAGACGGCGCGCAAGCTGGGCGTCAAGGTCTCGTTCGACTGCAACTACCGCCCGACCCTGTGGCAGGCCTGGGGCGGCGACGCACCGACGCTTATCCGCAGCCTGATGGCCGAAGCCGACATGATGTTCGGCGGCTATCGCGACATCGAACTGGTCTTCGGCACGAAATTCGCGGGTGACGACGGCACCACGGCCCGCGAACGCGCCGCCGCCGACCACGCCTTCAGCCAGTTCCCCAACCTGCAGCGCATGGTCTCGACGCGCCGCACCCAGGTCACGGCGGACCACAACCGCCTGGCGGGCCAGATGTTCACGCGCGAGACCTCGCTGGAAACCGAGACCTACGATATCGTTGGCATAGTCGATCGCATCGGCGGCGGCGACGCGTTTGCGGCCGGCGTCTTCCACGGCATCCTGAACGGCGACAGCGACCAGCAGGCGCTGAACTACGGCATTGCCTGTGGTTGCCTGAAGCACGCCCAGCCCGGTGATATCAGCCTGGCGACGCATGGTGAACTGGTCGATTTCCTCGACGGCGGCAGCTTCGACGTTAAGCGCTAGCCCTAGTCTGCTTTTGCGGCAGCTTGGCCGCTATGGCCGCGAGCAGTGCGTCGGCATCCACCGGCTTGGTCATGAAGTCGTTCACGCCGATCTCGGCCCACCGGGCCTTGTGGCATTCCATGGCATTGGCGGTCAACGCTATGACCGGCGTATCGCGGTTCTGACCATTGGCACGGATGCGGCAGGTCGCTGCCAGCCCGTCGAGGCCAGGCATCAGCATGTCCATCAGGATGACGTCAAAGCGGCGGGCATGACAGTAGGCAACCGCCTCCTCGCCATTGCACGCCATCGTCCACAGCCAGCCTGTTGGCTTCAGGAAAAGTGAGACGATACGCCGGTTGATCTCGTGATCATCGACGATCAGCACATGAAACTCGGACTCTTGCACAGCCACGCCTCCCCGAAACCTGGGAGAAGCCTATGCCCGAAGTCTTAACAATTGAGCAAGATTACGCGCTAAAGATGCATTTTTATTGAAAATGACACCAAGCGCCGGGTCACAATCTAGATATTGCCCGCTTTAAGTGTAAAGATTCTTATTTAACAATCTTGTCGACGGCGATCCGGGTGACGTCGTGGTAGCCCGGCCGCGCCTCGGCATAGATGCGGCGCGCCATGTCCACGCCCCAGCCCGGCTGCTTCATCAGCTCGGCATAGAGGGGCTTGCAGAACTTGGCCCGGCCTTGCGACAGCAGGAAGTCACGCACCGACGTCATGGCCGGCAGGTAGTGCTTCTTGATCGCCAGGACCAGCCAAGCGGCGCGGATTTCCGCGTTCTGGCTGTCGGTGAATTTGAACTGCCCGTCCAGCGCCGCCATCTGCTCAAGCGTGATGGTATCCGGCATCTGGGTCAGGAAATACTGCCAGTGCTGCGTACTGTAATCACTGACGTCCAATGTCTTAGCGTCGGCGCCACCGGCAAAGGCCTGCACCTGCGCCATCACCTGGTCCAGCGCCGGCGAGGTCGGCACGATGGCATTGGACGGCAGGTCGCGCTCGTACAGCCATTCATGGATCTGGAGCTGCTTTTCCAGGTCGGCATTGTTGTTGAGCAGATAGGTGCGCAGATCGACCAGGAAGGCGTCGGTCGTCATGCTCTGGAACTTGTAGCGCTCGAAATAACCCCTGACATAGGCGTCGAACTTCTTGCGGCCGAAACGCGCCTCCAGCATGCGCAGGAAGGCCGCCCCCTTTTCATATGGGATATCCGAGAAATAGTCATCGGGACTGATGCCCTTGAGATCGGGCCGCAGCCGGGTGAAGTCGGGCGTGCCGGCCTCTTTCAACTCGCTCAGGGTATCCTGCAGGTCGTGATAGCCGAGGACCTGGAGCATGCGCGCGCGCTCGGGCCCATAGACCTGCTCCATGATCCGGTTTTCGAAATAGGTGGTGAAGCCCTCGTTCAGCCAGAAGTCTTCCCAGGTAGCGTTGGTCACCAGATTGCCCGACCACGAATGGGCCAGCTCATGCGCGATCAGCGAGACCAGCGACTTGTCGCCCGCCAGGATAGTTGGCGTGGCGAAGGTCACCATCGGGTTTTCCATGCCGCCGAACGGGAAGGACGGCGGCAGGATCAGCACGTCGTAGCGGTCCCAGCGATAGTCGCCATAGATTTTTTCGGCGGCGTCGAGCATGGCTTCCATGTCGCTGAGTTCAGTCGCGGCCTTATCGAGCGTTACCTTCTCGGCGAACACGCCCGTCCGATTGCCGACCGCCTTGAAGCCGATATCGCCGACCGCCAGCGCGATCAGATAGGGCGCCACCGGCTTATCCAGCTCGAAGCGGAAGGCGCGCTGACGCGGCTGGCCGGGTACGGCCTCGCCCTTCGGCGTCAGTTGCCTGGCGGCCATGACAGCGGTCAGGTCGGCAGGCACGACGATGCGCGCCTTGAAGGTCTGGCGGATCGCCGGGCTGTCCTGGGTCGGCACCCAGGTGCGCGTGTGGATTTCCTGGCCCTGGCTGAACAGGAAGGGCTTCTGCTTGCCGGCCGTCTGGGCGGGGCTGAGCCATTGCAGGGCGGTGCCTTCGGGAGTCGTCTGATAATGGATGACGACCTTCTGCGCGCCCTGCGGCAGTTCCACGGTCAGCGGCGCGCCCATCATCGGGTCATTCTTGCCGATGGTGTATTTCAGCGGTGCGCCAGAGCCGTCGGTGACCTTTTCAATGTCAAGCGCACGCGTATCGAGGACAACGCGCTTGGCATTGGCCTCGGTCTCGAGCTGCAGGCTGGCCGTACCGCGCAGGACCTTCTTCGTGAAGTCGGCGGTGAGGTCGAGATCGACATGGCGCACGCGCGCTTCCTGGGGTCGGGCATAGGAGTGGTCATCGACAGACCGTTCGACCATGGCTTCCGGAGTCGCACGGCCAGACGGCTTGGGCTGACAGCCGATGAGACCCGCCGCACCGGCGCCAAGCATCAGGACCGCCGCGGCCGCGGCCGCCAGCCGCTGGACAGTCGCGGACGTGCGCAAAATGGTGTGACTCATTAAAAAGCCTGGCCCCTGGGTAAGGCCTACACTGTAGCTGGAAAGGACAGGATCACACAACCCGTGAAATTCCCCCATCCGGCGTGCACGCGGACGAGGAAAGATAAGAAAAAACCTCCCCGGACCTGGGTCCGGGGAGGTTCAATTGTGTTAGGACTGCTTGCGGCGCTTGAACTGGGCGCCTTCGGAGCGATTGATTTCGCCTTCCGCAGGGCGGGGGCCCTTGAAAGCAGGCTTGCCGCCAGTCTTCGGTCCTTTGAAGAAGTTCGGCTTGCCGCTGGGCTTGCCGCCGAAACCACCTGGACCCTTACGGGCGCCTGGACGGCTGTCCGTACGCTCGCCATGGGGACGATCGGTGTGTGGACGATCGCCACGCGGGGCATGGTCACGAGAGGCATGTTCGCGGGGCGCATGCTCACGGCGTTCGCCACGCGGCTGGTCGAAGCGGCGCTCACCGCGATTGTCGTCGCGCGGGCCAGGCCGGCCGGGAGCGGGCTTGAATGGCTTGGTCGAAGCCACAGGGCCGCGCTCGGCCGTCATGGGATCGTAACGGTCGGGACGCGCAGCCGGTGCCGCACGATCGCCGAAAGGCTTGCCGCCACGCGGCTTGCCGGGCGCGCCGGAACCGGACCGGTTGCGGCTGCGCTTTTGCACGAATTCTGCGTCCGGATCGCTGTGGCGGGCTTCGCCCTCACCGGCGCGCCAGCCCTTGCCCGGCTTCGGATCACCCTTCTTGCGGTGTTCCGGCAGACGGTCCGGCGTGGCAGGCTTGTCTGCAACACCCGAGGCCAGCATGGCTTCGTCGAGCAGCTTCAGCGCCTGGTCCTTGCGGCGGTCGAACGACGGAATGCGCTGACGCGTGATGCGCTCGATGTCCTTCAGGTACTTGCGTTCATCATCGGCGCACAGCGTGATCGAGATACCGGCGCGGCCAGCGCGCGCGGTACGGCCGATGCGGTGGACATAGGCTTCCGGCACGTTCGGCAGTTCATAGTTGATGACGTGGCTGACATTGTCGACGTCGATACCGCGCGCGGCGATATCGGTGGCGACCAGTGCGCGCAGCTTGCCGGCCTTGAAGGCCTGCAGGGCGCGTTCGCGCTGGCTCTGGTTCTTGTCGCCGTGAATGGCAGCGGTTTCGATGCCGCCGGCCTGCAGGTAGGCGGCGACCTTGTCGGCGGCGCGCTTGGTGCGGGTGAAGACCAGCGTACGGGCCAGGGCGTCTTCGGCGTACATTTCCGTCAGCAGGGCACGCTTGCGCAGCGACTCAATGAAGATGACGCTTTGTTCGACGCGCTCGGCCGTGGTGGCTTCTGGCGTGATTTCGACGCGCTTAGGCTCGGTCAGCAGCTCGGAGGCCAGAGCACCGATTTCCTTCGGCATGGTGGCCGAGAAGAACAGGTTCTGACGCTTGTGTGGCAGCTTGGCGGCGACCTGACGGATCGGCTTGACGAAGCCCAGGTCCAGCATCTGGTCGGCTTCGTCGAGGACGAAGAATTCAACGCCGCGCAGGTCGACGGTCTTCTGTTCGATATGGTCGATCAGGCGGCCCGGCGTGGCGACCAGGACGTCGACGCCGCGCGACAGGGCCTTGTACTGCGGGCCGTACTTGACGCCGCCATAGATGGTGGCGATGTGCAGGCCCATGCCCTTGGAATAAGTTTCGAAGCTTTGGGCGATCTGCGAGGCCAGTTCGCGCGTCGGCGACAGGATCAAGGTGCGGACCGACTTGGGCGCCGGGATGATGCGGTTGCGCATCAGGCCTTGCACGATCGGCAGGGCGAAGGCAGCCGTCTTGCCGGTGCCGGTCTGGGCGATACCCAGCAGGTCGTTGCCGTTCAGCAAGATGGGGATGGCCTGGGCCTGGATCGGCGTCGGGTTGGTATAGCCTTCGCGTTCCAGCGTCAGCAGCAGGGTCGAACTGAGGCCCAGTTCGGCAAAAGTCTTGTTGGTGGTCTTGGTCACGTAACGTGCGCTTTCAAATTCGGGCAAGGACAAACAAACGCGCCTCGCCCGCGCCTGTGAAAACAGGCCGGGTGGGACGAAGCATGCGCGTGTCACGGACTTCGAAAGAAAAAGAGCAGGACGTCTTTAAACTCTGACGGCCTTTTGTCGCTGGCGATATGTACCCGAAAAGATGGGCATATCTCACGCGGCCAGCGCTAATCGTGACAGACGAACCGTCACGAAGGGTTATCTCGCGGATGCGAGAACGCCTAAATGCCTGTGCGACAGCCAAATGTCAAGGTCAATGATTATGCAAAGTTCGCACATGCCAACGCTTTGTAAACTTTACGGGCGTAATGTGGTGAACGGGCAGAGTAGACCTTAAGGCTGCGCATTTTCGCGCCAGGTGCCCAGCATCCAGAGAATTTTAAGGAGTCCGAATGTCTTCGCCGCTGCGCCCTGTCAACCGTTCCACGCCCGCCATGACGCCCGGCGGCACACGGGTATCGGCTGCGGCCAAGGTCGAGATCATTCAGCCTTCGGACTATAGCGACCGCCGCGCCGAACCGCGTGCCGCCTGCGACGATCGCGGCGCCCTGCTCTTCCTCTCCAGCCAGGCGGTCATCCAGTGCCGCATCCTCGACCAGAGCCCCAGCGGCGCGCGCGTGGCGTTCGAGAACAACAGTCCTGTGCCTGCGGAACTGTGGCTGATCGACCTGGATACCAATATGGTCCGCCGTGGCAGCTCCGCCTGGTCGACACCGACGCGGATGGGCCTGAAGTTCAACTTTGTCCAGACCCTGGTTCCCGGCCATGCCCGTCCGGCCAAGGTGCCTGAGCCCGTCTTCGAAGCCTGGATGAAGCTCAGTGGCCAGACGCCGGCGGAAGCCCCCCGCGACGATACGTCCGGCGACGACAACGTCTTTTTCCTGGACTAATTGCCGCCATGGCGTGACCGTTACGCCATGTCCGACCGCACCATAGCGCGTATTCTCAAGGTCAATCACGCCGGCGAGTTCGGCGCGATCCGCATTTACCGTGCCCAGCTGTGGTATGCGCAAAAGACCACCAGCGACCTTGTGCCCTTCCTGCTGGAAACCCTGTCGCACGAAATGGTGCATTGCCAGCGCTTTCTCGACGCCATGCCGTCGCGCGATGCACGACCGTGCAACGCCATGCCGCTGTGGGGCATCGGTGGATCCATCCTGGGACTGGCAACATCACTGATGGGCCGCAACGCCGTCATGGTCTGCACCGAAGCCGTCGAGGAAACGGTACACCGCCATCTCGATGAGCAAATGCATTATCTTACAGGGCGCGATGAAGCCTTGCGCGAGATGGTCGCTGAGATTCAGGTCGAGGAAGTCCAGCACCTGCGCTTTGCGCAAAGTCATGTACGCCCCTCACCACTCAATGGTGCCCTGAAAGCGCTGATCTGTGTCAGCACCGAAGTGGTGATCTGGCTGTCTACCCAAGGCGCCGTCACACGCATGGTGCGGGGAATCCGGAGCGGCGGAAACTGAAACTCCGGTAGCACGCTCCGAACCTGTAAGCCGCAATGGCGTGGCGAAAATTGTTAGCTTCCGAGAAACGGAGCGGAGCGTACTTGAGTACGTGAGCACCGTATCGCAGGAAGATGACGGTTTGCAGACCGTCAGTGTGGCTTACACGAGAGAGCGGAAGCGCAGGGTCCCGTTGACCGCTTTGAGATCCTCGAGCGCCTCCTTCGGATAGCCCTTGTCGATATCGACAATGACGTAACCCAGGGTCTCGCTGGTCTTCAGGTGCTGCGCCAGAACATTCAATTCGTACTTGGCCATGATCTGGTTGATCGCCGCCAAGACGCCCGGCACGTTACGGTGCAGGTGCAGGAAGCGGTGACGGCCATCGACTTCCGAGAGCTGTACGTGCGGCATGTTCACGCTGAACGTCGTGTCGCCACGGTTCAGGAAGCCTAGCAGGCGCTCCGAGGCGAATTCGGCAATCGCTTCCTGCGCTTCTTCGGTCGAACCGCCGATATGCGGCGACAGGACCGTATTGCGGCGGCCGATCAGCGCGCTATCGAACGGATCGTCATTGGTGCGCGGCTCTTCCGGGAAGACGTCGATAGCGGAACCATAGATCTTGCCGCTGTCGATCGCAGCCGCCAGAGCCTCGATATCGACGATATGGCCCCGCGACAGGTTGATGAAGATCACCCCGTCCTTCATGCGCGCGAACTGTTGGGCGCCGAACAGGTTCTTGTTCTCGGCGCGGCCATCAACGTGCAGCGAAATCACATCGGCCTCGGCCAGCAGCGCATCGAGCGAGCGATAACGGCGCGCATTGCCCAGGCTCAGCTTTTCGGCCAGGTCGTAATATATAACGCGCATGCCGAAGGCTTCGGCCAGGATCGACAGTTGCGAACCGATGGCACCGTAACCGATGATACCCAGCGTCTTGCCGCGGACTTCGTGAGCGCCTGTCGCCGACTTGTCCCACTTGCCCTTGTGCATGCCGACAGACTTATCCGGAATGTTGCGGGTCAGCATGACGATCAGGCCGATGACCATTTCCACCACCGAACGCGTGTTGGAATAGGGCGCATTGAAGACGGCGATGCCCTTTTGCGAGCAGGCCTTGAGATCGATCTGGTTGGTGCCGATGCAGAAGGCACCAACGGCCATCAGCTTGTCGGCGGCCTCGACCGCCTTGGCCGTCAGATTGGTCTTGGAGCGCAGGCCCAGGATGTGCACACCCTGCAACGCTTGAATCAAGTCATCCTCATCGAGGGCGCCCTTGACGGTCGTGACGTCGTAGCCTTCTTCGCGAAAGCGGCGGACGGCCTCGGGGTGGATGTTTTCGAGCAGCAGGACCTTCAGCTTCGAGCGCGGGAAGGAGTAACGACCCTGATAACCTTCGGTGTGCAGCACCTCGTCGAACGAAGCTGCCACTTGCGTGGCGTCGCAGCCCTCGGTGGCAGCGACGACCTTGGGGCGCGCCACGTTTTCGGTGAAGGCGTAGAAGCGCTCGGCCGCGCCGCCCTTATAGACTTCATAATCCGTCCAGCCGTCGCCGACCATGACGACGTCGCCATCCAGCGTCAGGCCGCGCACGGCGACGATCTTGCCGCCGTCCTGGCTGAGCGGGTTGGTCAGGTCGAGGCCGATGGCCACGCCGTCTTCGTTCCAGGTCAGTCGGTTGGCCAGGACGTATTCCGGCGCGATGCCGAATTCGGCGACGACCGGATCGATGAAATCATGGAAACCGCCCGAGATGATACGGATCTTGCCAGGATGCTCGGCGAAGACGGCACGGTTGCGTTCGATCGACGCGCTGATCTTGGTCTTCAGCACCTCGACCAGCGAGGCGATGTCGTCGCGGGTGGGCTTCAGGATGCGGACGCGGCGTTGCAGGGCGTCGGAGAAGCTGATCTCGCCCGACATGGCCTGATCGGTCAGGGTACGGATCTGTTCGACATCGGCGGCGCGCGCCGGATCGGCAGCGGACAGCAACTCGGCCAGGATGTCGAGCGCCTCGACCTGGGTAAAGGTCGAATCGAAGTCGAGCACCAGGGTGGCAAGGTTAGGCTGATTGAAACTTGCATTCATGACCGAAACGCCCATATGGAAAAACTTCGAGCGCAGGCAGCTGTGCCCGCCCCGATACATTTGCGCCGCAGATAAGATAAAAGCGA
Organism: Asticcacaulis sp. P4_H10; assembly: GCF_056400965.1. NCBI lineage: Bacteria > Pseudomonadati > Pseudomonadota > Alphaproteobacteria > Caulobacterales > Caulobacteraceae > Asticcacaulis > Asticcacaulis sp. P4_H10. The sequence continues at coordinate 237,664 of NZ_JBFUKH010000004.1, read as the reverse complement.
GGTCTGCACAACCGGCTTAACCCTTTATTGTGGCAGTTCGCGGTGCAATTCTCTAAATTCCGGCCCTGTCTGACGGCAAATCCCGAAAACAGGTAATATCTGTAACGGCCCTAAAGGTTTCATGCGTTTCCATGTCTGATCCGTCCCCTGTTGTTGAAGACTATTCCGCGCGCTTCGTCATCGAAACGCATCCCGTCCACGGCCGCCTGGTGCGGCTGGGCGACACGCTGGACCAGATCCTGAAGGCGCACGACTATCCGGACGTCATTGCCAACCTTTTGGGCGAAGCCTGCGTGCTGGCCGTGCTGGTCGGCGCATCGCTGAAGTTCGAAGGCCGGCTGATTCTCCAGGCCCAGGGCGACGGCGCTGTGCGCTACGTCGTGGCTGACTATGACACGCGCGGCGGCCTGCGCGGCTTCTGCCGTTACGACGAAGGCGAGTTGAACGACCTGATTGCTTCGAACGAAGGCAAGTTCCAGAGCCTGGGCGCGCAGGCACTGCTCGGCAAGGGCACCTTCATCATGACGCTCGATCCGGAAAACAATGCCGAGCGCTACCAGGGCATTACTCCGATCGAAGGTGAAAGCCTATCACTTTGCGCTGAGCATTATTTCGCGCAATCCGAACAGGTGCCGACCCAGGTCAAGCTGGCCGTCAGCGAGGTCACAGGCCCCGGCGGGCCGCAATGGCGTGCTGCCGGCGCGATTATCCAGGCGATCGCCGGCGACGCCACCCGCGGTGAAACGAAAGAGTCGTTCGACCATATCCGCGCCCTGTTCGCCACTTTGGGTGAAGAGGAACTGACTGATTTCAGCCTGCCTGCCGATCGTCTGCTCTATCGGCTGTTCCACGAGGACGGCGTGCGCCTCAGCGCGCTTAAAAACGTCTACAAGCTGTGCCGCTGTTCACAGGATCGCGTCGAGGGACTGGTGCAATCCTTCACCGAGCAGGAACAGAAGGACATGCTCGAACCCGACGGCAAGGTGCACATCACCTGCGAATATTGTTCGAAGACATTCTTTGTGGATGTGCCGGAATAGCTTTGCCCGGAAATGGCGCTTGCCCCTCATCCGGTTCGCCAAAGCGAACCACCTTCTCCCCTCAAGAGGGGAGAAGGAATTACCCTTGTATATCCAAAGAATAGCCTGCTGAGCGAACCGTTCTAATAGGATCGAACTCTTCCTTGTCGTTCAGCGCCTTGCGCAGGCGGCCGATATGGACGTCGACCGTGCGGGCTTCGACATAGACGTCATTGCCCCAGACGGCGTCCAGCAGTTGCTCACGCGAGAAGACGCGCTTGGGGTACTGCATGAAGTGGTCGAGCAGCTTGTATTCCGTCGGGCCTAAGTGAATGTCGCGTCCGGCGCGCTGGACGCGGTGCGACAGGCGATCGACCGAAATTTCGCCGAACTCGACGCGGTCTTCGCTGAGGCCCGGACGGATGCGCCGCAGGACAGCGCGGATGCGCGCCATCAGCTCGACCATCGAGAACGGCTTGACGACATAGTCGTCGGCACCCGTATCAAGGCCGCGGATGCGGTCGCTTTCTTCGGAGCGCGCCGTCAGCATGACGATTGGCAGGTTGCGGGTGGTCGATTGCTGACGCAGGCGACGGCAGACCTCGATGCCCGACACCTTGGGCATCATCCAGTCACAGACCAGAAGGTCCGGCTGGCGTTCCTTTATCATCATCAAGGCCTCGTCGCCGTCGCTGGCGACTCCGACCTCATAGCCTTCCTTCTCAAGATTGTAATTGAGCAGGGTCGACAGGGCGTCTTCGTCTTCGGCAATGATGATATAGGGCTTCATGGTCTCACATCAGGTTGGGCTTAGAGTATCGCCTTTGGGGCGGTCCTCGACGTAATCTTCGCCTGTCAGTTCGTAGTGGATATGCTCGGCCACGTTCGTTGCGTGGTCGCCGATGCGTTCCAGGTTCTTGGCCATGAACAAAAGGTGCGTGCAGGCCGAGATGGTGCGCGGATCGCCCATCATGTAGGTCAGCAGCTCGCGGAACAGGGCGTTGTAGTGCTCATCGACTTCGGTATCGGTCGTCCAGACACTCTGGGCCAGGTCGAGCTTGCCGCCCTTGTAGGCATCCAGCACGTCGCGCAGCCGCGACGAAACCAGCTTGCCCATGCGCTCGATCGAACGGGTGATCGGCGTCATCGGTTCGGCTTCGGAAATGACGATGGCGCGCTTGGCGATATTCTTGGCCAGGTCGCCGGTACGTTCCAGCGAGGTGGCGATCTTCATGGCGGCTACGGTCTTGCGCAGGTCGTTGGCCATGGGCTGGCGCAGGGCAATCAGACGGATGCACTTGCGCTCGACGTCCTTTTCCAGCTCATCGAGGCGATGATCGCGTTGAACGACGCTTTGCGCCAGGGCGACATCGCGCCGGGCGACGGCTTCGACGGCGTCGGCGACCTGGGCTTCGGCCAGACCACCCATCAGAACCACCTCAGCGCTCAGCTGATCCAGCTCTTCTTCGTAGGTCTTGACGATGTGCGGATTCATCTTGCTGAACTGTACCACGGCTGTATTCCTTCGGGCGTGTAGGCGAATTCTGTGACAGTTTTATTATACGCACGGCTGCATGTGAAAAAACCATGAAAACATGATGAATATCGGCCTGATCTAGCCGGCGTCCTTCAGCGGCTCGACAAGCCGGGGGCCAGTCACCGCGCCGAACGCACGGCTCTGCGGGAAATAGGCCGTAAAGGCGGTAAAGGTCGCAATGCCCGATGCCGGAAGTGGAGCGACATTGTCGCTGGCTGGCTCGATCATGACCAGGTCTTCGGCGGCTCCTTGCACACCGATCGATTCGACCACCAGACCACCGCGATGGCGGTTGATGATGTGCTTGACGATGGCCAGCCCCAGGCCAGTGCCCAGGCGGTCGCCGCTCTTCTGGCCCTCAACGCGATAAAAGCGCTCCGCCAAACGCGGCAGGTGCTCGCGGCGAATGCCCGGTCCGGCGTCGCGCACACGCAGGATGGCATAGTGTTCGTGGACATTGCGGTCAGGTCTGAGCAAGACCAGTTTGGCAGCCCTGACGTCGGTTGCCGCGATAGCCTGCGACAGCGTCCGGTCGATGTCGATCTCGATGATGACCTCCGAGCCGCGAGGCGCATATTTCAGCGCATTGTCGATCAGGTTCTGTGCGACCTGAAGTATCTGGTCGCGATCGCCGATGATCGGATACAGGCCAGGCTTTGGTGCCTCGATGCGGAAGGCCACACCCTTTTGCTGCGCGATCAGGCTCAGGCCATCGACGACGTCCTTGACCGCCAGAACCAGGTCGGCTTCGCCCGATGGCGGCACGTGCTCGTTCAGTTCGATGCGCGACAGAGACAGCAGGTCGTGAATAAGACGCCCCATACGATCGGCCTGCGTTGCCATGATAGTCAGGAATTTCTCACGCGCCTTCTCGTCGTCGCGCGCCGGCCCACGCAGAGTCTCGATAAAGCCGGACAACGACGCCAGCGGTGTGCGCAGCTCATGACTGGCATTGGCTAGGAAGTCAGCGCGCATCTTCTCCATGCGCCGCATGTCGGTTTCATCGCGTACAACCAGCAGGGCCAGCCTTTGCTCCTCGCCTTCAACCGGCAGGGGGCTTGCGAAGGCGCGCCAGTACTGTTCACGGGCCCCGCCCGTCGTATCGAAGGTCGCCGAACGCGAAATACCTCCGAACAGCGCCTCATCGACGCATTCCAGGACTTCCGGGGTACGAATGGCGCTGACCAGCAGGCCACCGAGATTTTCAATCTGAAAGACCTTCTGCGCGGCCGAATTGGCGAAGACGATCCAGCGGCCGGCAATGTCGTGGGGCTCGAAACCGGAAACAATCACCACCGGATCGGGCATGGCGGCCAGGGCTTCGCGAAAATCCGGCCCTTTTTGAATGATCGGTTCGGAGCGCAAGGGCTTTGGTGCAAACCGTTCATGCAGTTCGCCCTGGCGCAGCCACATCTCGACCAGGGTATAGCCAATGACCGCCAGCGCCGCGAAGATTACGAAGGGCCGGAGCGGTGCGATCAGCGCCATGCCAATCAGCACAGCGACCCCAATCAGGGTTCCGACCGGAATTGCGCTCAGAAAGGTTCGCCGTTCGTCCATCAGACCTCGCTGGCCGTATTATGGCGGAAAGGAAGCAGGCCTTAAAGCGATTTCACGACAGTTCCGTGACAGGATTGTAAGGGCAAAATTTGGAACCCAGGGTTAAGGCCTGACCTGGCCATCCCCACGCACGACGTATTTAAACGTCGTTAGTTGCTCGGCGCCGACCGGACCGCGCGCGTGCAGGCGGTCGGTCGAGATGCCGATTTCCGCGCCGAGCCCGAATTCGCCGCCATCGGCGTATTGCGTCGAAGCGTTCCAGATGACGATGGCCGAATCGACCTCGTTCAGGAAGGTTTCGGCGGCGCGCGTATCTTCGGTGATAATGGCTTCGGTGTGGCCCGAGCCATAGGTCCGGATGTGGGCGATGGCTTCGGCTTCGTCCTTGACGACGCGGATCGAGATGATCGGCAGCAGGTATTCGGTCTTCCAGTCTTCTTCAGTCGCGGCCGCCATGGCGTGGATGGCGCGGGCGCGCTCATCGCCACGCAGTTCACAGCCCTTGGCCTCTAAAGCTTGCGCAATGGCCGGCAGGAGCGTTTCAGCGACCGCTTCATCGATCAGCAGGGTTTCAGTCGCGCCGCACACCGACACACGGCGCATCTTGGCGTTCAGCGTCACCGCCACGGCTTTTTCCGGATCGGCGGCGGTATGCACATAGGTGTGGTTCAAGCCTTCCAAGTGGGCCAGGACCGGCGCACGCGCCTCCTTCTGGACGCGCTCGACCAATGAGCGGCCACCGCGCGGAATGATCAGGTTAATCGTTCCGTTCAGTCCGCCGAGGATCAGGCCGACAGCGTCGCGATCGGAAGTCGGCACCAGCTGCACGCAGGTGTCGGGCAGGCCGGCGGCGCGGAAACCGTCTTCGAAGGCAGCGTAGATGGCCAGCGCCGAATTCAGCGCTTCCGAACCGGTGCGCAGGATGGCCGCGTTCGACGAACGGATGCACAGGGCGGCAGCGTCGGCCGTTACGTTCGGGCGGCTTTCATAGATGATGGCGATGACGCCGATCGGCGTCGAGACACGGGCGATATCGAGGCCATTGGGACGCGTCCAGCGCGCCAGGTCGCGGCCGACAGGATCGGGCAGCGCGGCGACCTCTTCCAGACCTTTCGCCATGGCTTCGACGCGCGCCGGGTTGAGGATCAGGCGCTCGATCATGGCGTCGGTCAGCCCCTTGTCGCGGGCGAACTGCTGGTCCTTGACGTTAGCGGCCAGGATGTCGGCTTCGCGGGCACGGATGGCCTTGGCGGCCTCAACAATGGCGCGCGTGCGCACTTCCGGGCCGGCCAGACGCAGGGCCTCGGCGCCGAGCTTGGCCTTGGCGGCCATGTCGGTCATCAGGTCATTCAGCGTGCGTGTGCTCTGGTCGTCCATCTCAATACCCCTTGTCAGTCAAAGGCTATATAGCGCAAACGCGGCAAAAAACGACCGTTTCATCGGAAATCAAGCAGATTGGCGGAAATCTGATGGCGTTTTGGCGCCTTTGTCTCTATCCCGCTTTCTTTCTCCTCTCCCCATGAAAAGGGGAGAGGACAGGCGCGCAGCGCCAAGGTGAGGGGTAAATCGTCAGCAGATACGCACGCGGAACCGGCAGTAACTCCTCATCCGGTTGAGCAAGCTCAACCACCTTCTCTCCTCTCCGCGGGGAGAAGGGATTATACCATCACCATGTCGTCGCGATGGATGACTTCATCCCCCGAAGTGTAGCCTAGGATGGCCTCGATATCCTTGCTGCCCCGGCCGCGAATGGCGCGGATGTCTTCAGCATTATAACCGACAATACCGCGCGCGACTTCGTGCCCGGCGCATGAGACGATCGATACCGTATCACCCTTGTCGAAACTGCCCGTGACCTCGACAATCCCCGACGGCAGCAAAGACTTGCCATTATGCAGCGCTCGCACGGCGCCTTCATCCAGCATCAGCTTGCCGGCCGGCACGACAGTCCCGGCGATCCATGCCTTGTAAGCCGCGCTCAAGGAAGCCTGCGGCTTGAACAGGGTAAACCGCGCGCCCATTGGGCCGCTCAGCGACGACAGCGGCTGCACCACGGCACCAAAGGCAATCAGGGTCGCACACCCGGCCGACCCTGCGATCTTGGCCGCGGCAATCTTGGTCGCCATGCCGCCCGTACCGACACCGGCCTGCGCATTTGCGCCACCGGCCATGGCCTCGATCGACGGGTCGAGCTTTTCAACGAACGAGATATGCTGGGCGTCCGGATTGCGGCGCGGATCGTCCGTATACAGACCATCTATGTCCGACAGCAGGATCAGGGCTTCGGCCTTGACCAGCTGCGCGGTGCGCGCCGCGAGCCGGTCATTGTCGCCATAGCGGATTTCTTCGGTCACCACCGTGTCGTTTTCATTGACGATCGGCACGCATTTGACGTCGAACAGGGTCTCGACCGTGGCGCGGGCATTGAGCCATCGCTTGCGCTTTTCGGTGTCTTCGCGCGTCAACAGGACCTGTGCTGTTTTCAGCCCCACGGCGCGAAACGCCTCGTCCCAGGCACTCATCAAAAGTGGCTGACCCGCGGCAGCACAGGCCTGTTTTTCTTCGAGTTTCAGCTTGGCGCGCGTAATGCCCAGATAGCGGCGCCCCAGCGCAACCGCACCCGACGACACCAGAACAACCGATTTGCCCGTCGCCGTCAGCGATGCGATATCGCGCGCCAAGCCGGCCATCCACACACCGTTGGTGCCGCCGGAAGTCTTTTCGACCACCAGGGCCGAGCCGACCTTGATGACGATCCGTTGCGCGTTCAGCAAAACGTCGGGCAGAGGCACAGGCGCGCCCATATTCGTCTGACCGGCCATGTTTCGCCTTTTCTAAGCGGATTGAAAATGTTACGGCGGCGCCGTGCTGGGCGCGCTTGTACTGACATGGCGCAGCCTTCGCAAGGCCTTAGGAATCAAGCGGAACTGGTAACAAAATGAACTATATCGGCACACGCGGATTTACGGGTTCGAAGACCTTTGCCGATGCCCTGCTCGACGGCCTATCGCCCGATGGCGGCCTGTACCTGCCGGACAGCTACCCGACGCGCGATGCTGCGCAATGGTCGGACCTGGCGCGCGACTATAGCAAGCTGACCCAGACCCTGCTCGATGATTTCCAGGCCGATACGGTCGGCGCCGAAGCCGCCAAGGCCGCTGTCACCGCCACAACCAACGCCTTTCTGCGCGCCGACGGCCAGGTGCCGCTGACGCAGCTCGACGACAATCTGTGGATGCTGGAGCTGTGGCACGGCCCGACCCTGGCCTTCAAGGACATGGCCATGCAGATGATGGCCGAGCTGACCAGCGGCGCCCTGCGTGAACGCAACGAGACCCTGACTCTTGTCACCGCCACGTCTGGCGATACGGGCGCCGCCGCCGTGCGCGCCTTTGCCGGCGCCGATCGCGTCCGCCTGGTCGTCTTCCATCCGCTCGGCCGCGTGTCGCCGGTCCAGCGTCTGCAAATGACGACGGTCGAGGCCGACAATGTGCTGAATGTCGGCATCGAAGGCGATTTCGACGACTGCCAGAAGATCGTCAAGACCCTGCTTGGCAACGCAGCCCTGAAGGAACGCGGCCTGATCAGCTCGGTCAACTCGATCAACTGGGGCCGTCTGCTGGGCCAGGTGCCCTACTATCTCGCCGCCGCCGCCGCTTCCGGCGCCGACAAGCCGGAATTCGTTGTGCCGACCGGCAATTTCGGCGATGCCTTCGCCGGCTGGGTCGCCCGCCGCATCGGTGGCAATATCGGCCACCTGCACGCCGCGGTGAACCAGAACGACGCGCTCAACCAGGCAATCAATGACGGGCGCTATATCCGCCGCCAGGCCGTGGAATCCGCGAGCGTCAGCATGGACGTCCAGGCGCCTTCGAACTTCGAGCGCCTGGTATACGAAGCGTCCGGCCGTAGCCCTGCCACGACCAAGGGCCTGTTCGATACCTTTGCCACCACCGGCGCGGTCACCCTGTCGCCCGAACTGCAATCGGCGCTGAAGGCCGAGGTCACCGCCTCGACGATCAGCGAAGACAAGACGCGCGACACCATCGCCCATGCCTACAAGGCCTACGGCAAGGTCATCTGTCCGCACACCGCCGTGGCTTTGGGCGCCGCGTTGGAACGCCGCGAACCCGGCAAGCCGCAGATCTTCCTGTCCACCGCCCATGCCGCCAAGTTCCCGGACTTCGTGCAAAAGGCGCTTGGTTTCGCGCCCGAAGTGCCCGAAGCCATCCAGGCACTCCATGGCCTGCCCGAGCGCATCACCGAACTAAAAATGGACGAGGCCGCAGCCCTCGACCTCGTCAAGGGCTTTTCGGCTTGAATTCCCAGAGATAGGGCAGGGTTTTTGCGCCACTACGCGTCTTGAGACCGACACCGCCCTCACCGTCAAAACAGACGCCGAAACGCCTCAGCGTGCGCATGCCGATGACACCATCGGAAATGTCGGAGCGCTGCACACCCGGCGGCGCCAGGCTGACAGGCGTCGCCGCGATGGCAAAATCCCCCAGTTTGAAAGCGGGAATCTTGACCGTCCGCCGCTGAACTCGCGCGCTGTTGATGTCGACCGTGTGCCCCGACGCCAGGACCGGATAGCGATCCCATAGCTTCAGGCGCTTAACGCAAGCGCTGTTGAGGCTGACCTCGGCGCTGGCGCCGGTATCGACGACCAATGTCAAATTCATGTTGTCGAGTGTGACCTCGACCAGGACCCTGTGATCGCTGGGCCCGGGCGACAGGTGGCGCGACGGCAGCATGTAATAGGCGCTGAAATCCGGACGTCCGCTCTCATAAATACGCAATTCGGCCGCATCGAAATCGAGCTCTGTCGGCCGGCCGGTGATGAAGGCCGCGCCCAGCATGCCTTGCGCACCATCGAAGGGCGGCTTACGCAGCCCGACGAAAATCAGTTCCGGGTAGGTATGAGACGCGTCTATCTCCAGACCGCGAATGAGATAAACAGGTGTGGCTTCGCTGCCGCCTACGCCACTGATCCGCACCTTGGTTCTGGCCAGCAGACCCAGCTCCGGCGCCAAGCTGACGCTGATGCCGTTGACCGCCGCTCCACTGTCGATAACCAACCGGTAGGGCCCTTTGTCACCGATCGAGACCGGAACATGGGGAAGGCCTGCCGCATTGAACCGGATGGGAACGCGCAGCACGCCCTTCGCCTGCGCGACCTGCGGCAGAAGAAGACCCGACAGGCCCAGCAGACAATGGCGGCGCGACAGCATGGCCGGACTATAGCACCACAAACGGCAAAAAGGAGGCGGTATTGCTACCACCTCCCTCTATCAACCTTTGACGCAAACGACCTGCTTCAGCGTATGGACGATCTCGACGTGGTCGGCCTGGGCCTTCATGACCGCGTCGATGTCCTTGTACGCCGCCGGCGTTTCGTCGATCACCTCGGAGTCCTTCCGGCATTCCACACCCGCCGTGGCAAGGGCGTGGTCTTCCAGAGTGAACCGCCGCTTGGCTTCGGCCCGCGACATGGCCCGCCCCGCCCCGTGCGAACACGAACACAGGGCTTCGGCCATAGGCTGGCCCGCGATCCCCCGCACGATGAATGACTTAGCACCCATCGAACCCGGAATGATGCCCAGCGTCTCCGGCGTGATACGCACGGCGCCCTTCCGGGTCACCAATACGTCCGAACCGAAGTGCCGTTCGTGCGCCACGTAGTTGTGGTGGCAGTTCACGGCTTCGCAGTCGCAGGTGAACCGCTTCGGTACGGAGACCGACAGCGCTTCAAGTGCGGCCGTCATCATCAGTTCCCGGTTGGTCCGTGCGAACCGCTGAGCCCACGATACCGCGCCCATATAGTCGCCGAACAGCTCCGACCCTTCCGGCAGGTAGGCCAGGTCTTCGTCCGGCAGGTTGACGAACCACCGCTTCATCTCATGCTTGGCGCGCTCGATGAAGTACCCGCCGATCTTGTTGCCGATACCCCGGGAACCCGAATGCAGCATGATCCACACGGCATCGTTTTCATCGAGGCAGACCTCGACGAAGTGGTTGCCGGTGCCGAGCGTGCCTAAGTGGTTCTGTGCCCGCTGCGCGGCCTGCGAAATCTTCGGGTGCTTGGCGACGATCTTTTGCAGTTCGCCGGACAGCTTCGAAAATTCGGCATTGGCGCCTTCCGTCGCTTCGCCCCACGCACCCCGGTCGTTGGCACCACCATTGTCGGTCCGGCCGTGCGGGATCCGTTGCTCGATCGCCGTCCGCAGCCCCGACAGGTTGTCCGGCAGGTCCGAAGCGGTCAGCGTCGTCCGCACCGCCATCATGCCGCAGCCGAGGTCGACCCCGACTGCCGCCGGGATGATCGCGCCCTTGGTCGGGATCACCGAACCAATGGTGGCGCCCATGCCCCAGTGAACGTCCGGCATGATGGCGACGTGCTTATGGATGAAGGGCATGGCGGCAATATTGTCGAGCTGCTTGCGCGCCTGGTCCTCGACAGCCACGCCGTCGATCCACGCCTTGATCAGGCCTCCACGGGCGCCTTGGAAAACTTGCATGTGTTTTCTCCTTTTCTGCTCGTTTTCAAAAGATAAAAATAAATGGAAAAAGCCCTTTCGACCGGGTCGAAAGGGCTGGATGCGAAACATCGGACGACACAGGTCCTATGGTTTTCGGATACAGCCCGGAATGTAATCGGGGGTCTGGCGCAGCAGGCGTGCGTCGACGCCGTTCTCTTGCGAGACGGTCGTTTTGCTCATCTGGGTATGGCTAGCTTGCGTAAACATGCGGGCCTTATTTACCATCCGTCAGCACCGGTCAAGCCGCTAAAGTTGCACGTGCAACAAGTGTGACGCGAAAGCCGCATCTCACTATCTGGACTCTGCCCCCTATCCGTGTCAGTTTCCAATGGTTAACGGCGGGGGCGGGGCTTAACATTGCACACCATAACCGGACCTATGCGCGCGGCCCTTCTGGCCGGACTGTGGCTGACGGCGTCTGCGGCTATGGCAGACGCTGCGCCCGAAAACCTGCTGGACCGCGCCAATGCTGGCGATGACACCGCAACCTCAGAACTCGGCATTTGGCTCTACAACCGCGACGACAAGGCCGCCGTACCGTGGCTTAACAAGGCGGTGGCACATGGCGACGCCGAAGCCACCTATCTGATGGGTATAGTCCGGAGAGACGGCGAACTGGGTGTCGCCGCCGACTGGAATGGCGGCATGAGCCTTCTGCAAAAGGCCGCCCTGATGGGCAGCGGCAACGCCATCTACGAGCTGAACACCTGCTGCGATACACCCCAGGCCTATACACCGCCCGCGACCGGCGTTGAGCGCCTGCGCTGGGCCTTGCGCGTCAAGGACGCCAACAGCGACGACACCCGGTTCGACGGTGAAATCGCCGCACTCAACACGGCTGGTTACGGCGCCGACATCGCCGAATGGCGCGCAGCCTATCTCGAAGACCTGAAGGCGGCCGAAGACGGTGACGCCCGCGCCGCCGAAGCCGTCGCCTATCGCTACCTGACAGGCGAAGGCGTCAGGCCGGATATCCAAAACGCCGAAAAATGGTTTCAGGCCGTGGCCGACGACGGTGAATACTACCACCAGCTCATCACCGCCCGGCACTACGAAGCCGGCGAGTTGGGTGACCAGCGCCGCGGCATGGCGGTCATCTACTACACCCGCGCCGCCGACAGCGTCCGCAGCCGCGCCGAAGCCGGCGACCGCGACGCGCAGGTGCAACTGGCCAGGCTCTATGCTGACGACCGGCTGGGCGCGGTCAACACGGCCGGCCAGGCGTTCCAATGGTATAGCCGCGCTGCCGCCTCAGGCGATGTCGAAGCGCAAGCTGCCGTCGGCCAGGCGCTGCTGAATGGTCGCGGCACAGCACAGGACGCAGATGCAGGGCTCGACTGGCTGAGACGGGCCGCCAACAATAACGGCCATCGCTTGACCGGCGACGACAATGCTCGCGCCGTATCGGCCTATCAGTTGGAACTGGCGAAGGTTCTGATGGCGAGCGGGGATCAAGCCCAGGCCGACTACTGGCTGCAACTCGGCTTAGACAATCGCGGCGAGGCCGATATTGCGGATCAATTGGACCTTCAGGCGAAGCTGCAAAGCCAACTCAACGACTTGCAGAAGCAGGACAATGCCAGCGCCGTGCGCGTCTGGCACGGCCGCTACGATCCGCCAGCCTACGCTTTGAAGTAATCGTGGCCGCTCTTGATTGCGCGGTGATAGTCCAGCCGGCGATAAAAGGCTTCCGGGTCCTTTGGCTTCACCACCCATGACGGATCGTGGTTGAGCAGGTCATAGAGCCGCGTCAGGGTAAAACGCACCGCCGAGCCGCGCGCGAACAGCGGCAGGGCCGCGATCTCCGCCTCGGACAGCGGCCGCACCGCATTATAGGCATTGGCGAAGGCGCTGATCATCTCCGGCAACGGCTGCCCGCCCGGCGTGAACCCCCAAGCATTGAGCGACACCGCCAGATCGTAGGCGTAAAAATCCGTGCAGGCGTAGTAGTAGTCGATGACGCCTGTGACTTCGCCGTCGTCGCTCATCAGCACATTGTCGGTAAAATAGTCGGCGTGGATAGCGCCAGCCGGTAAATCACCTGGCCAACGCTCACGCAACCATTGTAGTTCCTGCCGGAAGTCCTCGAGCACCTGCGTAGCGCGCGGCGAGGTCGCAGCCTTCGGCACGCAGCGTTCGATCAGGCCGGGCCAGGCCTGTGGCCCCATGCTGTTTTCACGAACCTGCGGAAAGTCGCCGCCGATCAGGTGCAGCCTGGCCAGATATTCGCCGGCCGAGGCCGCGTGACGGACGTCGGGGTTGCGCGGCCACCGCCCCGGCAGCCATTTGATCAAGGCACACGGCTTGCCGTTGATTTCACCCAGGGACTGGCCATCACGTTTCAACGCAGGCCCCGGCGCCGGATAGCCCTTGCGGTCGAGATACAGCGTATAGTCCATGAACCACGGCAGGTCGTCCCACGGCGTCGCGGCTTCGAACAGGGTCAGGGCGTACAGGCCCGTTGTCGTTTCGACCTTGAAATTGGTGTTGGAAACGCCTTCCTCGATGCCTTCGAGGTGGATCAGCTCACCGATATCGTAATCACGCAGGTAGGTCCTGGCATCGTCCAGCGAAACGGGAGTGAAAACAGCCATTTTGGCGCGGACCTGCATCCATGGGAACGTAATGGCGCCTGCTATAGAGCGAGGCTTACCGTCCGCGCAAGGTCAATCAGGCTTTACGGGTTTTTGGATTGCCGAGTACAAGCTTCACGAGTGCGCCGCCAAGCGTCGAAATCACAAAGCGATTGGCCACACGGAAGCACATGACGCCGAAGCGATCCAGCAGGCTCTCGCTCTCCTGCACCATCTTGTTTTTGTTATCGTTGTCCGACATGCGAAGCCCTCCCACCAGTATATAGTAAACGACCCATCCCGCCGCCAATCCGGCGATAATGGATATTATAAAGCTTAGGACGGCCATTAACAACTCCATAACCATGTTGCCCAGCCGCCGGCCGAAATAACCGTCTTAAAAATAAAAAGGCCATGCCTTTGTAACCGGTAACATAAATACGACTGCCTCTTGCCGCCCCCCCTATTGCCGTAACGTGGCAGGACGACTAAATCGCGCGATTAGAATCCATCGCTTGGGCAAACGGCGCCAATTTGTTAGCTAGCCTGACCTTTTTCGAGACCTGATCCCATGTCCGCACCTGTAACCTCCGTCGTCGACCTGATCGGTAACACGCCGCTGATCCGCCTGAAGGCGGCCTCGGACGCCACCGGCTGCGACATCTACGGCAAGGCCGAGTTCCTCAATCCCGGCCAGTCGATCAAGGATCGGGCCGCGCTTTGGATCATCCGCGACCACGAAAAGAATGGCCGCCTCAAGCCCGGCGGGACGATTGTCGAAGGCACGGCCGGCAATACCGGTATCGGACTGGCCATGGTCGCCAATGCCCTGGGCTACAAGTGCGTCATCGTCATTCCCCGCACCCAGGCGCAGGAAAAGAAGGACGCTATCCGCCAGCTTGGCGCCGAACTGATCGAAGTCGACGCGGTGCCCTACGCCAATCCGAACAACTATGTCCGCTATTCCGGCACCCTGGCGCAGGAGCTGGGGGCCGTGTGGGCCAATCAGTTCGACAATGTCGCCAACCGCCAGGCGCACATCGACGGCACCGGCCCGGAAGTCTTGAAAGCGCTCGACGGCAAGCTCGACGCCTTTATCTGCTCCGTTGGTTCTGGCGGCACGCTGGGCGGTATGAGCCAGTATCTGAAGAGCCAGAACCCCGACATCCAGATCGGCCTGGCGGATCCGTTCGGCGCGGCGCTCTACAGCTATTACACGACCGGCGAACTGAAATCCGAAGGCACCTCGATCACCGAAGGCATCGGCCAGGGCCGCATCACCGCCAATCTCGAAGGCATTCAGGTCGACCGTTCGTATCAGGTGTCGGACGAGGAGTGGTTGCCGGTGCTCTACGACATGATCCAGACGGAAGGCCTGTGTCTGGGCACCTCGGCTGCGCTGAATGTCGTTGGCGCCATGAAGATGGCCAAGGACCTGGGCCCGGGCAAGACGATCGTCACCGTGCTGTGCGACTACGGCAACCGCTATGCGTCGAAGATCTTCAATCCGGCCTTCCTCAAAGAAAAAGGCCTGCCGACCCCGCCGTGGTTCCCGGATACGGGGGCTGCTGCGTAATTGTGAGCGTGTCTCGCCGTCAGGATCAGCGCTTTCTCTCCTCCCTATCGCGTGCGATGGGGAGGTGGCAGCCGACGCGTCAAGCGTCGGATGACGGAGGGGTAATTCCTGCCGGCGTATACCCCTCCACCGCTGCGCTGCGCTTGCGGTCCCCCTCCCCACTTCGTGGGGCGGAGAAAAGGTTAGATATCCTGAGCCGCGAAGACCGGGCGTTCCTTTGCGCCACCCGCAACGGGCTCGGCGTTTCTCGCTTCGCTGCGCAGCCAGTCCATGAAGCGCAACTGCGCCGGGCTGGGTTCGCGCGTCTGCGGCCACACCAGGTAATAGCCAAAGTTCAAGGGCGCATCGGCCTCGTCGAACAACACCTTCAATCGCCCGGCCTGGAGATCGGCCTCGGCAATCGTGCGCTTGGCCAGGGCCACGCCACGACCAGCAACCGCGGCCTCGATCACCATGGACGACTGGTTGAAACGCGGACCGCGCGACGCATCGACGCCTTCGACGCCATGCGCCTTCAGCCACATGGCCCAGTCCGGGCAGCTGGGGTCGGCTTCGAAACCGACATCGTGCAGCAGGACATGGTGGCCCAGGTCGGCGGGCTTCTTCATCGGCGCGGCTTCGAACAAAAGCGGCGAGCACACCGGCACAACGGCTTCGGCCAGCAGATGCTCGACGTGCAGCCCGTTGTAGTGGCCATTGCCGTAGCGCACGGCCAGGTCGATGTCGGAGACAGCGAAATCGACGGGTTGCATGTCGGCGCTCACCCAGACGTCGATGTCTTCGTTAGCGGCGCTAAACTCGTAGAGACGCGGCATCAGCCACTTGGCGGCGAAGCTGGGCGCAGCGGAGACCGTGACACGACCCTTGCTGATGCCGGCCTTCATAAGGCGCGTCGCCTCGAACATCTTCTCGAAGGCTTCTTTCAGGATCAGGGCAGACGCCTTGCCCGCATCGCTCAGGACCACGCGGCGGCCGTCGCGGACGAACAGTTCGACACCGACATGTTCTTCCAGAAGGCGGATCTGCTGCGACACCGCACCCGGCGTGACGAACAGCTCTTCGGCCGCCTGCTTGAAACTTTCGTGCCGCGCCGCCGCTTCGAACACGCGAAGCGCCGACAGCGGCGGCAGTCTATCCCTGGACATGCCTCTACCCCTGCTAAATTCAGCGCCCTAATATAGCGCTTTTCAGTTTAACAAAACTATCTATCTGCTTCTGGAGACAAATAATGACCGACGTAAACCCCCTGCACCAAGTCGACGCGCTGGAAGCGGGTCAGACCTGGACAACGGACGTCGTCGTCATCGGCGCCGGACCGGTCGGCCTGTTCAGCGTCTTTGAACTGGGCCTGCTCGACATCAAGGCCCACCTGATCGACATTCTCGACAAGGTCGGCGGCCAGTGCGCCGAGCTGTATCCGGAAAAGCCCATCTACGACATTCCGGCCTGGCCGATCATCTCAGGCGACGACCTGACCAAGCGCCTGCTGGAGCAGATTCATCCCTTCGGCGCCAAGTATCACCTCGGCGAAATGGCCGTGGCCGTGCGCAAGATCGAAGAGGGCGAAGACGACGCCGGCCTGTGGGAAGTCACCACCGACCAGAAGACGGTCGTGCGCGCCAAGGCGATCATCATCGCTGCCGGCGGCGGTTCCTTCCAGCCGAAAAAGCCCCCGATCCCAGGCATCGAAGGCTTTGAAAACATCGGGCCGGGCAAGGGCGTCCACTATGCCGTGCGCAAGATGGAAACCTTCCGCGGCAAGAAGATCGTCATTTCGGGCGGCGGCGACTCCGCGCTCGACTGGACGCTGAACCTGCAGCCGATCGCCGAACGCGTTACCCTGATCCACCGCCGCGACGACTTCCGCGCCGCGCCGCATAGCGTCGCCCAGATGCGCCAGCTGGTTGCCGACGGCAAGATGGACCTGGTTATCTCGCAGGCCACGGCTTTGAAGGGCGAAACCGGCCACTTCCTCGAGTCGGTGCTGATCGAAGACGCTGACGGCAATGAATCGCATCTCGAGGCCGATGCCTTCTTGCCCTTCTTCGGCCTGACGATGAAGCTGGGTCCGGTGGCGGAGTTCGGCCTGAACCTGCACGAAAATCTGATCCCGGTGGATACGGAAAAGTTCGAAACTTCGACGCCTGGCATCTTCGCCATCGGTGACATCAACCACTATCCCGGCAAGCTGAAGCTGATCCTGTCGGGCTTCCACGAAGCAGCCCTGATGGCGCAGCAGGCGCACCGCTACGTCCACCCGGACCGCAAGCTGCGTTTCCAGTACACGACGTCGTCGAGCGACCTGCAGAAGAAGCTCGGCGTAAAATAATTGTCGGGTTTGGGGCCTGAGGCCCCAAGTCTTTAAAAACAAAGAAAAGGCCTGCCCTATTGAGGGGCAGGCCTTTTTTTGTTCTGAAAGGTTTTGTGGGGTCGCGGACCCCACACCTCGTTACTTTAGATCAAAACGGCCACACCGCACCAATCAACGCAATGGCGACAATGGTGGCTATGGCGATCGCCATCCACGCCGCCACCGGCATTATGCGTCAACGGTAGGTATTTACGAGTTCTCTTATACAATAAAGGTGCAAATTTCGGGGGAGACACAGATGCATCATCTTCGCGACACCAGTGGAAACATCGTTTTTTCCGCTGAGGTCAAGGACGCCAAGCCTGAACACGGCTTGCAGATCGTCTTGGAAAAATACCTTGGGCAAAATGGCGGGAAGGCAGAAAACCTGCACCTGAAGGACGCCCATTTTCACGGATTCAGTTTCGATAATCTGGCGTTCAGAAACTGCATTTTCGAAGGCCTCACCTTCACTCAGGCTTCCAGCTTTGCGAGCTGGAGCATGCACGCCTGCCAGATGAGAAACTGCAGCTTTGAGGGTGATATCCTCTGCCGATGGAGCGTGAGCCAATGTGAGTTCACGGATATCGACTTTTCCAGAATGCACATGATGGCCTCGTTCAACACGTCGAAGCTCCGCAATGTCCAGTTCTGTCTTGGGCAGGAAGGAGACATAGGCGTTTCCTTTCTCAACGACTGCACGCTTGATCGCATCACATTCCCGGACGCCGAATTTCCCAAGGTCGAAAAAATCTATTCCAAAATATACGCGGAAATTCTCAAGACCGGAAAGACGGATCCGCGGCACGTCCTGCCCTGGATGTACAATATATTAACCGCAATCATGGGTGCCGAATGGATGGACATGGCGGAACGCTACACGATCCACGATGGGATCCGGCTGGTCATTTATTGCAATACAAATGACACGGAATTCGTACACCTGAACCGTCCAGGCGCACATCCGGCACGCCACCTGATCGAACACATCCGCAAAAAGGCCGAAAAAGAAGGCTTCAAGGCTTGAAGAACAAGCCCAGCTTCAGGCTCTCGCCAATCCGCTGGGCGCGAACCATGAAGTATTCGACGGCGGCCTCATTCGGCGCAATGTCGCGCAGGGTCTGCTCGAACAAGTAAAGCCACTCGCCGAAATGTGCCGGCTCGATCGATGACACGCGCATATGTGCCTGCATCGGCCGGCCGGAATAGCCGCCGGAGTGCAGCGCCACCGACGCCCAGAACGATTTCAGTTTCGCCAGATGATCCGGCCAGTCCTCGACCGCGCCATTGAACACCGGCCCCAGCCGTTCGTGCGTACGCACCCGGGCGTAGAACTCTTCGACCAGCCGGTCAATAAAGGCTTCGTCTACGCCGATCGCGGCCGCGTCACGGCGGATCTTTTCCCTTGCGGCCAATGCGTGTTCTGACGTCATATCCGGACCATAACATGCCGATCAGACCCCGCCCATGCGGCGGCTTGTCTCGGCGGAACAAAAGGAAGAAAGCGCCATGTTGCATCAGGGAAGCTGCCATTGCGGCAAGATCGCCTTTGAGGTCGAGGGTGATTTTGACACCGCCATCGACTGCAACTGTTCATTGTGCCGGAGGCGCGGCAGCCTGCTGGCCTTTGTTGGCGCTCCGGCCTTTACGTTGAAGACGCCGGAATCGGACCTCAAGACCTACACCTTCAATTCGCACAAGCTTCAGCACCATTTTTGCGGCACCTGCGGCGTCGCGCCGTTTTCAGAAGGAAGTCGCCCCGACGGCACAGCCACGCGCGCCATCAACCTGCGCTGCTTGCCTGACCTTGATCTCGACGGCCTGAAGATTCGCAAATGGGACGGCGCCAAACACTAGCCGACACCACCGGTCTACAAAACTGCGTTCGCCAAGGTTTGCGCGCATTGTTTCCTTATTTCCGCCCTCCTAGCCTCAGACAGTCCGGGCAGGAGCCAGAATCATGCGTCATGAACAGTTTTACCACGGCAACAATATCGCCTTCGAAATCGATGCCGACTTCATAGATGGCACGGATTGCAGTTGCGCCTTGTGCCGGCCGCATTCCAGCCTCCTGGCTTTTGCTTCGCGCGACGGCCTGACGGTCGATGTACCTGGCGTTCACGCCCCGCATTTCAATCGCCAGCGCCTGACCCATTCGTTCAGCCACGTCTCGGACGCCGACACCCTGCCTATCCGGCCGTTCGGCACGTGGAACGCGGCGCGGTCGGCCTGACAAAATCGCGTTAGTCGCCCTAAAGCTTCCAACCACAAACCATCGCTTTATTTCGCGGTTCTGAAACCTTACATTCAGGACTGTCGAAGTACGAGTATAAGCGATGTTAGCCCTCCCCTTGTCATGGCCACTGGAAAACCGTCAGGTCGTCCTGATCGGCGAAGGCGCGTGGCTGACGCGTAAGCTCAATCTTTTTGCCCGCACGCCGGCGCAACTGAGCGTCTTCACTCCCATCGAGCCTACCCAGGTCGAAGCTGAAGCCACGGTCCATACTCGCTGGCCCGAGGCCGCCGAACTGAGCGATGCCGCCCTGATCGTCGTCGCGTTTGAGGACCGCGCCCTGGCTGAACAAGGCGCGGCGCTGGCGCGCACCGCCCGCGCGCCACTCAACGTCGTCGACTATCCTGATCTCAGCGACTTCCATTTCCCGGCGATCATCGATCGCGGCCCGTTGAGCATCGGCGTTGCCACCGGCGGCACCGCGCCCGTCTTGGCGCGCGAAACCCGCCGCAAGATCGAAGCTGCCGTGCCGCCGTCCGACACGCACATCGCCGAATTTGCCCTGGCCATCAGTCCGCTGCTGCGCGAAGCCATCGGCAATGTCGATGACCGCCGCCGCTTCTGGGAAGACGTGCTGCAATCGCCCGCCGCCGAACTGGCGCGCGAAGGCCGCATTGCCGAGGCCGTCGAAGCTGTCAAAGCCACCCAATATAAGATCGAACGTGCAGGCGTCGTCCACCTCGTCGGCGCCGGTCCCGGCGATCCGGAACTGCTGACACTGAAGGCGCTGCGCCTGCTCTCCGAGGCCGATGTCATCGTATATGACCGCCTGGTCGGCGCCCAGATCATGGACCTGGCCCGCCGCGATTCCGAACGCTTCTACGTCGGCAAGGCACGCTCGAACCACTCGGTTCCGCAGGAGGAGATTCATGATCTTCTGGTCGAACAGGCCCGCCTCGGCAAGCGCGTCGTGCGCCTGAAAGGCGGCGATCCTTTCGTCTTTGGCCGCGGCGGTGAAGAGGTCGAAGCCCTGCGCCAGGCGGGCATCGACGTCCATGTTACGCCGGGCATTACCGCGGCGCTGGGCTGCGCGGCTTCGGCCGGCGTGCCGCTGACCCACCGCGACCATGCCCAGAGCGTCACCTTCGTCACCGGCCATCTCAAGGACGGCGATCACAGCAATCCGCTTCAGCTCGACTGGTCAGCCCTGTCGGCCCCGCACCACACTCTGGTCATCTATATGGGCGTTGCCACCGCCAGCGAGATCGCCGGCAAGCTGATGCACCACGGCCGCATGCCCGAGACGCCGGTGCTGATCATCGAGAACGGCACGCGCGCCGATGAACGCCGCACCCTCGCCGACCTCGACACGCTCGAAGCCGTTATAGCGGCCACTCCACCCCAGGGTCCGGCCCTGCTGATCATCGGCGAGGTCGCCTCGCTCTACGCTCCCGAAGTCGCCGGCCTCATAGAGACCGCCCAACAGGTAAACCCATGAAACTGCTCACCGCCAACCGTCTGACCGACGGCCTGACGCTCTGGTATTCCGGCTCGGACTGGGTCGAGGACGCCGCCCAGGCTGCAAAACTGTCTGATGACGACGCCGACACTCTGCTGATCGCATGGAAGCTGCGCGAGACCGAAGTCGTCGCGCCCTATCTGATCCCGCTGACCGATACCGGCAATCCGGTGCAACGCGAACACGTGCGCGAATTCGTCCGCGCTAACGGCCCGACCATCGGTCAGACGACCGATGCAGTGGCTAAAGAACATGGCCGCGCCGCCATCTTTGAGGACTAAGGCATGACCACGCCAACTATGTACCAGTACGACGCTTTCGACCACGCCTTCGTCCGTGAGCGTAACGCGGAATTCGCCGGCCAGGTCGCCCGCCGTCTGGCCGGTGAAATCACCGAAGACCAGTTCAAGCCGCTGCGCCTGATGAACGGCCTGTACCTGCAACTGCACGCCTACATGCTGCGTATCGCCGTGCCCTACGGCGTGCTGTCGTCGAAGCAGATGCGCAAGTTCGCCCATATCGCGCGCACCTATGACCGCGATTTCGGCCACTTCACCACGCGCCAGAACCTGCAGTTCAACTGGATCAAACTGCCCGACGCGCCGAAGATCCTGGAAGAACTGGCCGAGGTCGAGATGCACGCCCTGCAGACCTCGGGCAACTGCATCCGCAACACCACGACCGATCAGTTCGCCGGCGCTGCCCGCGACGAAATCGCCGACCCGCGCCCGTGGGCCGAAGTCATCCGCCAGTGGTCGTCCAACCACCCGGAATTCACCTTCCTGCCGCGCAAGTTCAAGATCGCCATCACTGGCGCCACCAAGGACCGCGCCGCCATCCGCGTCCATGATATCGGCCTGCACCTGAAGCCGTCGGGCTTCGACGTCTATGTCGGCGGTGGCATGGGCCGCACGCCCTACGTCGCGCCACTGATCAAGAGCGGTTTGGCCCCGGAACAACTGCTGAGCTATCTCGAAGCCTGCCTGCGCGTCTACAACCGCTATGGCCGTCGCGACAATATCTACAAGGCGCGGATCAAGATCCTCGTCTCTGCGCTCGGCGCCGCAGAGTACGGCCGTCAGGTCGAAGAGGAATGGGCGCGTCTCGACAAGGCAAAAGTCGATGCTCCGGCTGCCGAGATCAGCCGCATCCAGAGCTTCTTCCCCGATCCGGCCTTTGTCGACGGCTTCGACAGCGCGGCCTTTGAGCGCGCCAAGACGGCCGATGCCGGCTTTGCCCGCTGGGTGAAGAACAACACCAACCCGCACAAGCGCGACAACCACGTCTCGGTGACGATCTCGCTGAAGCCGGTGGCCCTGCCGCCAGGCGATGCCTCGTCGGCCCAGATGGACGTCATGGCCGATGTCGCAGATGCCTATGGTTACGCCGAACTGCGCGTCAGCCACGAGCAGAACATCATCCTGCCGCACGTCGCGAAGAACGACCTCTACGCGCTCTATGAAAAGCTCGACGCCGCCGGTCTTGGCACCGCCAATGTCGGCAAGATCACCGACATGATCGCCTGCCCCGGCCTCGACTACTGCTCGCTGGCCAATGCGCGTTCGATCCCGCTGGCCCAGGACATTTCGCAGCGTTTCGAAGATGCCAGGCTGACCGACCAGATCGGCGATCTGCAGATCAAGATTTCGGGTTGCATCAACGCCTGTGGCCACCACCATGTCGGTCATATCGGCATTCTGGGTGTCGACAAGCAGGGCATCGAATTCTACCAGATCCTGCTGGGCGGCCGCGCCGATGAGAAGGCGGCTTTGGGTCAGATCACCGGCAAGGGCATGCCTGCCGAAGCCGTGCCCGCCGCCATCGAGCGCGTCGTGCGCCTGTACCTTGACCTGCGTTTGAACGAAACCGAGCGCTTTATTGACACTTTGGAACGCGTTGGCCGCGACGCCTTCGCAGGGGCCCTTCATGAGCACGCCTAAGGCTAATTCGACCTACGATCCGCAGCTGGTCACCAACGCCGGCGACGTCATCCCCAATGGCTGGCGCCTGCTGGCCGACGACGAAACCCATGGTGTCGACGGCCCCGTCGTGCTCGGCTTCGACCGTGCATTGCGTGAACTCGACGGACTGAACGGACACTATGGCGTCCGCATAAATCCGGGCGACGACGTCCGCCTGCTGGAGCCTTTCATTGAGAAGCTGACCCTGATCGAGGTCGCCTTCCCGGGCTTCCGCGACGGCCGTGGTTATTCGACCGCCCGCATCCTGCGCGAAGACCTGGGCTATACCCAGGTTCTGCGCGCTGTCGGCGACGTGCTGCGCGACCAGCTCTTCTACATGCTGCGATGTGGTTTCGACGAATTCCTGGTCAAGGACAAGGACCCGGCCGAGGCCATTACGTCGGCGGCCAAACGCTTTTCAACGACCTATCAGGGGGCGGCCGATTCCGCCCGTCCGGCCTGGGCTCTGCGCCACGCCGGGGTTTAATCAAGGCGCATGAAACGCGCTTAAAGGACGCAAGACCATGACGGTCCTGATCGACATTGCCCGCGACCTGCAAAGGTCGGAAAACGGCCAGCGCGCCGCTGAACTGAGCGCACGCTATGAAGACATGACGCCGCAGGAGATCCTGCGCGACGCCATCCGTAACCAGTTCTTCGGCGACATCACCCTGTCGTCGTCGTTCGGCGCCGACTCGGCCGTGCTTCTGCACATGGTGTCGGAGATCGATTCCAACCTGCCGGTGCTGTTCCTCGACACCGACCGGCACTTTTTCCAGACCCTGCAATACCGCGATGAACTGGCTGGGCGCCTGGGCCTGACCAACATCATCAACCTCAAGGCGGATGAAAAAGAAGCCGTCGAGGAAGATGGCAAAAACACGCTGTGGCGGACCCATCCCGACCAGTGCTGCGAGCTGCGCAAGGTCCGGCCGCTGAACAAGGTCATGGAGAGCTACGGCGCCTGGATTTCCGGCCGCAAGCGTCACCAGTCGAAGACGCGCACAAACCTGCCCATCGTCGAATGGGATGGCCGTCACTTCAAGGTCAATCCGCTGGCCAAGTGGGGCCAGGCCGATCTCGACGCCTATTTCGCTGCGCACGACCTGCCGGCCCACCCGCTGGTCGACCAGGGCTTTCCGTCGATCGGCTGCTTCACCTGCACCAAGCCGGTGGAAAAGGGCCAGGACGCCCGCGCTGGCCGCTGGGCCGGGACCGAAAAGGTCGAATGCGGCATCCACAACCCGATCTATGGCGGCGACGGGATTTAAAAAATCCCCTTTCGTCATTTGCTCCGCAAATGCCCATGGCTTGCGAAAGCTATACTTTCGCTGTCGCCAAACCCGCGCAACCGGGGAAGGCGGCAGCGAGCATAAGCGAGGCTGACGGAAGGGGATGCCGTCAGAATTCTGTCAGTGTTTCGTCTCGCGGATCAGCTTGGTGTCGTAGCCAAGTTCCGCAACCCGCTTGACCAACTCATCGCGGAAGCCTTGCGACGGATGGGCGTTGCGGCTCAAAATCCACAGATACTTGCCCGACGGCTCGCCGACAATCGACCACGTATAGTCGTCGGCGTGATCCAGCACCCAGTAGTCGCCCAAATAGAAGGGGCCGAAGAAGGACACCTTCAGCTTGGCGTTATTGCTGTCGGGCACGATCCTGGCCTTGCCCTCGGATGATTTACCCGGCCTGCCATTGCGCTGGCCGCAGGTGTTGAGGATAGTGACCTGTCCGTCGTCGGCCAGGCTGTATTCGGCGGTGACGCCGTCGCAGCCCTTCTCGAAGCGGTTTTCGTAGCGGCCCAGTTCGTACCACTTGCCGAGATACGACTTAAGCTCGACCGGCTTGGCAGGCTGTGGGACGGACGTATTGCCAACCGGCATGGCGGTGGCGATGTTGGCCCCAACCGCCACTGCGGCAATGGACAACAGGGCGACAGGAATGGCAAAATCGCGCGGCTTCATCGGAAATCACTCCAGTTATGATGATCCTGACCATGTACGTCGTGCGATAAGGATGCGATCACTGGACTGCACTGCCGATGTAACCTCCCTATTGTTCCCTTGCATCCCGGCCGCTTAGCCTCTCGGCATGAAACACGCCCTTGCCGCCCTCCTCCTTTCCCTTTTTCTGATAAGTCCTGCCAAGGCCGCCGAGGTGGAACTGCCCGCCGCCTTTCATGACGGCCTGGTCTATCTCAGGATCTCGATCAACGGCGCCGAACCAGTATGGATGAACCTCGACAACGGCACCTCGCCATCAGCCATAAGCCTCGACTATGCCCGCAACCTGGGCCTCAGGCTCGACAAGGCGGCAGGCTGGGGCACGGGTATCGGCCACAAGCCGGTCGAGTTCTTCAATACAAAGGCGGAAGTCACCGCGGGCGAAGCTACGCGCCGCATCGACTTCGCCGCCAGCCGGCTGGATGGGATGACCGGGCCGGACGGCAGGCCGTTGGCCGGTGTGCTGGGCCACAGCTTCCTGGCAGGCAGGATCGTGGTCATCGACTATCCGCAAGACCGCGTCTGGTTCACCACGCGCCTCGAACCCTGCGGCTGCGACCTGGCCATGGGTGAGGACTTCAACATCCCGACCGTGCCGGTGACAATCGCCGGCCGGCGCATGACCGCTCTGATCGACAGCGGCGGCATGTATGAACTGCTGGTTACGCCCGCCGGCATCCGAGCAGCCGGCCTGCAGGCCTATGCCGAAGCCGCTAAACCGCGCACCAGCTACGGCTATGCCGGTGCCCAAACCGTGAAGGTCGGTAAAGCACCCGACGTCACTGTCGGATCTATCCGGCGGTATAATCCTTCGACTGTCTACGGGGCGTTCGGTACTTCTCCATTGAAATCCCAGGCCGCCTTGGGCGCGATGTTTCTCAAGGACTACCGCGTGACACTGAATTATCGGGCACGGAAGGTTCGGCTGGAGTGAAAAAGTACGCCACCTATCCCATTTGGGATATGACGGCCCTCATGCAACCGTTTACGGATTGAGCTTCCTGGTTCCGACCGCGCGTTTTCAACGCGGCGGGAAGAAAGAAAAAGGCGGTCTCTCCCGGGGCCGCCTTTTTTGCTTATCGCGAGGCCCGTGGCTCTAGGACAGCCGCAATGGCGGCAATGACAGAACCGCGGCGGCAATTTGCGTCTGCCGCCGGCACCCCAGCTTGGCCATGATCGTCTTGACCTGCACCCGCACGGTACCTTCGGCCACCTGACGCTGCTCCGCTATGTCTGCCGGGCTCAACCCTTCCGCCAAGCTGATACTGATTTGCGCCTCGGCCTGCGACAGGCCGAACAACTGCATCAGGTGCCGGTCGAGGTCGCGCTGACGCCCGAACGGCCGTTTGACCATGACCAGGGCCCGCCGCTTTGCCCCCGGCACCATCAGGGGCGACACGGTGACACTCAGCGGGGCTTCGCCGACCGACAGCAGGGATGCCTCCGGAGTGGTGGAATCCGTCGCCCGCGCAATGGCGCGCTTCAGGACCTCGGCGTCTCCGCCACCGGCGCGCAAATGGCCCCGCACCTGACGCAGGCCCATTTGACCGCGCAGCAACTCGTCGGCCTGGGCATTGCCGTCCAGCACCTTGCCGGCCTCGTCAACCTGCAGGATCGCCAGCTCCATGCTGTCAAAGCTGCTGCGCGCGGCATGCCGGTCGGTTCGCGCCGACATCAGCTCACCACGCACCGCCATCATCCGCCTGAGCGCGGGACTGTACTGGTTGATGCGGGCCACCGCCTCCGTGTCGAACACGTCGTGATGCCGGCCGCGCTGAATACCCAGGGCACCCATCCCAAAAGGCGAATCAAAGATAATGCCCATGCAACGGAAAGTGTCGTCATCCATGGGCCGGATAAGTTCATTGTAGATGACGCTGCGGGCGAAGACGTCATCCGCCACCAGCGTGTTCATGGAAACAGCCTGATTGCGGATGCCTGAGGCCAGTCCGGAATTCATCCAGAGATCATCACCGGCAAAATGATCGGCATAGGCCTGCATAATGTCGTCAGTGAAGTAGCGGCTGTGCGCCAGAACCTCCGCGCCGCCGTGGGCATGACGCCACTGCAGCAGCGCCGACCGGCCGCCGGCGGCACTGGCCAGGGCCTGCGGCAGTTCGGCGAACGCCTCGTCATCGAGAATCGCTTCGTAGATCAAATCCTGGCTGAGCGGCAGGCCCATCGCACACCTCCGCCGCGATCATGGCGCGGCGTAACCGCGATAGCAATACGGTTCCGGTCACGTGTCGATCACGCTTTTGGCCATAGTAAAAAGCGGCCCCGAAGAGCCGCTTAATCTTAACGCTGTTCGTCATGATGTGGCGAAAATCGTGGGCTTGCGAGACACGAAGCGAAGCGTACTTGAGTACGTGAGCATCGTATCGCAGCAAGACTGCGGTTTGCAGCTCATCAAGGCGGGCGGCTAGGCGATCTTGGCCTGCTTTTGCTGGATCGCCAATATCTCGTTTGGCATGATTTCAACAAAGGCCTTCAGGCTGTTGTCCCAGTCGTCCAGCAGGGTCTTGGCCTTGGGCGACAGGGTCTTCTCATAGTGCTCGCCGATCAGCGCCTTCAGGCCGGCGACGTTGCCATCAAGCACTGGACGAAGCGTGATGCCCTCGCCGTTGACGCACGAAGCCAGGCACGCATCCGGATCATAGACATAGGCGATACCGCCGGTCATGCCGGCGCCGAAGTTCTGGCCGACCTTACCCAGGATGACCACCTTGCCGCCGGTCATGTACTCACAACCGTGGGCGCCGACGCCTTCGATGACGGTCGTGGCGCCCGAGTTACGGACGCCGAAACGCTCACCGACTGACCCGGCAACGAACAGCTTGCCCGAGGTCGCACCGTACAGGATAGTGTTGCCGGCCAAAGCCTGGCCTTCGTGCCAGACCTTCGGACGGACGATGATGGTGGCACCCGACAGGCCCTTGCCGACATAGTCGTTGGCTTCGCCGATCAGGTTGATCGTCAGGCCCTTGACGGCAAATGCGCCCAGCGACTGGCCGGCCGAACCGCGCAGTTCCAGCGTCAGGTGACCTTCGTCCAGCGTGCTGCCGAACTGACGCACCAGATGCGACGACGTCCGCGTACCGATGGCGCGCATGGTGTTGCGGACATCATAGGTCAGGGTCATCTTTTCCTTGCGCTGAAGCACGTAGGCCGCATCCTGGACGATCTTGGCGTCCAACGTGTCGGCCACGGCATTGCGTTCGGTCGGCGGGGTGATAATGGCGTTCTCGTCCATCTCGACCTTGACCAGCAGCGGGTTGAGGTCGAGATCGTCGAGGTGGATGCCACCGCGCGAAATCTGCTGCAGCAGATCGGTGCGGCCGACCGCTTCCTGAAGCGTGCGCAGGCCCAGCGAAGCCAGGATTTCACGCACTTCGGTGGCGATGAAGGTGAAGAGATTGATGACCTTTTCCGGCGTGCCGGTGAACTTGGCGCGCAGGCGCTCGTCCTGGACGCATACCCCGACCGGGCAGGTGTTCGACTGGCACTGGCGAACCATCAGACAGCCGATGGCGACCAGCGAGGCCGTGCCGATGCCGAACTCTTCGGCACCCAGCAGGGCCGCCACGACGATGTCGCGGCCGGTACGCATACCGCCGTCCGCGCGCAGACGGATCTGGCCGCGCAGGTTGTTGAGCGTCAGCACCTGGTGGGCTTCCGACAGGCCCAGTTCGAACGGCAAGCCGGCGAACTTGATCGACGACAGCGGAGACGCGCCGGTACCGCCGACCTGACCCGACACCAGGATGGCATCGGCCTTGGCCTTGGCAACACCTGCGGCAACCGCGCCGATGCCCGACTGCGACACCAGCTTGACGGTGACGCGGGCGGTCGGGTTGATCTGCTTCAGGTCGTAGATGAGCTGCGCCAGGTCTTCGATCGAGTAGATGTCGTGGTGCGGCGGCGGGCTGATCAGGCCGACGCCCGGCGTCGAGTGACGCATGCGGGCGATGAATTCCGTGACCTTGAAGCCCGGAAGCTGACCGCCTTCGCCGGGCTTGGCGCCCTGTGCGACCTTGATCTCGATTTCCTGGCACTGGTTCAGGTATTCCGCGGTGACGCCAAAGCGGCCCGAAGCGATCTGCTTGATGGCCGAGTTCGGGTTGTCACCGTTCGGACGGCGCTGATAGCGTTCGGGGTCCTCGCCGCCCTCGCCCGACACCGAACGGGCGCCGATGCGGTTCATGGCGATGTTCAGCGTCTCGTGGGCTTCGGGGCTGAGCGCGCCCAGCGACATGCCCGGCGTGACGAAACGCTTGCGGATCTCGTTGACGCTTTCGACTTCCTCGATGGCGATGCCCGGTTGCTTGGGCTGGATCGCCAGCAGGTCGCGCGGCGAGGTCGGCGCGGTCTTCGACATCTTGGCGACCAGACCCGAATAGGTCTTGAAGGTGTCGTAGTCGTCGCGCGTCGTCGCGTCCTGCAGCAGGTGGATCAGTTTGGGCTGATAATAGTGGGTCTCGCCGGCAGCACGCAGCTTGTAGAAACCGCCGATGTGCGGGACCGGACGCTTAGACGCAAACGCCTTAGCGTGCAGTTCCGACAGCTTCTGCTCTATTCCCGACAGACCAATGCCGGAAATGCGCGAGGTGACGCCCGGAAAGTATTCGGCGACCAGGGCGCGCGACAGGCCCAGCGCTTCGAATTCATAGCCGCCGCGGTAGGACGAGATGACCGAAATGCCCTTCTTGGCCAGGATCTTCATCAGACCGGCTTCGATGGCCTTCTTGTAGTTCAGGAAGGCCTTGTGCTCGTCCAGGCCTGGATAGCGGCCCTGGGCCAGGCGTTCCTGCAGCAGTTCCAGCGACAGGTACGGGTTGATGGCCGTGGCGCCGACGCCGACCAGCACCGCAAAGGCGTGCGGGTCCATGGCTTCGGAGGAACGCACGACGATCGAGACGAACGAACGCAGGCCCTTCGCGACCAGGCGCGAATGGACCGCGGCGGCGGCCAGGATCATTGGCACGCCGATCTTGTCGGTGCCCAGCTGTTCGTCGGTCAGGACGATCATCGATGAACCGTCTTCGGCGGCGGCGACGGCTTCGTCACGCAGGCGTTCCAGCGCATCGCGCAGGCCGTTGCCGGCGACGTCGCCGTCTTGCGGAATGGCGAAGGTGGCATCCAAAGTCGCGACTTTGCCGGCGCTGTCGAAGCGGATCATCCGCTCGTACATTAGCGTCGTCAGGAAGGGCGATTCGAGCACGAAGACATTGGTCTGCGCTTCGTCTTCGGCCAGGATGTTGCCGAGGTTCTTGAAGCGCGTGCGCAGGCTCATGCCCGAGGCTTCGCGCAACGGGTCGATCGGCGGGTTGGTGACCTGGGCGAAGTTCTGGCGGAAGTAATGCGCCAGCGGGCGCCACTGCTCCGACAGCACGGCCAGAGGCGTGTCGTCGCCCATCGAGCCGATGGCTTCCTTGCCGTCCTTGACCATGGCATCGAGCACGGTGTCGAGGTCTTCGAGCGTGAAGCCGGCGGCGATCTGGCGGCGCGCCAGCTCTTCGCCGTGCAGGACGCGCGGCTCAGGACCCGGTGCGATCAGCGGTTCCAGCTCGATGATGTTTTCCAGCCAAGCCTTGTAATCGTTCTTCGACGACAGGGCATCTATGACTTCGTTTTCCTGGTAGAGGCGGCCTTCCTCGAGGTCGACCGCGATCATGCGGCCCGGCGCGATGTGGATGCGACGCGCGATGCGGTCTTCCGAGACGCCGGTCATGCCGGCTTCAGAGCCGACGATCAGCAGGCCGTCATTGGTTTCGGCGACGCGCAGCGGGCGCAGGCCGTTGCGGTCCTTGCCGGCCACGACCCAGCGGCCGTCGGTCGCGCAAATGGCGGCCGGACCGTCCCACGGCTCCATAACGGCATTGCAGTAGGCGTAGAGCGCCTTATGGGCGTCGGACACTGTCGTGTTCTGGGCGACGGCTTCCGGGATCAGCAGGGCCTTGGCCATCGGCGCCGAACGACCGGCGCGAACCAGCAGTTCATAGACGTTGTCGAGGCCGGCGGAGTCCGAACCGCGTGGCTGGATGACCGGCTTCACATCGCGGTCATTGTCGCCGAACGTCGCGGCCGCCATGCGGATTTCGTGCGACTTCATCCAGTTGACATTGCCGCGCAGCGTGTTGATTTCACCGTTGTGCGCCAGCATGCGGAAGGGCTGTGCCAGACGCCATTCGGGGAAGGTGTTGGTCGAGAAACGCTGGTGGAAGATCGCGACGCTGGAGACGATGCGCGGGTCCTTCAGGTCGAGATAGAAGTCGTCGACCAGTTCTGCGCGGAACATGCCCTTGTAGATCAGGGTCTTGGCCGAGAACGAACAGATGTAGCAGTCGAGATTGGCTTCATCGACGCGCTTTTCGATGCGGCGGCGGCACAGGAACATGGCGCGTTCCAGCGCTTCGCCCGACAGGCCTTCCGGCGCCGCCATCATGATCTGTTCGATTTCCGGGCGCGTCGCCGAGGCGCGCTGGCCCAGTTGCGACACGTCGACCGGCGGCTGGCGCCAACCATAGAGGTAGAAGCCCGAACGCAGGATTTCCGATTCGACGATCGTGCGCGCGGATTCCTGGGCACCGATATCCGAACGCGGAAGGAAGACCTGGCCGACCAGGACGGGACCCGGGCGCGGGTTGTGACCGATATTGCGGACCTGCTCGCGGAAGAAGTCCTGTGGCACATTGATCATGATGCCGGCGCCGTCACCCGACTTGCCGTCGGCGTCGACAGCCCCGCGGTGGAACAGGGCCTTGAGCGCCTTGACGGCCAGCTCGACGACGTCACGACGCGGCGTGCCGTCGATCGAACAGACCACGCCGACGCCGCAGGCATCGCGTTCCATGGCCGGATCGTAGGCATTGCCGTCGATCAGGGCCTGACGCTGCGAGAGATAGTGCTTATAGGAATCGAACTTTTCAGTGACTTGGGTCATTATTCGGCAACTCCCGCGAGCTGGGCATCGCCGTCGTTGGCGGCAGCAAGCAACTGGGTCTTCAGATAGTGGTGGATGTCGGCAGCGGCGTCCTGGCCTTCACGAACGGCCCAGACGACGAGCGAAGCGCCGCGGACAATGTCGCCGGCGGCGAACACGCCCGGCACCATGGTCTGGAACTCGCCCGTCATGACGCGGAGCGTGCCCCAGCGGGTCACTTCCAGGCCTGGCTCATTGAACATGACCGGCAGGTTTTCCGGCTCGAAGCCGAGCGCCTCGATGATCAGGTCGGCCGGCAGGTCGTTTTCGGCGCCGTGGATGTCTTCGATGCCCTGGCGGCCCTGCGCGTCTGGCGTCGTCAGGCGCATGCGCTGAACCTTCAGGCCTTCAACCTTATCGGCATCGCCGAGCACGGCCTTGGGGGCCGACAGCCATTCGAAACGGACACCTTCTTCTTCGGCGTTCGAGACTTCGCGGTCAGAGCCCGGCATGTTGGCGCGGTCGCGGCGATAGACGCAGGAGACGGCCTTGGCGCCCTGGCGCGTCGCTGTGCGCACGCAGTCCATGGCGGTGTCGCCGCCGCCGATGACGACGACGGTCTTGCCCTTGGCGTTGAGACGGCCGGAGGTGAAGTCGGCGATCTCGTCGCCGAAGCCGACCTTATTGGCGGTGATCAGGTAGTCGAGTGCCTGGACGACGCCACGCGACCCACAGCCCGGCACGCTAAGCGAGCGCGCCTTGTAGACGCCGGTAGCGACCAGGATGGCGTCGTGCTTGGCGCGCAGCTCTTCGAAGGTGACATCATTGCCGATGTCGCAGTTCATGACGAATTCGACGCCAGACTCCGCCAGGCGGTCGGTGCGGCGGGCGACAACGTGCTTTTCCAGCTTGAACGACGGAATGCCGTAGGTCAGCAAGCCGCCGGCGCGGTCGTAGCGATCGTAGATGGTGACCTTATAGCCGAGCGTACGCAGGCGGTCGGCGGCGGCGATGCCGGCGGGGCCCGAACCTATGATGCCGATCGACTGGCTGCGTTCGACATCCGGCTGAATAGGCTCTATCCAGCCGTTCTCGAAGGCCATGTCGTTGATATAGCGCTCGACGCTGCCGATGGTGACGTTTTCCCAGCCCGACTGTTCCAGAACGCATGAGCCTTCGCACAGGCGGTCCTGCGGGCAGATGCGGCCGCAGATTTCCGGCAGGGTCGAAGTCGCCGACGAGATCAGGTAGGCCTCTTCGATCCGGCCTTCCGCCGTCAGGCGCAGCCAGTCAGGGATGTTGTTCTGCAACGGGCAGCCGTGCTGACAGAAGGGCACGCCACACTGGGCGCAGCGCGACGACTGGTGCGAGGCTTCTGTTGTCTTGAAGTCGGCATAGATCTCGTTGAAATTCGTGATGCGTGTCTTCGCATCCGTCTTCTGCGGCGTCTTCTTCTTCTCGATCACAAAGCGGTTCGTTTCGCCGGTCATGGCCAACTGCCTTCTTACTTTACTTCCGGGTGAAGTCCCGGCGCTATCCACGCGCGTTCCAAAAGCGGAAAAGCCACGCCTGGGAAAGTGAATTCCGTAGTCTTGCCTTCGTGCCCTGCCGGTTTTTCCGGTCTGTTGGCAAAAATGCCGTTCCGATATCAAAAGATACCAATTCTATTGTCTGGCAGGTGAGGCTTTTACCACGGAATGACCCGGTGAGTCAGACTTTGATGGTAAAGACCTTGCCAAATGTGAGGTCAAAATTCGGGTTCATGACATGCAAACCCCCTCGGCGGACTTTCGTCGCATCGAGGGGGAGCCATTTTTCCGGCCTTTGAACCCTGCTTTTCTAGTGCAGGGTCTCCCCGTGTTGCGACATGTCGAGGCCTTCGATTTCCTCTTCCTCTGTCACGCGCAGGCCTGTTGTGTATTTGCAGACCATGAGAATGAGGAAGGTGAGAACCGCGCTCCAGCCGATCACCACCACCAGTCCAATGAACTGTTTGAAGATTGTGGCGTTGGCGGCAGCGTCGGATGTATTGATTGTCTTGTCGACGAAGACAGCCGTCAGCAGGGCGCCGGTGAAACCGCCCACGCCGTGCACGCCGAAAGCGTCGAGGCTGTCGTCGTACTTGAACATGTTCTTGATGTAGGTCGAGGCGACGTAGCAGATCGGGCCGGTGATCAGGCCGATCAGCATGGCGCCGCCCGGGCCGACAAAGCCGGCGGCCGGGGTAATGGCGACCAGGCCGGCGACCAGGCCCGACAGCATGCCAAGCAGGGTCGGCTGCTTGCGCTCGATCCACTCCGGCACGATCCAGCCGATAATGCCAGTCATAGAGGCTACGATGGTGTTCAGCATGGCAACCGAGGCCAGACCATCCGCCGCCCATTCCGAGCCGGCGTTGAAGCCGATCCAGCCGACCAGCAGCATCGAAGCGCCGATCATGGTGTAGCCCAGATTATGCGGCGCCATGTTGTCGCGGCCGAAACCGCGGCGCGGCTTGAGAACCAGGGCGCAGACCAGGCCTGCAACACCCGAATTGACGTGAACGACGGCACCGCCGGCGAAGTCGAGGACGCCCATGGCGCCCAGGAAGCCACCGCCCCACACCCAGTGACAGACCGGCGCATAGACCAGCAGTGACCACAGGGCGGTAAACAGCACAAAGGCCGAAAACTTCATGCGTTCGGCGATCGAGCCGGCGATCAGGGCGGGCGTGATGATGGCGAACGTCATCTGATACGCGATCCACAGGAATTCCGGCAGATGGGGCGCGGCCGAATAGGCCGTCGAGGTCGTCACGCCCTTGAGCAGGACGGCGTCGAGACTGCCGATAAACTGGTTGGCGCTGCCTGGCGCGACACCAAAGGCCAGCGAATAGCCGACCAGTATCCACAGGATGGTAACGACGGCGGTCACAGCGACCGACTGCGCCAGGGTCGACAGCAGGTTCTTTTTGCGGACCATGCCGCCGTAGAACAGGGCCAGGCCCGGCAGGGTCATGAACAGGACCAGACAGGTGGCAACGATCATCCAGCCGGCGTCACCGGCGCTCAGCTCCAGGACCTTTTGGTGCGCCAGCAGTTGCGGCACAGTCGTGGCCGTCGCGGCCGGTGCCACCGCCGCCTGCGCGCTTACCGAAGCTACTGCCGAAGCTACTGTCATCTGTCGCCGATATCCCTAGCCGCATATTTTTAGTGGTCGCATGCTTGGTCCGAAAAACCGGTGTCCACTTTTTCGAAGCATGCTCTAAAGCCACAGCATCAAGCACACCGAAGTCTCAGTCAGTGTGCAGGTGCGAAATGTGACGTTATTTTTTCAGTCCATAGCAAGACTCTCGGCGGAGTCAAAGTGAAATTTTTCCCACCGCCCGACAATTTTTGAGAAATTTTCTCAATTGGCGGCAAAAATAGTTGCCCCGAAGGTCAAAAATTGCGCACCCCGCCGACTATTGGGGCAAGATTACCCACCGAATGCGGTTACAGCCGCAATAATCTGGTCCTGCGTCGCCTCGTCGAGATATGGGCTGAACGGCAGGCTGATGACGGCTTTTGCTTTCGCTTCCGACACGCCCAGGTCGCGCGGGCCCGCCGTGAACGCGGCATAGCCCGGCTGCTGATGCAGTGGGATCGGGTAATAGACCGCTGTTGGTACGCCGGCATTGCGCAGATGGACCTGAAGCGCATCGCGATTTTCGTGCTCGATCGTGTACTGCGCCCAGGTCGAGACAAAGCCGTCCCTGACGACTGGAACACTGGTCACCCGGCCCGCCAGAAGCGCGTTGTAGCGCGCGGCAACCTTTTGACGCAGCGTGATTTCTTC
The DNA here is from genome assembly GCF_056400965.1 of Asticcacaulis sp. P4_H10. Taxonomy (NCBI): domain Bacteria; kingdom Pseudomonadati; phylum Pseudomonadota; class Alphaproteobacteria; order Caulobacterales; family Caulobacteraceae; genus Asticcacaulis; species Asticcacaulis sp. P4_H10. Next base: position 202,056 of record NZ_JBFUKH010000004.1, on the reverse strand, counting down.
GCCGAAGATACGCAGCTTTTCGATCAGCACCGCCGCCTGGATGGTGTCGAGGCGCGAATTCATGCCGACGCGGACATTGAGGTACTTCGCCTCGTGGTCGAATTTGTGTTCAGCCATGTCGGTCGCCGTCGCGCCGCCGTGGACGCGGAACGACACCATGCGCTCCATCAGGGCGTCGTCATTGGTGACGACCGCGCCGCCGTCGCCATAGCAGCCAAGGGGCTTGGCGGGATAGAAGCTGGTCGCGGTTGCAATGCACCATTCCAGCGACTGTTTGCCATCGATCGTGCCGCCGAAGCCCTGGGCTGCGTCCGAGATCAGCGGCAAGCCGTGCTTCTTCGCGATAGCTGACAGGGCGGGATAGTCGGCGGGCTGGCCGAACAGATCGACGGCGATAATAGCGGCGGGCTTCAGCCGGCCTTCCTTGGCCACGGCTGCAATGGCGGCATCGAGCTTGGCGACGTCGATATTATAGGTATCGGGCTCGATATCGACAAAGACGGGCTCAGCGCCCGTCATCGGGACGACCTCGGCCGTGGCGACAAAGGTAAAGGCCGGGACGAAAACAGCATCGCCCTTGCCGACACCCAGACCTAGCAGGATCAATTCGATGGCGTCAGTGCCGTTGGCGCACGACAGGCAGTGCTTCGATTGGGCGAACACGTTCATGTCGGCTTCGAAGGTTTTAACCTCAGGGCCCATGATATAGGCGCCGTGGTTGATGACCTTGAGGACGGAGGCTTCGATCGCAGCTCCGATGCGTTGACGCTGAATGCCGAGATCGATAAACGGGATAGCCATGATTAAGCGCCTTTGATCGGTAACTATTTGATTTCCGGCTTTAAACAGGGCGTGAGGATAATGCACCTCAAAAGGCGTTACCCAAGGTTTCACAAGTAAGTACGTTAACAGGGGTTACAAAGGGCAATTGTCTGACTATATAAGCGCCAACAACGCGCCTACATGACTCTTGTGAGCGCTAACATAGTGGCCTATAGAGCCACACATCATGCCATCATATAATAGCTAGGAGAGGCCAAATGGCGCTTAAAGGCAACCTGATCAACGGCGAATGGGTCACAACGGACAAGACCTTCAACGACATCAACCCCTCCGACACCAACGACGTTATCGGTACCTATTCGACCGCCGGCGAAGCCGAGGTCAAGGCCGCCATCGCCGCCGCCAAGGCCGCGTTCGAGACCTGGCAGTTCTCGACGCCGCAGCAGCGTTTTGACGTGCTCGACAACGCCGGCACCGAAATTCTGGCCCGCAAGGCCGAGCTCGGCGCGCTTTTGTCGCGCGAAGAAGGCAAGACCCTACCGGAAGGTATCGGCGAAGTCACCCGCGCCGGTCACATCTTCAAGTATTTCGCCGGTGAAGCCCTGCGCGCCCACGGCGAAGTGCTGGACAGCGTCCGTCCGGGCGTCAAGGTCGAGATCACCCGTGAGCCGGTCGGCGTCATCGGTCTGATCTGCCCGTGGAACTTCCCGATCGCCATCCCGGCCTGGAAGATGGCCCCGGCTATCGCCTTTGGTAACACCGTCGTCTGCAAGCCCGCAGAACTGACGCCTGGCTGCGCCTGGGAGCTGGCCGACATCCTGAACCGTGCCGGCCTGCCCAAGGGCGTGCTGAACGTTGTCTTTGCCCGCGGCTCGGTCGCCGGCCCGCTGATGATCGACGGCTGTGACGCCATCTCCTTCACCGGCTCGGTTCCGACCGGCACGCGCGTTCGCGACCAGGCCGTGGCCAAGGGCAAGCGCGTCCAGTGCGAAATGGGCGGCAAGAACCCGGTCGTCGTCCTCGATGACGCCGACCTCGACAACGCCGTCAACTCCGTGCTGAACTCTTCCTTCTTCTCATCGGGCCACCGCTGCACGGCGTCTTCGCGCATCATCGTCACCGAAGGCATCGCTGACAAGTTCGTCGAAGCGCTTGCCGCCGCCACCAAGGCGATCAAGGTCGGTGACAGCCGCGCCGACGGCGTCCAGATGGGCCCGATCGCTTCCCAGGAACAGCTCGACATCGCGCGTGACGCCGTCGCCAAGGCCAAGTCCGAAGGCGGCGTCGTCGTCGCCGGCGGCGAAGACCTGACGTTCGGCACGCCGGGCTACTATTACGCCCCGACCCTGATCGATAAGACGTCGCCCGACATGTCGATCAACAAGGAAGAGGTCTTCGGACCCGTCGCCTCGGTCATCCGCGTCAAGGACCTGGAAGAAGCCATCAAGGTCGCCAACGACACCGAAATGGGTCTGTCGGCCGGCATCTGCACCAAGTCGTTGAAGGCCGCCGAGACGTTCAAGCGCCGCATCCAATCGGGCATGGTGATGGTCAATCTGCCGACTGCCGGCGTTGACTACCATGTTCCGTTCGGCGGCCGCAAAGCCTCCTCCTTCGGCCCGCGCGAACAAGGCGCCTACGCCAAGGAATTCTACACAATTGTGAAGACCGCGTACCAGTTCCCGCTGTAAGGGAACCTAATATCCAGACAAACTGGCGGCGCTTCGAAAGAAGCGCCGCCTTTTTTATTGCCAAGCATTTCCCGGTGAAGTGGAGACCGGTTCGCCCGGAAATAAGACAAAGCCATGCCTTGTCTTTTGAGATTACCAGTTGTCGGCGCGCGCGTACTGACGCGGTGTTTCCGGCGCCGAACGCACCACGCGCACGTCGCGGACGTCGTCATCCTTGCCGTTGGCCTCGCCTTCGACGACCCAGGTCTTCTGGCCTTCGCGTTCGACATGATAGCGGAATTTGGCACGGAACTTGGTGCTGCCGCCTTCGCAGCGATCGAGATCGATGGCGCGCGCCCCCTGACGTTCCTCAGCCGGAATATTCTTCTCGACCTTCTGCGCGATGGCGCGGCCGACCATTTCCTCCTGGCGGCTGTCACACTCGGCCCACGCCGGACTGGACGCCACGGTGAGGCCCGCAAGGGTCAATGAGACAAGAAGAACCGATTTCGTCATAGGGGTTTCACTCCGATTTTTTTGGTCTTGGGCTTAAAGCCTGTTCCGGCACAGCCTGAATACTGCCCCCTAAGGCTGCGCTCTTTTTGGCGATTTTCAAGTAAATTTTGTCAGCTAACGGAACATTTTCACGAAAATTTGAATCGGCAGCTTTAATCCTTATACGGATCAATATTTTTATCAGAATATTGAATATCTTAGGATTGAGCGCACGAACTTGTTTTAAAATGACAACAGAAGGTGGCTTCGCATTCTGAGGCAAAATCGCGAAAATCAGGTTGGCAAAGCCAAAATTCGCTGCACAGGCTATAGTGGAATTGCCTCAATCTGGAGTTTGCCATGCCATCAATGTCCGCCTTCTGGCCCATGTGGCCGAATCTCGCACCCGAAAAGCTCGAGCAGCCGATTCTCCCCATCACCTTCTCCACGACGATCAACCAAGCCAATTCGTCGGCGCCCGATACCGAGCGGCGGATATTGGCGCAGGACTCCTATGGCCGGCAAATTGGCCGGCTGATGGACGTGGTGGCGCTGCTGGTCGAACGCGAAGCAAAAGGAGATCCTGCGCTGTCGAAGGACAAGTGTGTCAGCGACCTCATGGAGTTGAAGGCTCGGATCGACCAGGAAAAGACAGAGGCCCGCCGGACGCGTCAGGACCGGTTGGTCGGGGACCTGCTGGATTTAAGGCGCAAGGATGCCGCGACCTTCAAGGCGGTTATCGCGGCGGTCAACCTGCCCTGATTGAAGCTTACGCGACCGCGCGGGCTGACAGCAAGTCCTGAAGGTCGGCCAGCCCCTTCGGGCGGCTGAAATAATAGCCCTGAAGGAAGTGACAGCCCGCCAGCTTGAGCAGGCGAACGTGGTCTTCGGTCTCGACGCCTTCGGCCGTCACGGCCAGACCCAGGGCGTTGGCGATATTGACGGTGCCGGCGACCAGCGCCGCCGCCTGCGGATCACGGTCGACCTTGCCGGCCAGCGACTTGTCGATCTTGATCTTGTCGAAGTTGTAGCGGCGCAGATAGCCGATGCTGGAATAGCCGGTGCCGAAATCGTCGAGCGCGATCGATACGCCCAGTGACTTCAGCGTGCCGACAGCGGCAATGGCCCGGTCCGGATTTTCGATCAGATAGCCTTCGGTGACTTCAAGCTCCAGGCGCTCGGCCGGGAAGCCGGTTTCGGCCAGGATACTCGCGACCTTGCTTTCAAATTCGGCGTCGCGGAACTGAGCTGGGGAGATGTTCACCGAGAGACGCAGACCCGGCATGTGAAGAATATCCTGGCATGCCTTGCGCAGCACGAACTGACCCAGCGGATGGATCAGGCCACTCGATTCGGCCAGGGAAATGAATTGATCGGGATAAAGCTCGCCCTCGGGGCGGCGCGGCCAGCGGACCAGGGCTTCGACGGCTATGATGCCTTGCGTGCGGGCCTCGACGATCGGCTGATAGACGACGTCGAATTCGTCGCGTGTCAAGCCGCTGCGCATGCCCGTTTCGATGGCCTGTTTGCGCAGCCGGGTTGCGTCCAGTTCGCCATCGTACCAGGTGATACGCGCCTTGCCGGTGCTTTTCGAATGATACATCGCCATGTCGGCGCGGCGGAAAAGTTCCTGGCTGCGGCAGGTCTTCAGGTCGCCGGCGGCGATGCCGATACTGGCGCCGATCTGAACGGTGCGCTCACCGATACGGATCGGCTTGGTCAGGAAGCTCAGGGCGGTTTCGGCAAAGGCCTGGCACTTTTCATCGGCATTCTTGCCGCCCAGCAGCATGGCGAATTCATCACCGCCCATGCGCGCCAGGACACCGTCTTTGGGCAGGAATTCCTTCAGCGCCGCCGCCACGATCATGATCAGCTTGTCGCCGGTCGAATGGCCGTAGACGTCGTTGACGTCCTTGAAGCCGTCGAGGTCGATGAAGACGACGCACTTGTGCACCGGGCCGCGCATGGCGCCGAAGGTCTGCAGGCGTTCAAACAGGGCGCGCCGATTGGGCAGGCCGCTGAGATTGTCGGTCAGGGCGAAGATCCGCGCCACCTGTTCGTTCTTGGCCAGCCTGAAGAGGCTGTAGCCGGCGACGGCGAAGACCAGCAGGACAATGCCACCGATCAGCCAGGCGATCATCTGGATATGCGGACCGGCGGCGCGCACGGCTTCGACGCCCGGCTGGCGCAGAGTCCAGGTCAGACGGCCGACCTCCTGATTGCTGGCGTCCACGAGCTTGAGATACGGCTCGGTCGTCGTCGTCGTGGGGGTCAGCTTGATGCCGTCGATCCGGAAGGTCGCCGACAAGTCTTTGAGCATGGTGACCGACATGTGGCGCGTCATGACCAAATAGCGTTTTGTCGTGCCGTGACCTGTCAGGCCACCCTTGGTCGGACGGACCAGGCTGATCCCGACGATGGCGACGCCATCCTTCATATAGGTCAGGCCGGCGATCGACTTAGTGCCAGTGCGCAGGGCTTCGGTGTGCAGACCGATCAGCGAGGCAAAGCCGTTGCCGAACATGTCGAGCCGGGCGTCAGGCTGCCGCTGTCCATTGCGATAGCCCTCAAGCACGCGAAAATTCTCATCGAGGACATAGACGCCGTCATAACCATAGTCGTCCTGCGCCACGGCGCCCCAGGTCGAGTAGACCCAGGCGCGATCCAGCTTCCGCGCATAAAGGCGTTCGACGGCGTCATCCCACACCGTATTGTCCTCGACCTGCGAATTCATGCGCTCGATGGTGGTCTGGATCGCGCCCTGAACGGATTCGATCGAACGAACGGCATAGATCTCGTTGGCCTTGTCGGTCACGACGGCCAGGGACGAATACATCAAAGCGATGATCGCCACCATGAAGCCGACACAGCCCAACGCCACCAACCCAAACAGGGTTCGTGCCTTGGGCTCGATTCTCCACCCCGAGAACAACTTCTGCATTCTGCCACCAATTCGCCAGGACGCATTTCGCGCGTCCTCAATACTCAGGGCATCATGCGGTAAAAACGTGAATTTCTCGCTTACAAGCCGGGGCTTATATCGCGTGGCCTTCCGGCGCGCCGAGATGCAGACGATCCGGCAACGGATCACCTTCGGCGACGAACTCCATCGCCACCGAGTTCAGGCAGTAGCGCAGTCCGGTCGGACGCGGACCATCTTCGAAGACGTGACCCAGATGCGAATCGCAGCGGCCACAGCGGATTTCGATACGAATCATGCCATGCGACGTGTCGCGAATATTACGGATATGGTCGGCGTCGATACATTCGAAAAAGCTGGGCCAGCCCGAGCCGGAATGGAACTTGGTGTGGGATGAAAACAAGGGCAGGCCGCAGAGATTGCAGACATAGGTCCCCTCGTCCTCGTACTCGTCGAACCGGCCGCAGAAGGGCGGTTCGGTGCCGTGGTCGAGCAGGATCCGGCGGGCTTCGGGATCGAGCCGGGCGGCCAGTTCCGTAATCTGTCCGGAGGTTGGCGGGGTCAGGTCGAAACCGATGGCGGACTTGGTCATGGCGCGGTCCTTTCGTGCGTAGCCGTCTATATACGGTCTCCGCACAGTAACCGTTACAGTCCTCACGAATTTTTTTTCAGCTTACCGAACATGGCAGCGACGATGCGCTGTGCCCCCTGGCCGTCGACCCTGGCATGTGCACGCGCGGCGTTGTCCTTCAGCCCCTGCACATCGTTCATCATGGCGCCAATACGTGTTTCGAGGTCGTCAGGCAGCCCCTTGCGGACGTCGATCGCCGGAAACGGGCATGCGTGCAGGAAGGCGGCCTGATTATCGTACACGACCAGGACCAGGGCGGGCAGCGCCATGGCGGCAAGCTCGCCGACACTGCCACCGGCGGCCGTCACGACCAGGGTTGCGCCCGCGAGTGCCTCTGCCACGCTGGGCGGATCGACGCACACATCGATATTGCCAAGATCGCGCGCCGTGTCGCGCAACAGCCCGACATGCATGTTGGCCGGCCCCGCCAGGGCGCGGATATGGACATCAGCAAAGGCGTGACGCAGGCGCTCGGCCACCACCACGGTCAGCCCAGCCGGATCGCTCCCGCCGAAGGTAACGGCGATTGTGCGCGCCGCGTCCGTAAGGGTGCGAGGTGCCAGGAACTCCTGGCGGATCATGGCGTAGTCAGCGCCCAGCAATAGGCCGGCGCGCGTCTTCAGGCCATAGCCCATGTCGAAGGCCGCGTCGGCGGCATTGATCAGCAAGTCGCAGTCATAGGCGTCGCAGGCATTGAGGTCATCAACCACCGCCAGCCGCGCCAGCCCATGCAGGCCACTCAGATAGGCCTCGCTAATCTTGTAACTGTCGATGATCAACCAGTCTTCGGCCGTTATCCCGGAGGCGGCGATGGCCGCGACGTCCTCACCCAGTGCGTCAGGGATCACGCACACCCCGGCGCCGATCGCGACAGCACGGGCAGAGACGCCCGCATCATCCGTACGCATCAGGAAGGTAACCGGAATATCGCGCCGGCGGGCCTCTTCGGCCACGGCGAAACAGCGCATGAAATGGCCCATGCCGATCTGCGCCGAGGCTTCCGTGCGGATAAACAACTTCATGCAAACAGCCTCGCATCTGCGGTTTAAGGGAATGTTGACGCAACTGCGCTTGATTAACCCTGCGCGCCACTTTCAGACGCGCACGCACTCCGGCAGGCAAACCGTCCGTTGAAAAAGCTCTGCGTCATTCCCGCCCGCGGCGGCTCCAAACGCATCCCGCGCAAGAACATCAAGCTGTTCCACGGCCAACCCATGGTTAGCTACTCGATTCGCGCGGCGCAAGCGTGCGGACTGTTCGACACCATTGTCGTATCGACCGATGACGACGACGTTGCCGAAGTGGCGCGCGCCCACGGCGCCGAGACGCCTTTCGTACGCCCGCCCGAACTCGGCAATGACCATATCGGCACCGATGCTGTCGTCGTCCACGCCATCAACTGGTTCCGCGACCAGGGTATGGTCTTCGACGCTGCGTGCTGCATCTACGCCACCGCCCCCCTGATCGATCCGGAACGGATTAAAAACGGCTGGGACCGCCTGTGCGAACCCGGCCGGCGATTCGCCTTCGCGGTGACGTCCTTCCCCTTCCCCATCCAGCGCGCCCTGAAACAGACACCCGACGGCAGCGTCGACATGTTCTGGCCGGAAAACCGCACAAAAAGGTCGCAGGACCTGGAACACGCCTATCACGACGCCGCACAGTTCTACTGGGGTTGGTCCGACGCCTGGCTGAACGGCGAAATCATCTTCTCGCCGATTTCAGCGCCGGTCATCCTCCCGCGCACGCACGTGGTCGATGTCGACACGCCCGAGGACTGGGAGGTCGCCGAGGTTACCTATCGAGTCCTCAAAGGACTTTAGTTCCTGTCGCATTTCCGAACGGCGAACCGCCAGAAGCGGTCTTTGGCACTTCACCTGGAAATGCTTTAATACCGCCCGAAGACGTCGCGCGAACCGCGTCCACGATAATCGTCATCGTGGCGATCGTCGTATCTGTCATCGTGACGATCATCATACCGGTCGTCGTGGTGCGCGTGGTGACACGGGCAGTCTTCGGAAAGAGCAAAGTTGCGGCGATCATCGTAATCACGCGACGACGACCGGTGATATTCGCGATAGTCGTCGCGGCTTTCCTCTTCCTCGACCACGATGGCGCGCGACGCGACCCGGGGTCCGGCATAGCGGACCTCGCGGCGGGCTTCGGTGACGCACGGCGGAGGCGGAGGTGGGGCATAGGCCGTCACGCACACCGAACGGCACGGCGCCTGAGGCGCGACATACCGGTCGGAGTCTTCATAGTATTCTTCACTGTAGCGCTCGTCCCGGGTTTCGGCGTACTCAGACGCCGTCTGGACATTCAGCCCACCACGGAACTCGCCACCGGCATAAGCTTCAGGCGTGCGGTAGACATCGCCGCCATAGACGCGCATCACGCCCTGGCCGTCATGCGAGCGCTGCCACGTCGCGGGGCGATAGCCGGAATGCGCCGCGCCGGCCGAAACCGCCAGTGGCAGGAGGGACAATACGAAGGCGGCAGAGATACCGAGAATGAGGGCGGGTCTGGTCATGTCGCAATCTCCTGATGGGCGCGCGTTAACCTATTACGCGCCCGCCAACGACTAAACCTTATTAACCATTTCCGCGAACTTATTATGTGCCGGAGCGATGTGCGGAAAAGTGCCAAGAAGCGTTTCTGGGGTTTTCCGCATAAACATCGCGACAAAGCAAACTACTCGACCGGGCTCTTCGATCCGGGAAATCCCGGCAGCGCCAGGTCAAATCGGATGGCAGCGGCGCGTAAGGCAAAAGCCCCGGCAAAGGCCACGAGTGCCGACGGCCAGAAGGCCAGGCCCAGTCCCTGCAGGGCCGCAAAGACTATGGCGCCCAGCAAAGCCGCCGTCACATAGATTTCCCGTCGCAGCAGCAGGTTGGGCTCACCCGCCAGGACGTCGCGGACAATGCCGCCAAACGTCGTCGTCAGAACGCCCATGATGACCGCCGACACCGCGGGCACCCCCAGGTTCAGTGCCTTGGCCGTACCAACCACCGCGAAGCCGGCCAGGCCAAGGGCATCGAGCCACAACAGGGCCCGAAACCGCCAACCCCGCTTGCCCATCAGCCAAACGATAACGGCGGTGGCAAGACTGACGATAATATAGCCGGGACGGTTGACCCAGAAGACCGGCGCTCCGATCAGCAAGTCGCGCAGCGTGCCACCGCCAACGCCGGTAATGGCCGCGAAAAAGCAGAAGGTGATGATATCGTGCTTGCGGTGCGCAGCCGCCAGCGCGCCCGTCGCCGCGAATACGGCAACGGCGGCGTAATCCAGCCAGAACAAAGCAGTTGTAAGCGCGTCCATGCCGCGCCATATCACAGGCGGTCGCTGTGTTCCAAAGGATAGTTCGATGCCTCAGAAGCCCGTTTTGCGTCTGCATGGCGCCTATCGCGACGATATCGGCGATCTTGTCACCCGCCGGCCCTTGCCGTCGCGCGAGTTGAACAATATCGGCGCCTTTCTGTTTCTCAATCACCACGGGCCGCAGACCTATCAGCCCAATAATCGCGGCCTGCCGTTTGGCCCGCACCCGCATCGCGGTTTTGAGACCGTGACCTTCATCCTCGAAGGCGAACTGGCGCACCGCGACTCGGCCGGCCATGAGAGCATTATCGAGGCTGGCGGCGTGCAGTGGATGACGGCCGGCAGCGGCCTGGTCCACGAGGAAGTTTCGCCCGAGCGTTTCAAGCGCAGCGGCGGGCCGATGGAAATCCTGCAGTTGTGGGTCAACCTGCCGGCGCGGCTGAAGATGACCGCGCCCGCCTATACCGGTGTGCAGCAGGAGGTCATCCCAACGATCTCAACCGATGAAGGCCGCGCCATGGTCAACCTGATCTCAGGCAACTGGCAGGGGCAGACCGGACCGATAACCTCGCTGACCGGCATCTTCATGACGACGCTTGCGCTCAAGGCAGAAGGCCGTGTCGTCTTCGAAGGCTTAAGCGGCCGCGACGTCTTCTTTTACGTGGCGCGCGGCGACGTAGCGGTGAACGGCGTCGATGCCGCCAAATGGCAACTGGTCGAATTCGGTGAGGGCGACCTGATCGATATCGAAGCTACAACGGAGTCGGTGGTACTGTTCGGCCATGCCGAGGCCCTTCGCGAACCCATCGTGGCCCATGGCCCGTTTGTTATGAACACGGCGCAGGAAATCCACCAGGCCTATGCTGACTATCAAGCTGGGAAGTTTGGCTGATGCGCGTCGAGCTGAAAAGCTTCCTGGATCAGCATGCGATTAGCCATCCAACGAGACTCGTCGGTATTGAACTCGCATCAAAGACGGTAAGTCTGAGCCTAGAAGGTTATCCCTGGTGGAAAAACGCTATTCAACCGACCTCTGACGGCCGGATACGCTTTGTATTTGAAGGCATTGAGTCCGGGCAGTTGGACTTGCAGGTCGTTAGCACCTTGAACGAAACTTACAGCAATGAAGTTCTTGAAGACTTTTCGATCACGGCTAATGAACCCGGTGATTGGACGGACAAGACGGAAGTTTCCATTATATGCCAATCAGCCTTGCCCGATCCTCTGGGCCTGTATGCGAGGATGCATAGCTTCCTTCAATATCACGACATCGCGTTAGGCCCGCGCGACGTCCTGAACTGCCCGCCGGGCAAACTCAGCCGGTTCGCGGTCCTTACCAGCAGTTCGCACTACGTTGTTGCCAAGGCGCCTCATAAAATCGCCGCTTTCATTTGCGCCGATCTCGATTCGCAGGCGGTGAGTTATTACCAACTGAAAGGAAGCAACCTCTTCTCTCCCAGATTTGTTGTGAGATGGTACGGCTCCATCTTTACCTGCGAAGCGGCGTTCGCCGAATTTGATTAGCCAATCATCTCGTCGCTGAGTGGTTCGCCGCGCGACAGGTCGCGGCTGGCCGTCTTGCCCAGCACGTCCCACAACCGTACAGGCGGCAGACCGAGGCCCGGGCGGATCGAGCGTACATTGTCCTTGGTCAGGGCCTCACCCTTCTTCACGTCCTGGACGACATAGAGCGAGCGCCGGAAGGTCTTGGAGGCGCGTTCGGATCCCAGCGTATCGTAATGGACGCGGCCAAGCGCCTTCCAGGCGTCCTTGCAGTCGCGCGTAAGCGCGGTGAACTCGGCCGGCTCGAGCGAGAAGCCCGAATCCGGACCGCCATCGGCGCGCGCCAGGGTGAAGTGCTTTTCGATCACCGACCCACCCAGCGCCACCGAAGCGACAGAAGCCGCGGTACCGAAGGTGTGGTCGGACAGGCCCGACACGCATTCGAACTTGCGGCCAAGATCGGGCACGGTGCGGACATTGGCGTCGGCGATATTAGCGGGGTATTCGCTGACACAATGCAGCAGGATGATCTCACCGGAACCATATTTGCGCGCGGTAGCGGCGGCAGCGGCAATTTCGGCGTCGTTGGCCATGCCGGTCGACATGATCAGCGGTTTGCCCTTCGACGCCGCATGGGCGACCAGCGGCAGGTCGATAAGTTCGAACGAGGCGATCTTGAAAGCCGGCGCGCCCAGGCTGTCGAGCAGGTCAACCGCCGTGTCGTCGAACGGCGACGAGAAAATGGTGACCCCACGGGCCTTTGCCCGCGCAAACAGGGCCGGGTGCCAGTCCCATGGCGTGTGGGCTTCATCGTAGAGGGCGTAAAGCGAATAGCCGTCCCATAAGCCCCCCTTCAGCTGGAACTCCGGACGATCGGATTTCAGCGTAATGGTGTCGGCCGTATAGGTCTGCAGCTTGATGGCGTCGCAGCCGGTATCGGCCGCAGCGTCGATCATGGTCAGTGCACGATCGAGGCTGCCATTATGGTTCCCCGACAGCTCGCAGATGATGTAGGGCGCGTGGTCAGCGCCGATCTTGCGGCCATCGATAGTGACTTCAAAGGCCATCCAACACCTCCTCCAAAGCCACGATCACCCGCTCCGGATCATCGTCGCCCATATCGGCATACAACGGCAGAGACACGGTGGTGCGGTAGTACTGGTCAGCCCCGGCCAGGTCGCGATTAGCCAGTGCGCGATCACGCCACCATGGCTGCCGGTGCACCGGGATGTAGTGAACCTGGGTGCCGATGCCTCGCGCCTTGAGACCCGCCGTAACTGCGGTGCGCGTCGTGCCCAAGGCTTCGAAATCAATGGTGACTGCGAACAGGTGGAAGGCCGGTCGCGTGCCGGCTTCAGGCGCAACCCACGCAACCGGAAGGTTGCGCTTTGCCAGTGCCGCCTGATAAGCACCTACCAATACTTCACGCCGCGCAAGAAAATGCGGCAGACGCTTAAGCTGTGAGATACCCAAGGCACAATTCAAATCCGGCAAACGATAGTTATAACCCAAGCCGTGCATCTCGTAGATCCACGGCCCGGTATCGTTATCGCCACCAAAACCCAGCCCCTCAAAACGCGACGGATCGCGCTCGATGCCGTGGCTGCGCAGGCTGCGCAACTGCCGCGCCAAAGCCGGATCATTCGTCGTGACCGCGCCGCCCTCACCCGTCGTCAGCGTCTTTACCGGGTGAAACGAGAAAACCGCCATGTCGGACTTTGCGCAAGCGCCAGCCTTGCCGTCGGGCCCATCAGTCCCAATGGCGTGACAGGCATCTTCGAGTAAGAAGGCATCGCGCTCAGCACAGACTTTCGAGATGTAGTCTAGTGCTACCGGTCGGCCCGAGTAGTGCACGGGTATAACCCCGGCAAAACGACGCTGAGGATGGTGCGTCTTGAGGACGTCGAGCGCCTCATCGAAAGTCGCGTCGGTCATCAGGCCGGTCGTCGGATCGACATCGGCGAACACGACCTGTGCGCCGCAGAAGGCGACGCAGTTGGCCGAGGCGGTAAAGGTTATGGACGGCACGACCACCGCGTCATTGGCCGTCAGGTTCTGTGTCAGGGCGGCGATATGCAGGGCCGCCGTGCCATTAGCCACGACCACCGCTTCCCTGGCGCCAACCGAGGTGGCGAGGTCGGCTTCGAAGCGGTCGACGCTGGGGCCGGTCGTCAGGTAGTCGGAACGCAGAACCTCGACGACCGCTTCGATATCGGCGTCGCTGATCGATTGTCGGCCATAAGGGAGGAAGCTACTCAAGATAGACCTTCATCATCGACTTGATACCGTCGGCATCGAGGCGCTCAGGATTGTTGTCGCTGGCATAGGAGAAGCCCTCGGGCACCTTCTTGATGCCGCGCACCTTGGCGAAGGACTTGCGGGTATATTCGGCGAATTCCGGCTCGATGACATAGCGGTCGTCGAGCTCGTAGGTCGAGCGCGAATCATCGGCCGAAATCATCATCTCGTGCAGCTTCTCGCCGGGGCGAATGCCGACAATGGTCTGCTTGTGCTTGGGCGCCATGGCGGTCGCCAGATCGGTCACCAGGGTCGCTGGAATCTTCGGCACGAAGATCTCACCGCCCTGGCTCAATTCCAGGCACGACAGCACGAAGGCGACGCCCTGGTCGAGCGATATCCAGAATCGCGTCATGCGGTCGTCGGTAATCGGCAGTTCCTTGGCGCCCTGGGCCAGCAGCCGCTTGAAGAAGGGCACCACCGAACCGCGTGAGCCGACAACATTGCCGTAGCGCACGACGCAGAAGCGCGTACCGATATCGCCCGACAGGTTGTTGGCGGCGACGAAGATCTTGTCAGACGCCAGCTTGGTCGCGCCGTAGAGGTTTATCGGCGAACACGCCTTGTCCGTCGACAGGGCCACGACACGCTGGACGCGGTTGGACAAACAGGCGGCCACAACGTTCTCGGCGCCGGTTATATTGGTCGCGATGCATTCCGATGGGTTATATTCGGCCGCCGGCACCTGTTTCAGAGCGGCCGCATGGATGACGATATCCACAGACCGGAAGGCGAGCTCAAGACGGTTGCGGTCGCGGACATCGCCGAGGAAAAAGCGCAGGCGCGCCATCTTGTCAGCGGGGAACATCTCTTCCAGCTCACCGCGCATCTCGTACTGCTTGAGCTCGTCACGCGACAGGATGATGATCTTCTTCGGATCGAAGTCGTTGAGCAGGGTCTGCACCATTTTGCGGCCGAAGCTGCCGGTGCCGCCGGTGATCAGGACGGTCTTGCCACGTACCGGATCGATCTGGGGTGCGAAATCACGAAGGGAGGGCGTGGTCATAGGTTCCTAACCCGAAACTGTTTGACCGGCATGGTGAATGATCGCGGCTAAAATGACGTTAATGGTCGTCACGCCTGTGCCGCCAAAAAAACAGCCCCGCATACCGCGGGGCTGTTCCTCTTTTCGGATTGGGCCGATGGACTTAGTCGACCATCGGACGCAGGGTGATTTCAACGCGGCGGTTCTTGGCACGGCCTTCGGCAGTGTCATTGCTGGCCACCGGAACGCGCTCGCCCATGCCGGCGATGTAGATGCGTTCGGACTTGACCTTGTGGTTGGACAGGTAGCCCGCCGCCGAGTTGGCGCGGCGTTCCGACAGGTCGAGGTTGAATTCGTCGCTGCCCTGGCTGTCGGCATGACCGACGACGTCGATATAGGTCGCCGGGTACTGGTTCAGGATCTGCGCAACCTCGTCCAGCACCGGGAAGAACCTGGCGTCGATATCGGCCGAGGCGGTCGAGAAGGTGACGTCCGACGGCATGTTGAGCACGATGGTGTCGCCAACGCGCTGCACCGACACACCGCTGCCACGCAGTTGGTCGCGCAGTTCCTGCTGCTGGCGGTCCATATAGTTGCCGACACCCGCGCCGGCCAGGGCGCCGATACCCGCGCCGATCATGGCGTTCTTGCGGGCCTGATCGCCCTTCTTGTTGGACAGGGCACCGACGGCGGCACCCACGCCGGCGCCAATCAGCGCACCGGTCTTGGTGCGGCTCGACACCTTCATGCCGCTGCTGTCTTCGATCGTCGTACAGCCGGCCAGAGCAAAGGCGGCCAGGGCGGAAACCATAATGAACTTACGCATAGGATTTGTCCTCTCACAAACAAATACTTACGCCGCTTGCGCGGCCATATTCCAAGTCGTGACTGCGATGAACGCAAAGGCCGGATAAAAAATCAGTGCTTTTCACCCGAAGCCTGTACCACAACGGCGAAGGTAGATCTTTTAAACTGAACGCAGCATGAAGGAGACTATATCGTCTGCGTTCACGACTTGGCATCGGCCTTCTTACACCGCCACACCGTTTGGGTTTCCGGCGGCATGTTCAAATAGCTTTGCGACAGCAGGCGAACCTTGACCAGGTTCTGGTTGAGCGCGGTCGCCGCACCGCTGCCGGCCTTGGACGCGCAGCGCAGGTCACCGAGCGCGTTGCGCTGTGTGACATATTCCTTGTGCAGATCGGGCTCAAGGCGGAACTCGCTGCGCTTGAACAGCTGGCCATCTGCCGACAGTTCCAGGCGCGCGGCCATCTGGGTGCCTTCATTGACGGCAAAACGCACCAGGGTGCCGTCGGTTTGGCGCTCATAGGCGGTCTTGCCGCTGACGCAGGCATTCTGGGCGTCGAAATCGAACTCGATCGGTCCGGCGGCGGCGATCGGATTGGGCGAAGCCGCAGAATCGACCGTGCAGGCCATATGGACGACGCCGGCGGGCGCCGCAGTAGCAGCCAAAGGCGCCGTCAGCCGGCGGGCTGTATCGCGGTCCTTGACCAGCAGGAATGCGACGGCAGCGATGATGACTAGGCCCAGTGCGATCCAGCCCCACGGAATGGGATGCTTGACGCCCGGCACCTTGACCTTCTTGTCGAGCATGCTCTGCGCCGGCTTGGCCTTGGGCGCCGCCTCGTTCGAGAAAGCGGTGGGGGCGACGTCGCGCTCCTTCATATGGATCTCGTGGCGGTGGCGCATTTCGCGGCGGATAATCAGCCCGATCAGGATCAGGACCAGAACCGACAGCAGGACCAGCGTCCCCAGTTGCCAGCGTTCAAGCGCAGCGCGGTCGGTTTCCGCCTTGCGCTGCTCTTCGACGCGGGCGGCCTGGGCCTCGGCAGCGGCGGCCAGCGCGTTGGTCAGGGCGTCATCCTTGACGATCTCGTCTTCGCTCTTGGCGTAGCAAGGTTTGGCCGCCATAGACGGCGTCACGCCGGCCGAGGCCAGGAAGGTCTGGACCGCGGTCACGCGCGTCGCGACATATTGGCCCGTGGCGATGTCGAGATCACCGCCGGCCGACATGGTGGATGGCGCCGTCCAGGTGTTGACGCCAACGACCTGTCCGCATTCGTTCATCAGCGGCCCGCCGGAATTGCCGTGATTGATGGGCGCCGTGTGGAACAGGGTGTCGATGCGGCTGCCGTCCGGATTGGTCGATGCGAACAGCGCGATCGAGCCCTGCGTCACATAGGCGTCGCTCGGCTCCAGCAGTTGCGTGCCTGAGCGGTTGAGCAGGTGGTCGGTCGCGTCGGGATAGCCCATCGACACGACGCGTTCATTCTTGTTGGGCTTGGCGAACAGCTTGAGCGGCGGGATCTTGAGCCCGTCAGCGCGCAGCAGGGCCAGATCACCCTCGGTCCAGGTCTTGACCAGCTCGACGCGCTGATAGCCGGCGCCGGCGTCCTTGTGCGGCACGATATAGACATCGGCGCTCGATGCTTCGGCCGGGACTTCGACGACGTGATAGTTAGTGATGATATAGCCGGGCGCCACGACGAAGCCCGAGCCCATGCCGACCGAATCGAGCGGTGTGCCGCCATAGCCACGATAAACGACCAGGACGCGCACAACCGACTGCTCGGCAGTCTGGAGCGCCTTGGTCGAATTGACGGGTTGCAGGTCCGGGTTGACGATCGGGGTGGCCGAAGCGCTGGTCTTGGCGTCGTCGGCAGCCGCGTGATGGTTGAGGCCGATGCCGATGATTACGCCCAGGCAAAGCACCAGCGCAAGCGCGATCCAGCGCGCTTTCACACTTGTTCGACCTGCGTCTGAACTGGACGCCACTGACACTATTCCCACTCTGTCCCGGCTCAGTGCGTGATCACACTATATGCCCATCCCCACGCTTTGACCGAAAGCGTGTTTAGGATTGGTTAATAGCGGAGTTCTGTGACAAAATCACCCCTCAAGCGCTGCTTTTGAGTAACTGTGGCATAATAGATGTTGCCCTATGCTACGGCTTGCCTTCGGCGGGTTGCGGCGCTAAGCGGAGCTTCCGTTTTTTTGTAAGGACCGCTCATGTCCGTCTCTGCCATTCCGCCCGTCCCGCTCGCCCTCTACGATGAGGATTTCGCTGCCTTTTCCGCCCAGCTTGGCGCGGCATTCGAGCGCTACGGCTTTGCGGTTCTGGGCGGACATGGACTGGACCCGCAACTGCTCGACCGCGCGCTGGCCGCTACCAAGGCCTTCTTCGCCTTGCCGGAAGAGGTCAAGCACGCCTATCACGTCAAGGGCAAGGGCGGCGCGCGCGGCTATACGCCGTTCGGTATCGAGACCGCCAAAGGTCACACCCACCACGACCTGAAGGAGTTCTGGCACACCGGCCGCGAACTGCCCGAAGGCCATGCGTATCGCGACTTCATGCCGGACAATGTCTGGCCGGCCGAGGTCGCCGACTTCCATGACAGCGTGCTGGCGCTTTACGAAGACCTCGATGCCCTCGGCAAGAAGGTCCTACGCGCCATTGCGCTCTATCTCAAACTCGATCCCGGCTTTTTCGAAGACAAGGTCGATCGCGGCAATTCGGTGCTGCGCCTGTTGCACTACCCGCCGGTGACATCGGCGGGCGAATCCGTGCGCGCCGGCGCCCACGGCGATATCAATGTCATTACCCTGCTGCTCGGCGCCGAAGAGCCCGGCCTGCAGATCCTCGACCGCGACGGCCAATGGCTGCCGATCACCCCGCCGGAAAACTGCATCGTCTGCAATATCGGCGATATGCTGTCGCGTCTGACCAATGGCGTCTTGCCGTCGACCCAGCACCGCGTCATCAATCCGGCCGAGGCGCGCAAGGACTTCGCGCGCTATTCGACGCCGTTCTTCCTGCACTTCAATCCGCCGTATGTGATTGAGACCCTGGAAAACTGCGTCTCGGAAGACCGCCCGAACCAGTTCCCCGAGCCCATTACGGCAGAGGACTTCCTGCAGCAGCGTCTGCGCGAAATCAAGCTGGCTTAACCTGATCTAACCAGGCATCGAACGCCTTTCGCCGATGGCGGCTGAGCGGCAGGCTGAGGCCCGTCACCAGTTCGACCTTGTCGTTGCGCGTGTCCTTGATGGCCGTATCCGCGACCCAATGCGAGCGATGAATCTGAAAGCCATGCGGCAGTTGGGCGACGGCTTCGGCCATGGTCATCAGGATCAGCGCCTCGCCCTTCGGCGTATGGACGCGCAGATAGTGATCTTCCGACGACAGGGCCAGGATCGGCTGAGTGCGCAAACCGCGCGGCAGCCGCGCGTGAAAGGCTGGCGCCTCTTGGACTACCTCAGGCGGCATCTCGACCTGGCCGCCTTCGCGGATACGTTGCCACGACAGGGCCAGGCTAATCACGCGGAAGATCAGCGTCATCAGCAGGTTCTGCCAGATCAGGCTGACCGGCTGGACATTGGTCACGACACCGGGAGCGAACAGGCTGAGGCTTCCATAGACGACCGCAGCGCCCGGAAGCGTCAGGCCCAGATCGACGCACAAAGCCGCCCATAGCGGCCAGTAGCCCTGAAAGAAGCGCCGCGCCACGTCGTAGGATAGGATCAGCGAGCAGCCGCCGATCAGCGTCACACACAGGACAAAGTGACCGATCCGATCGGCGATCGTCATGCCGGTATAGCTGCCGAACGGGCCAATCAGCCCCAGGATAATGCCGGCCACCGGCATCCAGATCAGCGCCTGCCAGCGCAGCAGCGGCGCCGAACGATAGGTCAGCAGCGACATCGACATCCCCCGGAAAAGCCACTGGCGAAACAAAGCCGCCACTGGCGCATGAAAGCCACCACCGGCGAAAACACGGCAGACTTAGCGGTCCTCTGGCGGCTAGGCAAGACCGGTCAACCACGCCAATCCAGGGGAAGCCCACATGTTCAAACACATTATCCGGGGACTGATCATTACACCGGTCGTCATGGCAACTGTCGCCGCAGGTGTTCTGATCTTTACCGCGCCGAAGTCACCACCGCCGATCGCCGCCATTGAAAGCGCCAGCGATCCGATGGCCGCCTTTGCCATGCAACAGCCACCGGCCCAGTATCTGACGGCGCGCGACGGCGCCAGGCTGTCGTACCGCCTCTATCCTGGCAAACCCGGCGGTGGTGTGGTTGTAGCTGTTCACGGCTCGTCCGGCACCACGGTCGCCATGCAGGGCGTGGCCAGTACGCTGTCGGCGCGCGGCGCCACCGTCTATTCGATCGACCTGCGCGGTCATGGCCTGAGCAAGGGCCCGGAAGGCCGCTTGGGCGATGTCGTCTATCGCGGCCAGTACGAGGATGACATTGCCGACTTCGCCAAACTGGCGGCACGCGAACATCCCGGTGAGAAGCGCCTGCTCGTCGGGCACTCCATGGGCGGGGCGACGATCCTGCGCACCGCCGGTCTGCCCGCCTATGCAAAGAATTTCGACGGCTATCTGGCCCTATCGCCGCTGATCGCACCGGGATCGGCGATGGACCGCCCCAACCAGGGTGGCTGGACCTCGGTCAGCGTGCCGCGCATCGTGGTGTTGAGCATCCTCAACCGCTTTGGCATTTCAGCTTTCGATCACATGACGGTTCTGGCCATGGCCGTGCCGGAAACCGACAATAACCTGCGTCCGCGCAGCTATTCGCACGCGCTGCTGGCCTCGGCCAACCTGCCGCGCCCCTGGCAACCCACGATCGCCGCCATCACAGCGCCGACGCGTGTCCTGATCGGCGCCAATGACGAACTGTTCCGTGCCGAAGCCTATCCGGCGGAACTGGGCAAGGTGAATGCGCATATCCCCGTGACACTCCTGCCTGGTGTTGGCCATATGGGCATGGTCTATCAGCCGGAAGCGCTGGAAGTCGTCGGAAACACGGCAGGGGAAATGTTGGCGAAGTAGAAAAACGTCCGGGGCGTGGGGTCCGCGCCCCCCCAAACCTTCATTTTTCAATAGAAAAGCCTGGCCTTTTGGGGCCAGGCTTTTCTTTTTAATGGGAAGTCTTGGGGCCGCAGGCCCCAAACCCGACGTTATCGCGCTACGCCGAACGCACCTGCGCCAGAAAGGCGTTGACCTGATAACGCAGCTGTTCCGCCTGTTGCGCCAGTTCCGAGGAGGCACTCAGCACTTGTGAAGCCCCAGTCCCCGTCTCTTCCGCCATCCGGGCCACGCCCGTAATGTTCATTGTGACTTCCGTCGTGCCGACCGACGCCTGATTGACGGCGTGAACAATTTCATTGGTCGCCCCGCCCTGCTGCTCGACGGCGGCCGCGATGGTCGACGACGACTCGTTGATGATGCGGATGGTGGTGGAGATATTCTCGATCGCCGTGACGGCCTTGTCTGTCGTTGACTGGATGGCGGCGATCTGCTGGTTAATGTCATCGGTCGCCTTGGCCGTCTGTTGCGCCAGAGTCTTGACCTCGGACGCCACGACCGCGAAGCCACGACCGGCCTCACCGGCGCGCGCCGATTCGATGGTCGCATTCAGCGCCAGGAGGTTGGTCTGGGCGGCAATGCCGGAAATCATGTCGACAATACTGGTGATCCGGCCGGCAGCTTCCGACAGTTCATACACAATGGCCATGGTCGTATCTGCTTCGGTCACAGCCTCACGGGCCTTGGTCAGCGAATGCTCGACCTGACGGCTGATCTCGGACACCGAAGCGCCGAGCTCTTCCGCAGCCCCCGCCACCGAAGTGACATTGGTGCCGGCTTCTTCGGCTGCCACAGATACCGAGCGTGCCTGAGAGGCTGATTCCTGCGCTGTAGACGTCAGTTGTTGCGCCGTCGCCTGCATTTCGGTCGCGGCCGAAGATACCATCTCAACAATGCCGCCAACCGCGCCTTCGAACTGTGCGGCCAGACCATTCATTGCTTCCTGACGTTGACGGGCCTGTTCACCCCGGGCATCGCGTTCGCGCTCGGCGTCCTGCTCGGCCTTGCCCCGCAGGCTTTCGCGGAAGGTCATCACCGCCTTGCCGATCGTACCGACCTCATCCGAACGTCGGGCTTCGGGGACATCAGCATTGTGATCGCCGGCAGCCATGCGTTCGATCACACGGCCAAGATTGCCAAGCGGTGCTCCGACCATACGGCTGACCAATACATACAGCGCGACAACCGCTCCCAGGATGCTGATCAACGAGATGATGATCATGTTGCGGATGCTGGCATTGATGTCAGCATTCAGGGTTGCCATCGGCACTTCGACGACAACTGCCCATGTGTCTTTCGTCTCGCCAGCCGCAATCGGTACCGCCAGATAACGCCAGGCCTTGCCGTCAAGGCCCTTGCCATCGAACGAGACCTGCTTGCCGGTGGTGATCGCTTCCTTGGCAGCGCGCGCGGTGTCAGCGTCTATGCCGGCCAGAGGCTTTCCAAGTGCCTTGGCGTCCGGATAACTGATCGCCAGCCCACCGGCAGAGACCAGTGCCACGAAACCAGTGCCGAACGGCTTTGCCTTTGCCAACTCTGCATTGAGGCTGCTGAGATCGATATCGACGCCGGAAATACCGATGAACTGCCCGTCAACCTTCAACGGATGAGTAAATGAGGTCAGCAGGACGTCCTTGCCCGCGACAGGGTAAATATACGGCTCAATGGCCACCGCGCGACCTTCCGTTTTCGGCCGCTGATAATAGTCTCCGGCCCCCGGCTTGTCATAGTCGGCAAGCACCTCGCGAATGATGGTGCCCGAGCCACGGTTCCAGTAGGAGATAAACCGGCCAGAGGCATCAGAGCCGCTGACATTGGCATTGTCGGCATCCTTGCCGTCAAGCGCATTGGGCTCATAGGCGGAGTAGGTGCCGATAAGCTCGGTATTACGCTCCAGAACGGATCTGAGCAGAGTGTCCTGGGTGGTGCGGCTGATCGCACCGCTCTGTTTCAGCGCCAGAGCGGCCGAACCGATCTCTTCGGCAGCCTTGGCGGCCGTGTCCAGACGGCGCGACACGGCCTGAGCCTGACTTGCGGCCACATTCGCCTGGATCTCGTCGTTCTGTTTGTGCAGTGCCTCGGCGCTCTGACTGGTGATCACGAAGGCGCCGATACCGAACACGGCCGAAAGCGCCAGACCACCAAAAGCCGCGAGTTTAAGCGGGAGCGATTTTGCGAACATGGCTTTACCCCAGGTGTACTTATACACTTGGGTAGCGGATCATGGTTACCATAGACTTAAACGTGTGAACACGAATAGCTTATGGGCGTGGGGTCCGCGACCCCACAAACCCCGGAACTTATCCGTGTTTACGCCTCCCAGCCGCACGTCTGTCCCTTGTTCTGCTCCTGCAGCCACGCATCCAGCGGCGCGAAATAGTCGAGCACCGCCTTGGCGTCCATCTCACGCGTGCCCGTAAAGGCTTCCAGCGCATCCGGCCAAGGCTTCGACTGGCCCATTTCCAGCATGTTCTCCAGCCGCTCGCCGACAGCCTTTTCGCCGTAGATCGAACAACGGTGCAGCGGCCCCTTCCAGCCGGTCTGCGCGCACGCCGCCTGCTGGAACTGGAACTGCAGCACATGCGCCAGGAAATAGCGCGTATAGGGCACCGACGCCGGCACGTGGTACTTGGCGCCCGGATCGAAGCTGGAGGCCGGACGTTCACCCGGCGGCATCAGGCCCTGGTACTGATTGATCAGCTCCCACCAGCGCTGGTTATACTCCGCCTCGGTGATCTTGCCCGAGAAGGCTTCCCAGCGCCAGCGGTCGACCATTATGCCGAACGGCAGGAAGGCGACCTTCTGCAGCGCCATCTTGAGCAGGAACGGAATGTCCTCGGACTCGGCCGGCACCTTGTCCAGCAGGCCGATCTGGTTGAGATAGGTCGGAGTCACCGAGCTCAGGCCGACGAAATCGCCGATCGCTTCGTGGAAACCGTCATTGGCGCCGTTCTTGAACAGATAAGGCTGGTCCATATAGGCCCGCTGATAGTAGTTGTGACCCAGCTCGTGGTGGACGGTATAGAAGTCCTCGGCATTGACCTGGGTGCACATCTTGATGCGCAGGTCTTCGCGGTTATCAACGTCCCAGGCCGAAGCATGGCAAACGACTTCGCGGTCCTTGGGACGGACGATCTGCGACCGCTCCCAGAAGGTCTGCGGCAGCGGCTTCAGCCCCAACGAAGTGTAGAAACCCTCACCCGTCTTGACCAGCTTGACCTCGGTATACTTCTTGTTGGTCAGCAGCTTGTCGAAATTGTAGCTCGACCGGATCGTCTTCGGCGCCACAACGTCATAGATGTTCGACCAGTCCTGGGCCCACATATTGCCGAGCAGGTCGGCGCGGATCGGCCCGGTCTTGGGCTGGACCATGTCGCCGTACTTTTCGTTCAGCTTGCGACGCGTGAAGCAGTGCAGGTTGTTATAGAACGGCTTGATCTGGCCCCAGAGACGATCCGTTTCGGCGGCAAAGGCATCGGGCTCCATGTCGTAGCCTGACCGCCACAGGGCGCCGGTGTCCTTATAGCCCAGGCCCTGCGCACCGGTATTGGCCGCGGCGACCAGCCTGGTGTAGTCGGACTTCATCGGACGGGCGATGCCCATCCAGCCTTCCCACATGGCGCGTGTCATGACCGGATCGCGGCTGGTCGCCATCACATTCGACGCATCCGTCAGGTTATAGGTCTTCTGCTTGTAGCTGAACTTGCCCGTCGAGTAGATCGAATCGAGCTTGGTCGTCAGGCCCGCCAGTTCCTCGGCCGCGCCCGGACGATCGGCTGCCGGCAGGACCTGCGACAGACGCAGCAGATCCAGCTTGCGCCGGGTATCGGCATCGACCGCGACATCGTTGAACTTGGCGGCGCCCAGAGCCAGCTTGACGGTCGCTTCTGTCAGCGCCGCATTGGCCTTGGTCTCCAGCCATTCGGTGTCGTGGATGATATAGGTCGCCCGCGCCCACTGCGCGTGGTTGGCGGCTTCGCTCAAGGCTGCCAGTTGCGCTTCGGCGTCATCGGCATAGGCCTTGGCTTCGGCAGCGGTTGGCTTTGCGGGCGCCGGAGGCGTTGTATCCTGCGCGACCGGCTTTGGCGTCTCAGTCACCGGGGCAGGGGTCGTGTTCGACGTGGTGGCACAACCGGTAAGCAGCGCGATACACGCCGCCGACAATAACAGATGCTTCATGACAGCCCTCATTTCCGCAATGGTTAATTGGCGGGAAGGGAAGGCTATTTCTGAATAAGCGTCAAGGGAGAACCTAAAAAAGTCTCCGATGAAACATCACTCTACAGACAGGCAGGCATTATAGCCGCCGGCATCGACGACGCGGGCGCGCGACTGGATGCTGCCGGAGCGCTTGCGGACATACTTGCCGGAATTGGCGGCCTTCCACTTCAGCGGGCTGGGCAGGATGGCGGCCAGACGGGCCGCTTCGGCGCGCGTCAGGTTCTTGGCGCTCTTGCCGAACCAGTAGCGCGAAGCCGATTCGGCGCCATAGACACCCGGGCCCCATTCGACGCTGTTGAGATAGACCTCGAGGATACGGTCCTTGGGCCACATGACCTCGATCAGGAAGGTGTAATAGACCTCGGCGCCCTTGCGTACCCACGACCGCGACGGCCACAGGAAGACATTCTTGGCCGTCTGCTGCGAGATGGTCGAGGCGCCGCGCTTGCGCTTGTGCCTGGCATTATACTTCTGCGCCTTCTCTATAGCCTCGTAATCGAAGCCGTCATGCGTGCAGAACTTGGCATCTTCGGCGGCGATGACCGCGGCCTTGAGATACGGGCTGATGTCGTCAGCCGACACCCAGCGATGGTCCAACCCCCTGCCCTCGGTCAGGCGTTGCAGCATCAGGAAGGTCACCGGCACCGGCACGAAGCGGTGAAGAGCGACGGACAGGATCGAAAAGGCAAAGAAGCCGGCGATCACCAGCCCGATCAGGCGGAACCAGCGAATCTTGCGCTTCGGCTTTGGTGCAGGCTCGGGTGCTTCCGGTGTCTCCACCGGCTCCGTCTCCTGAACCTTGTCGCCAGATAACTGGTCATCTGGCACCTTGTCGTAAAGAACTTCGGCGTCCGGCGCGCCCTTGGCTTCGCCGCCCTCGTCTTCGTTACTCATCTACTCGCCCCTGGTAGCCCCTATGCTTCCACTTCGTAGATATAAACGAAACCGTCCTCATCGCCAAACAGTATGCGCGTGCCGGTTTCTGACAAGGCCATCGCCGTGATGGCGCTGCCTTTTTCGCGCTTGATCCATTCGATGCCGGTCGATTGCAGCTCACCCAGCCAGACGCGGCCGTCTTCGGTGCCGGCGGCCAGCAGCGTGTCTTCGACGGCGCCCGCGACGACCGACACCATGGTCGAGGTCTCGGGATTGATCTCGGAAGCTTCCTGGCCCATCGGCCCGTTTGGCCCAAGGAACGGCCATACGACCGCGCCATTGGCGCCGGACGTAGCCAGAAGTTTGCCCTGGGCAAAGAACTGCAGCGACTTGATCTTGGCGGGATAACCGCCCATGCGCATGTCCTTGCTGTCCTTCAGCCGCCAGCCGTGCAGGGCGTTTTCCTGCATGGCGGTGACGACGTAGTCACCCTTGGGCGACATGGCCAGGCGTGTATGCGATCCTGGCCACTTCAGCTTGGTGGGCTTTTGCTGGGCGACGCGCGTGAACCAGACATTCACACCGTTATAGGTAGCGCAGTAGAGCTTGCGGCCGTCGGGCGAAAAAGCCAGGTCCGACACCGAATGATCGTGTGTAAAGATGTGCTCGGCCTTTTTCAGCAGGTCGCGGACAAAGACCTTCTTCGACGCGACATAGGCGATCGTCTGGCTTTCACCAGCAACCGCGACACGGTCAATCCACGCGCCCTTGTGGGCCACCAGTTCGACGGGGCCGGACTCTTTCGTCGTCCACACCACGCGGCCATCGTCACCGCCGGTGATGATGCCGACGCCGGTTGGATGGACGACGGCGGTCAGCAGGCCGGCATTGGGGTGAGCCTCGAAGCTCTTGTCCGAGTCTGGAAACACGACGCGACCGTCGCCAAGCGCGACAATGGCTTCGTCAACGGTATCAAACAGGGCGGCGACGACGAATTCGTCGTAGGATTTGGTCGTCAGGGTCATGTCAGGGCTTATAGCTTCATAAATCCCCTCTCCCTGCGTGCGGGGAGAGGGCTAGGGTGAGGGGCAATAGACCGGAGACAGTGTCTGGGGAAGCGTTTTTTGCCCCTCATCCGGTTGCCAAGACGAACACCTTCTCCACGTAAACGGGGAGAAGGAATGTAAAATCACACCAACGACGCTTCAAAACCGGCGCGCAGCGCAGCTTCATCTAGATGACGGCCGATAAACACGGCCCGCGACACACGCTTCTCACCCTCGCGCCACTCCTGCTGCAGCTCACCTTCCAGGATCATGTGCACAGCCTGGAAGACCAGGCGCTTATCCTCGCCCTTGACGTTGAGAATGCCCTTGGCGCGCAGGATGTCCTGGCCCTTTTCCGCCAGCAGCTTGTCCAGCCACTGGGTGAACTTCATGCCGTCGACCTGGCGATCCGAGCTGAGCGACACGCTCTTGATCTCTTCGTCGTGGATCGGATTGATAGTGTGGCTGCAATGCGCGTCGTGGACGTGGCCGGCTTCGCCATGGGCCGGATTGTGGTGATGGTGGTCATGCCCATGATCGTGACCGTGGTCATGATGGTGATGACCGCAGTGCTCGTCATGGACATGGCCCGCCTCGCCGTGCGCCGGATTGTCGTGCGCGTGACCATGATGATGGTGGTCATGATCATGGTCGTGATGGGCATGGTTCTCGACCGTTTCCATCTTGGCCAGGTCAAAGCGGTGCTGGTTGAGCAGGCTCTTGATCGGCACGTCCG
The DNA here is from genome assembly GCF_056400965.1 of Asticcacaulis sp. P4_H10. Taxonomy (NCBI): domain Bacteria; kingdom Pseudomonadati; phylum Pseudomonadota; class Alphaproteobacteria; order Caulobacterales; family Caulobacteraceae; genus Asticcacaulis; species Asticcacaulis sp. P4_H10. Next base: position 174,671 of record NZ_JBFUKH010000004.1, on the reverse strand, counting down.
AACGCTGGGCGCGCTGGATCGAGGCCAGCGGGTTCAAGCCCTTCAGGCGCCCTTCGATCTCGTCGAGCTTTTCCGGGCTGACCAGATCGGTCTTGTTGAGAATGATGTGGTCCGCAAACGCCACCTGTTCCTTGGCTTCCTTGCCGTCCTTCAGCGCCTGTTCGAAGTGACGTGCATCGACCAGGGCCGTTACCGAATCGAGATAGGTCTTGGCCTTGATCTCTTCGTCGACGAAAAAGGTTTGCGCCACCGGGCCAGGATCGGCCAGGCCGGTCGTTTCGACAATGATCGCGTCGAACCTGCCCTTGCGCTTCATAAGACCCGACAGGATGCGGATCAGGTCGCCGCGCACCGTGCAGCAGACGCAGCCATTGTTCATCTCGAACACTTCTTCATCGGCGCCGACGATCAGGTCGTTGTCGATGCCGATTTCGCCGAACTCATTGACGATGACCGCATACTTCTGGCCGTGGTTTTCCGACAGGATGCGGTTCAGCAGCGTCGTCTTGCCGGCGCCAAGATAACCGGTGAGCACGGTGACGGGGGTCTTCTGGGAAACAGCGGCAGTGTCGGCCATGGTCATCTCTTGAATGTCAGGTCTTGAAAGTCTGGGGGGTGTTACTTTGTATCCGGTCTAAGTATGCCTTTGTCGGATGAAATCAAGCGGAAGTGACGGACAGACTGTAAAAGTCATCGCGCCTATCACCTCGTGATATAATTTTTCTTCGGTTTTGACGGAACATGCGTTATATTGCGCCGCACAATATTATTCGTATAGAGCTTATGACCGAGACCATTACCCTTCCCGCCAAAGACCGCCCCCTGCTGCTGACCGCGTCCGAATTCGCCCGCCTGGCCGACCTGGCCTGGCGCACCGATCCGCGCAAGAGCCTCGCCAAACAGATATCCGAAGCCATCGGCGTCTCGGAAAGCTCGGTCGAGCGCTGGCTGAAGGACGACGCACACCCGGCGCCGGCGGACCGCATCGCCCAGGCGCTGAAGCTCGCCAATGAGCGCATGTACGCCAATGCCGATCTGCTGATGAAAGTGGCGACCACGCTGGCCAGCCATCCGGCGTGATTCCGAACCGACAATAATTGACGAAATTCCGGTATCCAGCGTTGACTCCATGACGCATCCGGGTATAAGTCGCGCCCTCTCGCCCAGGGCCTACCCGGTCCATGGGGCGGTTTTTCCATTTCTCGCGTGGACAGTTGGGCACATCGCTCACAACGCCTGCGCCATATATGAGGCACTTGACCATGTACGCGGTCATCAAAACAGGCGGTAAGCAATACCGTGTCGCCGCCGGCGACCTGATCAAGGTCGAAAAGCTCGAAGGCGAACCCGGCGCTGCCGTGACCTTCAACGAAGTGCTGATGCTCGGCGACGTCGTTGGCGCGCCGCTGGTTGACGGCGCTGCGGTCACCGCGACCCTGATCGAAACCCGCAAGGGCGAGAAGGTCCGCATCTTCAAGAAGATCCGTCGTCAGGGCTATCGCCGCACGACCGGTCACCGCCAGTTCGAAACCGTCCTGCGTGTCACCGGCATCTCCGGCGCCGGCAAGACGTCGAACTGGGATGGCGTTGTCTCGCTGACGACCAAGCTGGAACTGAACACCCGCGCCCGTAACCTCGCTCCGCGTGGTCTGGCTGCTGCGGTTGAAGCCCCGGTCGTCGAAACGGCTCCGGTCGCTGCTGAGGAGGCTCCGGCCCCCAAGAAGAAGGCCGCACCGAAGAAGAAGACCGAAACCAACGCTGACGAAGCGTAAGAACAAGATTTGAGGAGCTAGTCTCATGGCACACAAAAAATCTGGCGGTTCGTCGCGCAACGGCCGCGATTCAGAAGCCAAACGCCTTGGCGTAAAGCGCTTCGGCGGCGAAAACGTTCTCGCCGGTAACATCCTTGTCCGTCAACGCGGCACCAAGTTCTGGCCGGGCACCAATGTCGGCCTCGGCCGCGATCACACGCTCTTCGCGACAGCGACAGGCGCCGTGAAGTTCACGACCAAGCGCGATAACCGCTGTTATGTGTCGATCATCCCGGCCGCAGTGGCCGCCGAATAAGCACTGATCAGAACATTTCGGATCGTGCTTAGCCAACTAAGCCGATCCGGACCTTGATTTGAGCGGGAGTCCGGATTTACCGGGCTCCCGTTTTCGCATTTGGATTTCAGAAAAAAAGCCTGAAATCAAAAAAGTGATCCCGCTCAGAGACACCCCCTCTCGAACTGACACAGTTCGACCCTAAATAGGCCGCATCCCACCCGCATAAGGGCGGGATAAAAGGCCAAAGGAGATGAGCAATGATCACCAGACATGACATTGACCGGCAGCCCCCAACCGGCAGACCCGAGCAGATCAGCATCGAGACGTCGCGTCTCAGCCTGACACCGCTGAAGCCCGCCGACATCGACAACTTCATGGCCGTGTTCGCTGGCGAAGACGCGGCGCGCATGACCCATGCCATACCCCACCCGCTCAGCCGAGACGAAGCCTTTCGGCTACTGACCGACATGGCGGCCTCCAGGCTGACCTACTGGGCCATCCGCGTCGAGGACGACCAGCTGATCGGCGTCATTTCGCTGACCAAGTCCACCTGCGGCAAGGCACCCGGCATGCACACTTTCGGCCCCAACCTGAGCGTCTTCATCGCGCCGGCGCATCAGGGTAATGGTTATGCGCTGGAGGCTATCGACGGCCTGCTGCGCTGGGTCAAAAAGCGCAGGCTGCATCGCATAATCCAGGCGGCGCACTTTGTCGACAATGAACCGTCGGCGCGTCTGCTGGTCAGTGCCGACTTCCTCTACACCGGTCGCAAGACCATGGAGACGTCGCAGGCGCGTGATGGCGAACATCAGGCGCTGCACATGATCCGGATTCTTTAGTTTTAACAGCTCCGCCGTTAACAACGGCGGGGCTTTCTACCTGCTTATTCTCCCCATGAGCACAAGGTCGTTGATCTTGTGCTCGTTTTCGTACAAGTAACGCCCATGAAATTCCTCGATCAGTGCAAGATTTTTATTCGTTCCGGTAATGGCGGCGCCGGCAGCGTCTCTTTCCGCCGGGAAAAGTTCATCCCCAATGGCGGACCCGACGGCGGTGACGGCGGCAAGGGCGGCGACGTCTGGATCGAAGCCGTCGACGGATTGAACACCCTGATCGACTATCGCTACCAGCAGCACTTCAAGGCCAGGACCGGCGAGCACGGCAAGGGCCGCCAGATGCACGGCGCCAATTCCGAAGACATCGTCCTCAGGGTTCCCGTCGGCACGGAGGTGTTCGAGGAAGATTTCGAAACCCTGATCATCGACCTCGACGAAGCCGGCAAGCGTTACCTGCTGGCCAAGGGCGGAAATGGCGGCTGGGGCAATACCCGTTTCAAGGGGCCGATCAATCAGGCGCCGACCTTCGCCCTGCCCGGCCAGGACGGCGAGGAAAAGTGGCTGTGGCTGCGCCTGAAACTCATCGCCGACGCTGGCCTGCTTGGCCTGCCCAATGCCGGCAAGTCGACCTTCCTGGCCGCATCGAGTGCGGCCAAGCCGAAGATCGCCGATTACCCGTTCACCACGCTTGTCCCCAATCTCGGCGTCATCGACCTGGGCCCCGAGCAGCGCTTCGTCCTGGCCGACATCCCTGGGCTGATCGAGGGCGCGTCCGAAGGCGCCGGCCTCGGCACCAAGTTCCTGGGTCACGTCGAACGCACCAAGGTGCTGATCCACCTGGTCGATGGCACGCAGGACAATCCGGTCGAGGCTTACAAGGTCATCCGCCGCGAACTGAAAGCCTATGCCGAGGACCTGGCCGAGCGGCCGGAAATCGTGGCGATCAACAAGATCGACGCCATGGATGCCGAGCTGCGCAAATCCCTGAAGCAGAAGCTCAAGCGTGCTTCAGGCCAGACACCGCACATGATTTCGGGCGTGTCCGGCGAAGGCGTACGCGAGCTTCTGTTCGCCGCGCTCGAAACCATCCAGGGCAAGGTTACGGACAAGGACAAAGACGAAGAGACGCAGGCCTCTACGCCATACAGCCCGTGGGACAAATGATCCGCTGATGTGGTTTGCCGGCCCCGCCCCGATGTCGCCCGCCATGGGCTCTGCCCTGCGCAGCGGACCGCATCTGGAACGCGGCATGACAGTCGGCCTGTTCGGCGGCTCGTTCAATCCGGCGCATGAAGGCCACCGCCACGTTGCCGACACAGCCCGTGCGCGCCTGGGGCTGGACCGGATCATCTGGCTGGTATCACCGCAGAATCCGCTGAAAAGCCGCCATGAGACGGCGCCGCTCAGCGAACGCATCGCCCAGCTCAAACCCTTCATCGGCCCGAACGACGTCATCTCGGATTTTGAGACCCGGATCGGCGCCACCTATACGCTCGATACCCTGCGCGCCCTGAAGACCCGTTATCCCGGCGTGCACTTCGTCTGGATCATGGGCGGCGACTCGCTGGCCAGCTTCCACGGCTGGCGCGGCTGGGTGCAGATCATGCACATGGTCCCGGTCGTCGTCGTGTCGCGCCCCGGCGTTTTGATGAAGGCCCGCCTGTCGCCGGCCGCCAAGCGCTTTGGCCGCTACCGCCACCCGGAACGGGCCGGACACATCCTGCCCTATCGCCAGGCACCAGCCTGGAGCTACATCAAAGGCCCCCTGCACGGCCATTCGTCATCCGCGATCCGCGCACAGCGCAAGGTCGTCGTGGAATAAATTCAGCTTTGATTCAACGCTCTAAACGGTGCTCCATTTTGAAGGAAACGGAGCACCGTTTAGATTCCATGCTTGTCGCATGCTTGGCCCGAAAACCGGTTTCCACTTTTCGGAGCATGCTCTAAGTAACGGCAAATGCTTGCAGAACTTAAATGTGAAGCTGTTGCCGTCAACGAGGGATGACCAGCAAGCAGGTTTGTGATAAGGTCACTCTCAATACAGTTTTAAAAGGAACCCTGACCCTGTCTCTTCAACCCGCGCACGACGCGCAAAAGCCCGTTATCGAGTCTCAATCGCTTGAGACCACCACTCTGAGCACGCTGGCCGAAGGGGAGGCCGCAGGCCAGAATTCCGACATGTCACTGGAAACGCTGATCGTCAATCGTCTCGACGATGACAAGGCGCAGGACATTGTCTGCATCGACCTCAAAGGCAAGTCATCGGTCGCCGACACCCTAATCATCGCATCGGGGCGCTCGCACCGCCACGTCGGCGCGCTTGCAGACCACGTCCTGCGCGCGCTCAAGGAAGCCGGCTATGGCAAGGCCAAGGTCGAAGGCCTGCCGGCCTGCGACTGGGTGCTGATCGACGCCGGCGACGTCGTCGTCCACGTCTTCCGTCCGGAAGTCCGCGCCTTCTACAATATCGAAAAGATCTGGTCGCTGTCGCCGTCCGAGCACAGCCTGTCCTGATCCGCAAAGGTTGAGGGAAGCTTATGAAACGTCTGGCACTGGTGCTGGCAGGTTTCGCGCTGTGCACTGCGCCCCCTGCCCTCTCCGCTCGGCGGCCGGTCAAGGTTATCAAGCTTCCCGCTTCATGCTCGGGCTTCAGCAATAGCCAGCAGGCTGCTGCGTGCTACGCTACGCGGCTTGACAAGGCGACGACGTCGCTGGAATCCACGATCAGCGAGATCAAGCTTAAGGGCAAGTTCGACCCGGACGGCACGGCAGCCAAGACGTTCGACTCCGCCCATGACTTCTGGCTCAAGGAAATGAACCTGACCTGCAACGCGGTCGAGAAGTTCTACAGCGAAGGCACTCTGGCCGTCGCGGAACCGTTGCGATGCAAGGTTGAGACGACCGAAGGCCGCGAGCAACTGTTGCGTAGCCTTTACCGTTCGGTCCTGAAAAACTGATATGAAGCTGATACTGTGCGCCGTCGGCAAGCTCGGCGCGACCACTGAAAACGCCATGGCGCGCGATTATCTCAGCCGCGCCACGCAAACAGGCCGATCGTTGGGCCTGGGTCCCGCCGACCTGATCGAGGTCGAGGCGAAGAAGGCGAAAAATCTTACATCCGCGCAGTTGAAAGCCGCCGAAGCCGAGGCCATCCGCGCGGCCCTGGCCGATGGCGGCATATTGATCGCCTGCGATGAGCGCGGTGAACAGCTGACCTCACGCGCCATCGCGCAACGCGTTGAAAAATACAAGGACCGCGGCGAGCGCCGTGTCACCTTCCTGATCGGCGGCGCCGATGGGCTTGATCCGGAATTGCGAAACACAGCCGCCTTTTCGCTCGCCTTCGGGGCGCAGACCTGGCCGCATGCCTTGGTGCGCGTCATGCTAGCTGAACAGATGTACCGCGCCGTGACCATATTGGCCGGCCTGCCGTATCACCGGGATTAAGCGCCATGTGCCAAAAAGTGTGCAGCGGTTTTTGGCTTAACATTGCGGCAAAAAATAACGCTAATGCAGCTCTTCGACCGGCGCCAATAGCCGCAGCAGAACCTGATCGCGCCTTTGCTGGGCCGACGCCAGAGGGGTGACGCCGTAATGGTCCTCGGCGGCAGCCGACGCGCCGCGGGCCAGTAGCAGCGAAACGACCTCGTACTTGCGGCAACGCGCCGCGACCAGTAGCGGCGTCTCGCCGTCGATATTGCGCGCTTCGATGTCTGCGCCCTTGTCGAGCAGGACCTTCACACCATGAGCGAAGCCCTCCTGGGCCGCCGTATGCAGCGGCTGGTCCTGATCGGGGAAGGACGGCTGGGCGACGCCGGCGCCTGCCTTAATGAGCAGGTCGGTCATGTCGTCGTCTTCAAACATCACGGCCTGACGCAAAGCCGCGCCCTCTTCGGCGCTGACATCGGCATGGCGCGCCACGAATACCGCTGCGATCGGGATATTGCCGCTGGCAGCCGCTGCCACAAGCGGCGTAAAACCGCGGTTGTCGTGCTGCATCAGGTCGGCGCCCGCCTGGATCAGCGCATCGGCGATGCGCAGATGGGCCGGCGTCATGTCGAGGCTGGTGTGTTCGGCCAGGATATGCAGGCCGCTGAAGCCCAGGGCGTTGATCGCCAACGGATCGGCGCCGTTTTCTAGCAAAAGCCGGACGATGCCGTCATAACCACCGCTGACGGCCAGGTGCAGGGCGGTATCGTCATTGCTGTCAGGCAGCGACAGGTCCGCGCCCGCCATGACCAGAAGCGCCGCCATGTCGCCTGCCCCGGCTTCGCAGGCACGGTGCAGGGCCGAACGGCCCGCGTCGTCGGTCAGGTTGACGTCCACGCCCGTCGCGACCAGTGCGCGGGCGTCGCGCAGCGCCCATTCGCCAGCGGCGGGTTCACAGTCTTCGTCTTTCGTAACGCTGGCAGCGCGCATCAGCGGCGTCTCGCCGGCGTGGGTGCGGACATTGACGTCCAAGCCCTGCGCCAGGAACCAGCTGAGCACACGCTCATCGGGCGTGGCGATCGCCAGGTGCAGGGGTGATGTGCCGTCATAAGCGTCGCAGGTGGCCGGGTCGGCGCCTGAGGCTTCAAGCGTTTGCAGCACGCCTAAATCGGCAAACGGACCGCTCAGGGCCGCATGGAAGACCGGCGCAGGATCGCCGGGCTCATAGGCCAGAGACACACCCAGCCCCAGCGCTGAGCGCAGCATCGGCAGATGGGATTTGGCTAGGGCGCGAAAGAGCGCCTGACGCAGGCTGTCCATTGGCATTGTCGGAATCGTCAGTGGTCGGGAGCGGAGAGAACGCCGAAAACACGCTGGACGCAAGGCAAACTTGTTGTGACAAGTGGCTTACGTTTATTGAAGGTTAATGCGGCCTGGCCTAGATTCATAACCATGAAGCGCGCCTCCGCCCTGTTCCTGACCGTCACCTGCCTGTTCCTGCTGGGAACGGTTGCGCAGGGCGATGCCCAGCAGCGGACGCGCGCCCTGACGATCCAGGAGCAGGAAGAGCTGGAGCGGCTGTCGGCCGAGGTCCGCGCCAATACGCGCAAACGCGACGCCACGCGCCAGACGGCGCGCCAGATCGGCCGCGAGGTCGAGGACCTGAAGCAGCGCATCATCGACATTTCACGCCGGCAAGGCACGTCCGAGACGCGTTCGGCCGTCTTCCGTGCCCGGCTGGAAACCCTGAACCTCCAGGAAGCCGACATTACGCGTAAGCTGACGGCGATGCGCGCCAAGGAGGCGCGGCTGCTGTCGGCCCTGCAAATCTATACGCGCAATCCGCCGCCGGCCATCTTCATCTCGACACGGCGCGCCAATGACGCCGTCGTCGCCGCCATCATCATGCGCGAGATCACGCCGGAACTGCAAAAGCGCACCCAGGCCCTGGCGGCCCAGAACGCCGAGCTGGTCCGCCTGCGCCGGCAGGCCGCCTTGCAGAACGAATCGCTGTTCGTCGCCGAAAGCGACGTATCGCGCCAGCGTTCCGAGATCGAGGCCCTGATCAGCCAGAAGCTGGCGCTGGAAGACCAGTTGCTGAGCCAGGCCGACAAGCTGGAGGCCCATGCGGAGGAGCTGAAGGCGCGTGAGAACCGCATGCGCGGCGACCTGCCCCTGCGTGGCCTGCTGGGCGTCGGCCAGAAGGACTCAAGCCAGTTGCAGCAGCCGGTCGTCGGCGAAAAAGTCTCGGATTTCGGCCAGGCTTTAGGTGGGCAGACAGGGGGCGGCCGGACCGAACGCGGCGTGCGTTTCGCCGTCCAGCCGGGCGCGCAGGTCACGGCGCCGGTCGAAGGCGAGGTCGAGTTCGCCGGCCCGGTCGAATCGTACGGCCAGGTGGTCATTCTCAATGCCGGCAACAATTATCACGTCGTGCTGACAGGTATTGGCCGGGTGTTCGTCGACAAGGGCCAGACTCTCCGGCGCCATGAGCCGATTGGCCGCATGCCGAACCTTTCGGAACGCAAGGTCGCTCTCTATATGGAACTGAGGCACGGAGAGACGCCGGTCAATCCCGCGACCTCGCTGAAAGTGTCTTCGCGCTGACACTTGCAGAGAATTTATTCACAGCCTGCCCCGCCCCGTTTACGCCACACTCACACTCTTATATGAGAAGTTAAGTTGAGTACCCCGTCCCCTGAGGATCGCATGAAGAATTACGTTCTGGGTGGCGTTGCCGCCCTGGCTCTCAGCATCGGCGCCGTGGCTTATGCCAACCAGCCGGTCTTTTCGCCTCGTTCCGACACTTATCGGCAGCTTGAGCTGTTCGGCAATGTGATGGCCATTGTCCAGCAGGACTATGTCGTCAAGACCGACAGCAAGAAGCTGATCCAGTCGGCGCTGGAAGGCATGCTGGCCAGCCTCGATCCGCACTCCAACTATCTGTCGGACGAGGATTACAAGGAACTCCAGGAAAAGACGCGCGGCAATTACGGCGGCATCGGACTGGAAGTCCAGAGCGAGGACGGCGCGGTCAAGGTCGTCACGCCGATCGACGATACCCCTGCCCAGAAGGCCGGGCTCCAGTCGGGCGACTACATCACTGCTATTAACGGCACCAGCATCCTGGGCATGCGCCTCAATGACGCCGTCACCAAGATGAAGGGCGATCCCGAAACCAAGGTCACTCTGACCCTGGTGCGCACCGGCAAGGACGAGCCGTTCGACGTCACCCTGACCCGCGAAATCATCAAGGTCCGCTCGGTCAAGGCGCGCATGGAAGGCAATTTCGGCTATCTGCGCATCGCCAGCTTCTCGGAAACGACGGCCAACGATACACGCGACGCCCTGGCCAAGCTGATGGCCGAGAACAAGAACATGAAGGGCCTGGTCCTCGACCTGCGCAACAATCCGGGCGGCCTGCTCGATCAATCGGTTGGCGTCGCCGACCTGTTCATCGACGGCGGCGAGATTGTCTCTCAGCGCGGCCGCGACCCCAAGGACATCATCCGCTACCAGGCCAAGAAGGGCGATATGCTCAAGGGCATGCCGATGGTCGTGCTGACCAATCCGGGCTCGGCCTCGGCGGCGGAAATCGTCGCCGGTGCGCTTCAGGATCATCACCGTGCCTCGATCGTCGGCCTGACGACCTTCGGCAAGGGTTCGGTCCAGAGCGTCATTCCGCTCGGTGAGAACCGCGCCGTCAAGCTGACGACCGCGCGCTACTATACGCCGTCGGGCCGTTCGATCCAGAAGACGGGCATTGAGCCCGATCTGGAAGTCGCGGCTTCGAAGGAGCAGGCCAAGTACATCGCCACGGCTTCGATGCAGTACTCCGAAGCGGCCTATAGCAACGCACTCGATTCCGACGAAGGCAAGGCGCGCCGCGCTTCGCACAACGTTCAGGAAGTGCCGCCGGAAAGCTTCGATACCAAGGCCGGGGACTTCATCCTGACGCGCGGCCTCGACGTCCTAGGTTATGGTGGCGACGTCAAAATCGCAGCGGCACATCCGCGCGGCCAGGCCCTGGCCGACGCCGACCTGATCGACAAGCCGGGCAAGCGCTTTGAGAACCTGACCAAGGCCGGCGCCACGGGCGATGCAAAGCCGAAAGACGCTTCATCGGCCTCGTCTTCGTCGTCATCTTCGTCGTCCGGCACCTCGAAGAACTGATCGATCGCCTAGAGCTATCCTTAAAGACGCGGTCCGTGGAGACCGCGTCTTTTCCATTCGTTAGTCTTTGTTAACCGAATTCCGGCACATTGCGGGGGAGGAATCCCGTCATGTTCGCCAAGCCCAAACTCCCGTCGTTTCCAAGCGCCAGCGCCTTTAAAGCGGCCGCCAGGATCGACCCGCGCGCCGTGCTCGACAAGACGATCGCGCTGTTCAAGAAGCCCTATGTCGCGCCGCTCACGGCCTTGGGCGCATTCGCCCTGTGCCTGATTGCCTTCCTGACCCTGGCCGGCGATCCGGATGCCGCCTCGCCGTCGGTGCGCATCAAGCTCGACCGCGAAAAAGCGACCTCGGCACACGTCAACACCTATAATTCCGAACCCGAACAGGCCTTCACGCTCGACGCCATGGGCATGTTCCCGGAAGCCGGCGCCGATGCCTTCGCCAATGGCTATGCGACACCCGCCGATGGCCCCGCCGTCATCACGCTGCCCGGCGACCTCGCCGAAAAAGCCATCAAGGCGCCCAAGCCTGGTGTCACGCCGCTGCCGCAGACACCGATCGCCGGCCTGTCCCAGCAGAGCCCGGGCGGGCCGATGCCGATCATTGCCGCGAACGGCATGACCGTGTCGTCGGCCTACGCGCGTCCGTTCAGGAGCGATGGCCGGCCGATGGTGTCGCTGATCGTCGGTGGCCTCGGCCTCAACCCGACAACTACGCGCGAAGCCATCGAGAGCCTGCCGCCACAGGTCACCCTGTCTTTCGTGCCCTACACGCCGGGCCTGCAAGGCTGGATCGACCTGGCGCGCGCCAATGGCCACGAGGTCATCGTCGAAGTGCCAATGCAGCCGACCAACTATCCCGACAACGATACCGGCCCGCAGACCCTGATGGCCAACAGCCGCATGGAAGACCTGATGGCGCGCATGAACTGGGTGATGAGCCGCGCCAGCGGTTACTTCGCCCTGTCGAACTATCAGGGTGGCGCCTTCTTCAAGGACAAGGCGGCGCTCGGCACCTTCATGCAAAACCTGGAAGCGCGCGGCATCGCCTTTGTTGACGATGGCCAGTTGCGCGGCACAGCCGGCGCCTGGGGCCGGGTTTCGGCCGACCGCGTCGTCGACAGCCAGATCAACGCCACGGCCATCAGCGCCCAGCTCATGGGGTTGGAACAGCAGGCCAAGTCGCGTGGCGCGGCACTCGGCACCGGCTTCGCCTATCCCGTGACCTTGGCAGTGGCCTTGAAGTGGACACAGGAACTTGACGGCCGCGGGCTGCAACTGGCACCTGCCTCTGCCCTGCTCAAGCACTAATCGATGACCGAAGCGCCTAAGAACTACCGCCCTAATGTCGGCATCGTCGTCTTCAATGCAGAGGGCAAGGTCTGGCTGGGTCACCGTTACGGCATGACCGGCGATCACAGCTGGCAGTTTCCGCAAGGCGGGGTCGATGACGGGGAGGACCTCGAAGCCGCCGCCCTGCGCGAACTGTTTGAAGAGACCGGCATTCGCTCAGTCGAGATCGCGGCCCGGACCGCCGACTGGATCTATTACGATTTCCCACCCGAGGTGCTGGCGCAGGGCCGCATCGGCCGCAACTTCGTTGGCCAGAAGCAGGTGTGGTACGCCCTGCGCTTTACCGGCGACGACAGTGAGATCGACCTGGCCGGCCATCACGAGCAGGAGTTCTCGCGCTGGGAATGGTGCGCGCTCGACAGCGTCATCGATCGCGTCGTCCATTTCAAGCGCGACAGCTACCGCCAGGTGATCGCGGAGTTCGGCCCTGTCATTCAAGGGTAACGCTGTTGTGTCCGTTTGGCGGGCAATGCTGACTGTTCCTGGCATGTTGCGGCGGATAGGTGTGGGTGCCCACCTCACCCAAGGAGCTACATATGTATATCGATGGATTTGTCGCGGCAGTGCCTGCCGCCAATAAGGACAAGTATATAGAAATGTCGAAAGGCTATGCGGACTACTGCAAAGGCCTGGGCGCGATCAAGATCGTCGAGTGCTGGGGCGACGATGTGCCGGATGGCAAGATCACCTCTTTCCCGATGGCGGTGAAGCTTGAGGAAGGCGAAGTCGTTGTGTTTTCGTGGGTGGAATGGCCGGACAAGGCGACGCGCGATGCTGCCAACCAGAAGATGATGAACGACCCCGAGATGGCGAAGATGGAGATGCCGTTTGACGGCAAGCGCATGATCTATGGCGGCTTCCAGCCGTTGCGCGAAGTGTGAGCTGATAAACGAATGGGGCGTGGGGTCCGTGACCCCACAAACCTTGCTGATACCAAAGAAAAAGCCTGGCCCCAAAAGGCCAGGCTTTTTCTTTGGTTCTAGGAAGACTTGGGGCCTCAGGCCCCAAACCCCATTCGTTTTTAGTGCACGCTTTCGAGGTACTCGCTGGCATGCTCGGCCAGGATGGTCATGCCCTCGGCGTTAACGTCGGCAAAGCCGCCGCGCACCTGAAAGATACGCGTCGTCCCGTCGTTCATGACAATGACCTCGCCTTCGGCCAGGATAGTCATGAACGGCGCATGGCGCGCCAGAACGCCGAACTGGCCTTCAACGCCCGGAGCGACGACCTGATCGACGTCGCCCGAGAACAGCTCGGCTTCCGGTGTAACCAGCGAGACGTGGAGCTTCTCAGCCATCTTACTTGCCTTCGCCGGCCAGGCGCTCGGCCTTGGCGATAGCGTCTTCGATCGTGCCGACCATGTAGAAGGCCGCTTCCGGCAGGTGATCGTAATCACCGTTGGCGATGCCCTTGAAGCCCTTGATCGTATCTTCGATCGACATGAGAACCCCTGGAGTACCCGTGAAGATTTCAGCGACGTGGAAGGGTTGCGACATGAAGCGCTGGATCTTACGGGCGCGGGCGACCGTCAGCTTGTCTTCTTCCGACAGTTCGTCCATGCCCAGGATGGCGATGATGTCCTTCAGGGCCTTGTACTGCTGCAGGATTTCCTGAACGCGCGTGGCGACCGTGTAGTGCTCTTCGCCGACGATGCGCGGATCGAGGATACGCGAGGTCGAGTCGAGCGGGTCAACGGCCGGATAGATGCCCTGTTCGGCGATCGAACGCGACAGAACGGTCGTGGCGTCAAGGTGGGCGAACGAGGTGGCAGGCGCCGGGTCGGTCAAGTCATCGGCCGGAACGTACACGGCCTGAACCGAGGTGATCGAGCCCTTGTTGGTCGAGGTGATACGCTCTTGCAGACGGCCCATTTCGGTCGCCAGCGTCGGCTGATAACCCACGGCCGAAGGAATACGGCCTAGCAGAGCCGACACTTCCGAACCGGCCTGCGTGAAGCGGAAGATGTTGTCGACGAAGAACAGAACATCCTTGCCTTCGACGTCGCGGAAGTACTCGGCCTGGGCCAGGCCGGTCAGGGCGACGCGGGCGCGGGCGCCGGGAGGCTCGTTCATCTGGCCGTAAACCAGGGTGCAGCGCGAGGTACCGCCACCGCCGTGCTGGTTCACGTTCGACTCGATCATTTCGTGATACAGGTCGTTGCCTTCACGGGTCCGTTCACCAACGCCGGCGAACACCGAGTAACCGCCGTAGGCCTTGGCGATGTTGTTGATCAGTTCCTGGATCGTAACGGTCTTGCCGACGCCGGCGCCGCCGAACAGGCCGATCTTGCCGCCCTTGGCGTACGGGCAGATCAGGTCGACGACCTTGATGCCCGTAACCAGCAGCTCAGCCGAAGTCGCCTGGTCGGCGAAGGCCGGTGCGTCGGCATGGATCGGGTTGAAGAACTTGGTGTCGATCGGACCGGCTTCGTCGATCGGCTCGCCGATGACGTTCATGATGCGGCCGAGCGTTGCCGGGCCGACAGGCACGGTGATCGGGCTGCCCAGGTCGGTGACGTCCTGGCCCCGGACCAGACCTTCGGTCGCGTCCATGGCGATAGTGCGGACGGTGTTTTCACCCAGGTGCTGGGCGACTTCGAGCACGAGACGTGCGCCCGAAGCGGTGTTGGTGGTTTCGAGCGCGTTCAGGATGGCCGGCAGGTTGCCGTCGAACTCGACGTCGACAACGGCGCCGATGATCTGCGAGATGCGACCCTTGGCGGTAGCAATGGTTTGATGGACGGTCATGTTCAGTTCCTACAGGGCTTCGGCGCCCGAGATAATTTCGATCAGTTCCTTGGTGATCTGGGCCTGGCGCGAACGGTTGTACTTCAGCTGCAAGGCTTTGATCATTTCGCCGGCATTGCGCGTGGCATTGTCCATCGCGCTCATCTGAGCGGCATAGAAGCCGGCATTGTTTTCGAACAACGCCGACAGAAGCTGTACCGACAGGTTGCGCGGCAGCAGCACTTCGAGGATTTCCTCTTCGCTGGGCTCATATTCGTAGACGGCGTTACCACCGGCGGCCGCTTCCGCAGCACTCGCGTCGATTTCGGCCGGGATCAGGCGCTTGGACGCCGGAACCTGGCTGATGACCGACTTGTACTGCGAATAGAACAGCGTGACGACGTCGGCGCGGCCTTCGTTGAATTCGGCCGTGACCAGTTCCGAGATCGGCGCCACCACGTCCAGCGTCAGCACCTTGGTGCCCGACAGGTCGTAGGATTCGACGACGCGGTCACCGTACATGCGCTTCAGCTGGTCGCGGCCCTTGCGGCCGACCGAGATAATGCGGACGTTACGGCCCTGCTCAATCTGGGCATCGATGAAGTCGCGGGCGGCGCGGACGATGGCGGTGTTGAAACCACCCGCCAGACCGCGATCCGCCGTCGCGACGACGACGAGTTGATTGTGTTGCGCGCCATTGCCGGTCAGCATCTTGGGGGCGTCACCGCCCGAAATACGGCTGGCCAGGCTGGCGATCACCGCCGCCATGCGCTTGGCGTAGGGACGGGCGTTTTCCGCCGCGTCCGTTGCGCGCTTGAGCTTGGCCGCGGCCACCATTTGCATCGCTTTCGTGATCTTCTGCGTGGCTTTCACGCTTCCGATCTGATTGCGCATGTCCTTCAAGCTGGGCATGAAGTGAGGTTCCCTTCAGGCCTTAAGCGAAGTTGGCGGTGAAGTCGGTGACGATCGTCTTCAGCTTGTCTTCGAGATCGGCCGACAGGGCCTTCTGGTCGCGGATGGCGCTCAGCAGGTCGACGTGACGGGTGCGCAGCAGCGACAGCAGGTCCTTTTCGTAGCGGCCGACGTCACCGACGGCCACCTTGTCGAGGTAGCCACGCGTACCGGCGTAGATGACCGCGACTTGCTCTTCAACCTTCAGCGGCGAATATTGCGGCTGCTTCAACAGTTCCGTCAGACGGGCGCCACGTGCGAGAAGACGTTGCGTAGCGGCGTCCAGGTCCGAACCGAACTTGGCGAAGGCGGCCATTTCGCGATACTGGGCCAGGTCGCCCTTGATGGCGCCGGCAACCTGCTTCATCGCCTTGATCTGGGCCGACGAACCGACGCGCGACACCGACAGACCGACGTTCACGGCCGGACGGATGCCCTGATAGAACAGGTCGGTTTCGAGGAAGATCTGGCCGTCGGTGATCGAGATCACGTTGGTCGGAATGTAGGCCGAAACGTCGTTGGCTTGCGTTTCGATGATCGGCAGGGCGGTCATGGAGCCCGCGCCATTGTCTTCGTTCAGCTTCGCGGCGCGTTCCAGCAGGCGCGAGTGCAGGTAGAAGACGTCGCCCGGATAGGCTTCACGGCCCGGCGGACGGCGCAGCAGCAGCGACATTTGACGGTAGGCAACGGCCTGCTTCGACAGATCGTCATAGATGATCAGCGAGTGCATGCCGTTGTCACGGAAAAACTCACCCATGGCGCAACCGGCGAACGGCGCCAGGTATTGCAGCGGGGCGGGTTCCGAAGCGGTAGCGGCGACGACGATGGTGTATTCCAGCGCGCCGTTTTCTTCCAGCGACTTGACGATCTGGGCGACGGTCGAACGCTTCTGGCCGATGGCGACGTAGATGCAGTACAGCTTCGCCTTTTCGTCGGTGCCGGCGTTGGCGGCCTTCTGGTTCAGGATGGCGTCGATACAGACAGCGGTCTTGCCGGTCTGACGGTCGCCGATGACCAGTTCGCGCTGGCCACGGCCAACGGGGATCAGGGTGTCGATCGCCTTGATGCCGGTCTGCACGGGCTCGTGCACCGACTTGCGCGGGATGATGCCCGGCGCCTTGACGTCAACGCGGCGACGCTCGTCCGAGACGATCGGGCCCTTGCCGTCGATCGGCTCACCCAGCGGGTTGACGACGCGGCCCAGCAGGCCCTTGCCGACCGGCACATCGACGATTTCGCCGAGGCGGCGGACTTCGTCGCCTTCACGGATGCCGCTGTCTTCGCCGAAGATAACGACGCCGACATTGTCCTTTTCCAGGTTCAGAGCCATGCCCTTGACGCCGGACTTGGAGAACAGCACCATTTCACCGGCCTGGACCTTGTCGAGGCCGTAGACACGGGCGATACCGTCACCGACCGACAGGACCTGACCGACGTCCGAAACGTCGGCTTCCTCACCGAAACCAGCGATTTGTTGCTTGAGAATGGCCGAGATTTCGGCAGCGCGAATATCCATGAGTGTTACGCTCTCTTCAGGGCGAATTTAAGGGAATCGAGTTTGGTCTTGAGCGAGGCATCGAACAGACGCGAGCCTACGCGAACTTTGAGGCCACCCAGAATGGCCGGATCGACCGAGGTAGCGATAGAGGCCGATTGGCCGAGCGACTTGCCGAGTTGATCCTTCAGCGCGGAAAGCTGTTCATCGCTGAGCGGCACGGCAGTAACGACTTCGGCGTTCACAATGCCCTTTTGCGCATCGTAAAGCTTGCTGAAAGCGTTGAGGAGCGGAAACAGCTGATCGACACGGCGATTGGCGGCCAGCACACCGAAGATCTTCTTGGTGAGCGGGTTCAGCTTCAGCTTGTCGGTGACGGCCAGCAGGCCCTTCAGCTTGATGTCCGAAGTGTAGACATAGGACGAAACGAAGGTGCGCAGCTCAGCGCTGCTCAGCAGCAGGGCCTTGACGTTCGTCAGGTCGCCGTGAACCGCATCCAGAACCTTCTGGTCCTGGGCCAGTTCAAAAGCGGCCTTGGCGTAACGGTCGCCGGCTTCCGTTTCTCGAAATTGTTCGTTCACGTGCACGTCCAGATTGGCATTTATATTGTCTGTCGGCGCGAAACACGCCGGACACGAGGTCGCGAGCGCAAACAAGCGCTACAAGTGCCTCAGAGCGCGGGCTCATTAGCATAGGGATTTCGGCACCGCAACCGACGAAGGCCGGGCTTTGTGAAGATTCGGCAACAACAGGGTGCGACAAAATATCTCTTGCCGATGCCGCAATATCTTTTGACGACGCGCCTTGAGATTTAACGCGATTCTTCTATGTATTATCAAAGCAATCAAACAGATGAGACTTATTAAATGGAAGCTATAACAGCCCTGCTCGCAGATCCCGGCGTATGGGCGGCGCTCGTCACCTTGATCGTGATGGAAGTCGTGCTGGGTATCGACAATCTGGTCTTCATCTCCATTCTGTCCAACAAGCTGCCGGAGAAGGATCGCCAGAAAACCCGCCGTATCGGTATCGGCCTGGCCCTGATCATGCGCCTCGGTCTGCTTCTGACCATCGGCTGGATCATCGGCCTGAAGGCGGAAGTGTTCAATCTGGGCATCACAGGCCCGATCGGCGAACACGGCGAGCCGATGTTCGACACAGCCTTCTCGTGGAAAGACCTGATCCTGATCGCCGGTGGCCTGTTCCTGGTCTGGAAAGCGACCAAGGAAATCCACCACACGGTCGATACCGCGCCGACCCATGACATGATGGACGCCAAGAACGCCGTCATCAGCAATGCCGGCGCGGCCATCGTCCAGATCATCCTGCTCGACCTCGTCTTCTCGATCGATTCGATCCTGACGGCCGTCGGCATGACCGATCACATCCCGGTCATGATGACCGCTGTCGTCATCGCTGTCCTCGTCATGCTGCTGGCGTCGGACCCACTGGCCAACTTCATCGAAAAGAACCCGACGGTCGTCATGCTGGCGCTCGGCTTCCTGCTGATGATCGGCACGGTGCTGATCGCCGACGGTTTCGGCGTCCACGTCCCCAAGGGTTATATCTACGCCGCCATGGCCTTCTCGGCCTTGGTCGAAGGCCTGAACATGATGTCACGCAGCGCCAAGGCCAAGTCACAGGCGAAGGCCAAGCTGCACTGATTAGACAGGACATTTTGCCTTGAGAAACGCCCGCTTCACCGAAGCGGGCGTTTCTTTTTGCCGACAATAACATCGTTTTAAGGCTGTTGTTGTACAGTGCCAGCATTCGCAGAAGGCGAAGGACATGAACGTAGACAACGGTTATATCGTCAGCGCATTCGTGCGCCGCCCCGCGCCGCCGCCATTCCCGGAGGCGCCCAACCCCGCCGCGAAGGCGGTCGAGCGCCCGCTTGCGCGCGGCATGTCCAACGAAAAATACGCCCTTCTGAAAAAGGCCGATGACCACCGCAAGGAATTGCAGGACAAGACGTCGAAGGCCATGGATACGCCGGAAATGCGCGTCCAGAACGACGCCAAGACGCGCGCACGCGAAAAGCTCAAGGCGATTGTCGAGAAGCTGAAGATCCTCAAGAAGCTCTTCTCCGGTAATGCCAAGGAGATGGCGCGCGCCATGACGCAGGTCTTCAAGGAACTGAAGGCTGCGCTCAAGGAGTTCAAGGAAGCCGGCAAGACGCAGATGGACGCGGTCGCGTCATCCGCCGCAGCGATCGCGCCGCCCACGACCCCGGGCGCCGCCGATCCCGCCAAGCCCGAGGACGAGATCAAGGCCGCTGAAGCCGAGAGCAAGACAGCAGATGCCGCCGCCAATACCGTTACGCACGACGAACTGATGGGTTCGATGCGCAAGTCGCTTGGCGAAGACGGCATGGAATTCCTGAAGGAACTGAAAGGCATACTGAAGCATATCGACGAAAAGATGCTGGCGCCCGCCCGCATCCAAAAGGCCGCGCAAAAGCCCGACGAAGACACCGATAAGGTCTTCGAGGATATGGATAAGGAACTGAAGGAACTGCGCAAGGCCATGTCCGACATGGAGCGCGACCTGAAACAGGATGCGCCGGAGACGGGCATGTTCCTGGATATGCGCGCTTAAAGGTGGCGAGTGAAATCCATCGATTGATGGAGCACGCGCTCAACCATTATACCTTCCGGTATCTGCGTAAAGAACACGACATGTGAGCCGATATTGGCTTTGAAATATCCCGCGCGAATGTGTTCGCACGATTTCCCGGCATCCGGCTTAGCTGCCGTACGCGCGATGAACTTATTGATGTCGCGGATATAGACATCGGCTTTCGCCGTTCCCCAGTTTTCCGCGCTATAACGCCAGATTGCCCTTAAATCTTTGCGCGCCAATGGCCTGAGAATAAAGCGACTCATTCCGGTAAAGCCGCGTGCTCCGCGTTCATCTCAGCCAGAAACTGGTCGATATCAAATTCTTCGCCCGGCCCGCTTTCTTCACCTGCAATCAATGCTGCCCGCAGCGCATTGAGCTTGGCTTCTTCGGCTTCAAGCAAACGCAGGCCCGCCCGAACGACGTCGCTCGCCGAGCTATATCGACCTTCCGCCACCTGCGTATCGATAAAGCTAACAAAGTGATCGCCCAAGGCGAAGGACGTATTCTTTCCCATGATTGCGCTCCATTACCAAAGCTTGGTATATCACAGAAAGCTGTACGGGTCGATATCGACGATCATGCGAATGGCGTTAGGGCGTTTGATCGCCCCCAGCCAGTGACTGAGGAAGGCCTGAAGGTCACGGTTACGATCGGCGCGGACCAAGAAGCGTTTGCGCCACTGCCCGCGCACAAGCGCCAGCGGCGCGTCGGCAGGGCCATAGACGTCGATGCCTTCGCTGTTTGGAATAAACAAGGCCAGTTCGCGCGCGAACCGGTTGAGCAGGGGCTGGTCGCGGGCTTGAAGGATCACGGCTCCCAGGCGGCCGAACGGCGGGAACTTGGCCATCTCGCGCGACATCGATTCGTAGGCGTAGAAGGCCTCGCGGTCTTGCCGTGCCAAGGCCTGCATGACCGGGTGCTCTGGCGAATAGGTCTGGATCATCGCCCGCCCCGCCTTGACCTTGCGTCCCGCCCGGCCGGTCGCCTGGGCCAGCAACTGGAAGGTCCGCTCCGCCGCACGCAGGTCCCCGCCTTTCAGGCCCAGATCGGCATCGACAATGCCGACAAGCGTCAGGTTCGGGAAGTTGTGCCCCTTGGCCGCAGCCTGGGTGGCGATGACGATATCGATCTCATGATCTTCAATCCGTCGGACCAGATCGGCCGAGGTCGCGGCATCCGGCGTCGTGTCCGAGCTGAACACTTCGGAGCGCGCCTCGGGGAAGCGTTCCTGAACTTCCTCGAGGATACGCTCGACGCCCGGTCCAACGGAAATCAGGCTGTCCATCGCGCCGCAGTGCGGACAACGCGCCGGCTTCTTCATCGAAAAGCCTGTCAGGTGACAGACCAGACGCCCCGAAGAGCGATGTTCGACCAGCCACGAATCGGTCTTGGGCGAAGTCATCTTCTCGCCGCACGCCTTGCACAGCACCAAGGGCGCATAGCCGCGGCGATTGAGGAACAGCATGACCTGCTCACCGCGTTTCAGGGTGGCGATGATGGCGCCCACCAGCGTATCGGACAGCCAGCGCCCTTTGTCGGGGGCGTGCGCCTTCATGTCGATCAAGGCGATGTCAGGCAGTTGCGCCGTGCCGTGGCGCTGCTCCAACCGTATCCAGGTATAGCGGCCTTTTTCGGCATTGGTCAGGGTCTCGAGCGACGGCGTCGCCGAGGCCAGGATGATCATGGCGCCGTCAAGCCGGGCGCGGAACACCGCCAGGTCGCGGGCATGATAGCGCACGCCCTCTTCCTGTTTGTATGAGCTGTCGTGTTCCTCGTCGACGACGATCAGGCCCAGCCGCCTATAGGGCAGGAACAGGGCCGAACGCGCGCCGACCACCAGCCGAACCTTGCCGGCCGCCACGCCTTCCCAGATGCGGCGGCGCGAGCCATTGGAGATGTTGGCGTGCCATTGCGCCACCTCGACGCCAAAGCGCGCCTGCAGACGGCCCATGACGGCTTGCGTCAAAGCGATTTCCGGCAGCAGGACTAGGACCTGTGCCTCAGGATCGTCGCGCAGCACATCGGCAACGGTCTCAAGATACACCTCGGTCTTGCCCGAACCGGTGACACCGTCGAGCAGCACTGGCGCGAACGCCCGCTTCACCTGCTCGTCACGCATCAGACTGTGCGCCGCCGCCTGGCCTTCGCTGAGCTTGGCCGGCGCAAAGTCCGGGTTGGGTTGCGGCGGGTCTTCATCGCGCATCTCGACCTTTAGGAGCGCGCCGTCCTTTTCCAGCGCCGTGACCACACCCGGTGACACACCGGAAGCAAAGGCCAGTTCGCTCAGCCCCATGGGCAGGACAGCCGTTTCCAGCACCCGCTCGCGCGCCTTGGTCATGCGCGTCGGTGCCTGGTCGCTGCGGACATAGCCCATCCGCGCCTGCCCCTTGGTGGCCCGCAGAGCCCTCAGGCAACCGACCAGAAATACGCCCGGCGGCGTCAGCGTCCATTGCGACGCCCACAGCCAGAAGGTCAGCGACGCCTCTGGCACCGGCGGATCGTCAAGCCTCAACTGGATGGCTTTGAGCTTTAGATCTTCGTCTGGAGTGGTTTCGAAACCGATAACCAGACCCCGCACTTTCGCGTGGCCCAGCGGCACCTGGACGTGGTCGCCGGGCGCTACATCCATACCTTCCGGGATCAGATAATCGAGCGCTGCGTCCATCGGTGCCAGCACCACAACCTTTGCCACCCTAAGGCTTTGGTTAACCGGCAGTCTCAATTGGGGCGCGGACGTAGTCATCGGCTCACCTCTAGCATGAATCGACACAGGTCACCTGCAAAAGCGCTTCACAGATGCCGGATGCCGGGCTACAGTTTCGAGGAACTTTCTTATGGCGGCAGCGATGAACACCGAAACCGGCAGTCCGACGCTCGATCTCGACGACTGGCAGGCCGTGCGCCGCCACATGGTCGCGCACGCCGATGCCATCCTGCACGACAAGGCCCTGCTCGAAGCCATGGGGCTCCAGCCCAAGTCGCGCCATCTCATCGATTTCGGCCCAGCGGCCCTGGCCAAGCTGGAGCAGCGTGCGCTCAAGGACTTCGATGTCCGCCGCCAGTTGGAAGCGACAGCCAAGGCCAATTTCGATGCCCAGGGCCAGACCCACGCCTTAAGCCTCAGCCTGATGGAGGCCCGCAATCTGTCCGATCTGGCGCGACGCCTGCACGAAGAAGCGCGCAACCGCTTCGGCCTGGTCGCCGCGTCGATCGCACTGGAAAATACCGGCCCTGTGCCCCTGGGTTGGAAGACACTCGACGACGGTGGTGTCGATTACATTATTGGCGAGCAGGGCCTGAGCCTTCTAGGGCCCGACGGCGTCTGCCGCGTTCTCTTCGACGACGAGGTCCGCCGGATCAAATCGGCCGCCGTCCTGCGCATCGCTCTGTGGCGTGAAGGCCGGCCAGGAATAGTCGCCTTCGGTTCCAATGACTTTGACGGCTTCTCGCCGGAAATGGGCGCAGAACTGGTCGCTTTTGTCGCCCGCGTCGTCGAGCGTGTCGCTGACCGCTGGCCCGTTCTGTAATCCTGCGCGTTCTGTAATCGTCATCACGGTTCGGTAACGCGCACTTAGCAAATCTTTGCTTATTCTTTACGCTTAACTTATCCCAACCTGTTCTCGTAAGGAGTATAAGCGGACGGGCGCTTTGCGTCGTTTTGGTCTCCCTCCCCGACCCAACAAGGTGTTGTTTGGAGTAAGCCCTCTCACCGTCTCCGGCATTCTTTGCGGCGGGGCAGGGAGGCCGCCCAAAACGTGAAGCGTTGTCCGCCGGCCCGATGATCACCCTCGCCGACGCGCAATTACAATGGTTCCAATGGCTTAAAGGGCAGCGTCGGTGTTCGCCGCGCACCCTTGAGGCCTATGGCCATGCCCTCAAACAGTATCTGGGACATCTGGCGCGGACTCTGAGTGCAGAACCGACGCTGGACGATGTCGTGTCGATATCGTCAGCAGATCTGCGTGGCTGGATGGCGCATCTGCGCGCCAAGGACCCGCCGTTGTCGCCAAGATCGGTGGCACAACACGTGTCGGCGATCAAGACCTTCCACAAATGGCTGGACCTGCACCACGACCTCGCCAATGCCCAGGTCGCGATGCTGCGCGGCCCGCGCCTGAAAGCCACCCTGCCCCGCCCGCTCAATCCGGACCAAGCCATCGGCCTGATTACCGAAACGCACATGGACGCCGATCGCGATGACTGGGAAAACCTCCGCGACGAAGCCGTCTATATGCTTCTGTACGGGCTTGGTTTGCGGATTTCCGAGGCCCTGGCCCTGACGGTGGCCGAAACGCCATTGACCGATACACTGCGCGTTACCGGCAAGGGCAACAAGATGCGCGTCCTGCCCGTCCTGCCGACAGTGCGCGACGCCATCGAGGCTTATAAAGCCAAGCAGCCCTTTACTTTGCAGCCGTCCGACAAGGTGTTTCGCGCCAAACGCGGCGGCGAGCTGTCGCCGCGCCATGTTCAGGCCAGCGTCCAGCATATGCGCTCGCGCCTGGGCTTGAGCGATCGCGCCACACCGCACGCCCTGCGCCATTCGTTCGCCACCCATCTCCTCGGCTCCGGCGCCGACCTGCGCTCGATCCAGGAACTGCTGGGGCACGCCTCGCTGTCGACAACGCAGAAGTACACCCAGGTCGATACCGAAAAGCTGCTCAGCGCCTATGCGGCCGCGCATCCGAAAGGGTAGGCTTGACATAGCCCTCTGACCGGCGCCTCCTCGTCTGAAAAACAGGGGGCGTCCATGGGTGTATCACACCGCCTAGCCATTTTCGTGTGCGTGAGTGTTCTGTGGGGCTGCTCACCGAAGCCCGAAGCCAGCGGGCCGCCGGATTGGGCCTATCCGATGAAGCCGGATGCGACCGCCCCTGCCCCGGTCGACACCGCGCTTTATCACGTGCCCGACAGCAAAGCGGCTTTCCACAAGGCGGATGTGAAGAACCTTGCCTCCGCGCCCGACTGGCATCCGGAAGACCACCCCTTCATGCCAGAAGTGGTCGTGCATGGCGGCGGCAATGGCGCAGCAGCGTGTGGGTATTGCCACCTGCCAACCGGTGTGGGCCGTCCAGAAAACGCCAGTATCGCCGGCCTGCCGAGGTCTTACATTATCGCGCAGATGGACGCGTTTCGCGACGGCAGCCGGACATCTTCCGTCCACCGCGCCCCTACGGAAAACATGGCAAAAGCCGCCATCGGGACCAGCATGAAGGATACCGAAGCGGCCGCAGACTATTTCGCAGCGCTTAAACCACGATCCTTCCTGCGTGTGGTGGAGACCCGCGATGCCCCAAAGACAGAGCTGGCTGCCTGGATTTTAAAGCGCTCGGCCGCAGGCGGCACCGAGCCCTTGGGTGATCGCATCATCGAAGTTCCGGATGATTTCGAGCGCTTCGAACTGCGCGACAATCGGGTTACCTTCACCGCCTATGTCCCCGTCGGCAGCATCCAAAAAGGTGAGGCACGGGTGGCAGACGCCGCATGCATCAGCTGCCACGGAAATGATCTCAAGGGCAGCGGCGGCGTTCCCGGCATTGCCGGCCGGTCTCCGACCTATATTGTCCGTCAGCTCTATGATTTCCGCTCAGGTGCACGGGCAAACCCGGGCAGTGCGCCCATGAAACCCATTTCCGAGGCATTGACGGCTGCGGATCGCCTCAACATCGCGGCCTATCTCGGGAGCCTGCAGCCGTGATGACACAGCCCTAACTTATGGGGTTGGGGGCTGTGTCCCCATAGACCTTCCTGATATTAAAGAAAAAGCCTGGCCTTTTTGAGGCCAGGCTTTTTCTTTGATTTTGTAAGACTTGGGGCCGCGGGCCCCAAACCCCATAAGTTAAGCTTGCATCGTCCAGCCTTCGACGCCCATGGCCGCCTGGCGCACCGCTTCCGAACGCGTCGGGTGCGGGTGGCAGGTACGCGCCAGGTCTTCCGAAGCGCCGCCGAATGCCATCAGCACGCAGACTTCGCCGACCATTTCGCCGACCTGCGGGCCCATCATGTGCACGCCCAGGACCTTGTCGGTCTTGGCGTCGGCCAGGAACTTCACAAAGCCCTCAGTCTCGTGGTTGATCTTGGCGCGGCTGTTGGCGATGAACGGGAACTTGCCCGTCTTGTACTGCACGCCGGCAGCCTTGAGCTGGTCTTCGGTCTGGCCGACCCAGGCAACTTCCGGGAAGGTGTAAACGACGCTCGGGACCAGGTTGTAATCGACGTGACCCGCCTTGCCGGCGATCAGTTCGATACAAGCCACCGCATCTTCTTCAGCCTTGTGCGCCAGCATCGGACCGGTGATGACGTCACCGATGGCCCATACGCCCGGCGCGGCTGTCTTGAAGTGGTTGGTCGGGATAAAGCCGCGTTGATCGGTCGTAACGCCAACCGCTTCCAGGCCCAGACCCTTGGTGAAGGGGCGGCGGCCGATGGCGACCAGCACGACGTCGGCGGTCAGCTTTTCCTGCGCACCGCCAGCAGCCGGTTCCAGCGTCAGTTCAACGCCCTTCGAACCGGTGACGGCCTTGGTCACCTTGGTGCCGAGCTTGAAGCTGACGCCCTGCTTGACCAGCGCCTTCTGGAAGGCGGTCGCGACTTCGGTGTCCATGCCCGGCGTGATGCGGTCGAGGAATTCGACGACGGTGACCTGCGCGCCCAGCCGGCGCCAAACCGAACCCAGTTCCAGACCGATAATGCCGGCGCCGACGACGACCAGTGACTTCGGTACGGCCGACAGCGACAGGGCGCCTGTGGAATCGACAATCTGCTTCTGGTCGACATCGACGCCCGGCAGCGGCGTAGGCTCGGAGCCGGTGGCGATGACGATATTCTTGGTGATCAGGGTCTGGTTCGAACCGTCATTGCCCGCAACCGCTACACGGCCCTGGCCGGCGATGGTGCCGCGACCGGCGAAATAGGTCACCTTGTTCTTCTTCATGAGGAACTCTACGCCCTTGGTCAGGGCGGTGACGCTGTCCTGCTTGGCCTTCATCATCTGGACGAGGTTGAGCTTCGGCGCCGGCACCTCGATGCCGATATTGGCGAATTCGGACGACGCCGCTTCGAACAGTTCCGAAGCGTGCAGCAGCGCCTTCGACGGCATGCAGCCGACGTTCAGGCAGGTGCCGCCCAGGACGCCGCGCATTTCGACAATAGCGGTCTTCAGACCCAGTTGCCCGGCACGAACGGCGGCATTGTATCCACCCGGTCCGCCACCAATGATGACTACGTCGAAATTCTGATCCTCGGCCACGTCAAAGCCCTCTCACGTCAAGGAATTCGGATGCCCAGCACGTAGGAGCCCAAGGCCATCGGGTCAAGTCAAAACTCAAGCGATATGGCGAATCTTCGAGGCACTGGCTTGAAGACGTAACAACTCAAACTAATCCAGCTCGGCGCGCATCATCTTGGGCTTGGGACGCAGGCGTGAAGCGTAGATCATCAAGCCCAGCACAAGCGCCAGCAGGGTCAGCACATAGCGCGGATCCCACGTCGACAGGACGTCGAAAATCTTATCGGTAATGCCGAACCGGGGGCTGCCCGAAGTCAGGTAGGTCAGGGCTAGGTCAGCCAGGAAACCGAGGGCATAGGTCAGGGCCGCGCGGACATTGCCGTTGGCGTGCAGCAGGGCCGCGACCAGATAGAGCATGATGACTCCCGCCCACAGCGCAATCACCGGCGTATTCTGTGTCTCGATAGCTTCGACAGCCGTGTCCCCCTGGATCGAGTCGATCGGCATAGCCGAGTCACCGTCCATTGGCCCGGAGTCTGCCGAATGATCCATGCGATCGGCCTGCATCGACGGCACCGACTGGCCCATATCCGGCGGGAACAGGAAATTCTTGGCCACCGGGAAGGCGATCCATGCCGCGTAAAGTACCGTGATGGCGACGAGCAAATACCGGAAAAACTTCATGATTCCCCCCTCGGGTCGCAGGCCCGCACGGGGCGTCGCGGTTTCGGTTAACGGCGATATTAACCTAAACCGCACATCCTGGCTATTCCTCGTATTTTGGAGTTATTCCTCGAGTTGCGGCGCGTCTGCACCCTGCAGCTCGGCCAGCTTCGCCTCCGGATCATCCTTCAACCCGCCCAGCGTCCCCAGGTTCTGGCCAGCAAAGTCGGCGGCAGACACGAAGTTGGCCTCGGTCGCGCAGGCACGGACGCCCAGGACGTAGGAGGTGCGGTAGATCCGCGCCGCCGTCACGCGCATTTCGGCGTATTTTTCCGGCGTCAGCTTGGTCTCGGCGATGGCAACCGTTTGCGCCTTCTTCATGCGCGCGAACGAACGCGCCGTCGTGGAGCAGGTAATGGCGGCGTTGGCCACCTGGCGGCGGATGATCGGCTCGGTGACCAGATTATAGTCGTCGGCATCGTTTTCCATCCGGTCGACCATAAACATATTGGTCGCAGCCCCTGTCGAATCGACGCCCGCACCGACCTGATTAACCGGCTGGCGCTCTTTCGGTCTGCCTATGTGCTGGGCCAGATAGACCCAGAAGTCACCATTATCGAGCATCGCATCTTCGTCGAAGGTAACGCTGCCGAACTTGTCGCTGGCCGTCAGGTACTGATCAAGCAGGGCGCGATAGGCGGCCTTCAGCTTTTCCTTCTCGCCCTTGGGCATCGACGCCGTCGCCGTCGGGCGGCCAAGATAGAGTCCCAGACCATATTGCAGCATATTCTGCGGGTGCTGGATGTCGGCCTTGGCCAGGAGCGTTTCCATCGGCACGGTCATGGCCGCCTTGACGTGGGCCTGGCCCTTTTCCGCATCCAGGTCCGTGAAGACTTCCTTGCGGCGCATAGCCTGCGACCGGGTCTCGGCATGCAGTGGTGCGGCGAGCGACAAGACGGTCGCGACGGCTATGGCTGACGCCAGAAAAGTACGAATGGTCATGCAATTCCCCGGATTTATTATTTCAAATAGACTAATCACAAGGCGTCGGATTTGTCTCAATTTTCTCTGTTGCCGGAATTTTTCGCGAGCGACCGTGGCGATTAAGTCAATGTCAAATACGACGCCCTATAGTGCCGCCATGCCGCCTGATGCCGCGTCCCTTTTTTTTGATCGCCTTGCCGCCGTCGGTGGCGTGCTCGCCCGTGTTTTCCTGGCCGCGGGGTCGACCTATTCGCTGATGTCCCTGATGTCCGCCCTGGTGATTTCGATAGCTTTTCTCGGCCTGCGCCGGCGGCGCCGTCATGCCTTGTCCCTCAAGGCCTTGACGCGGGCGCTATTTCCCGGCAGCATCTGGGTGCATCGTTCGACGCGCGCCGATATTGGCATGTTCCTGCTCAACACCTTCGTCACGGCCACCCTGATCGGCTGGGGCCTGATCTCGGCGGGCAGCATCAACCATCTGGTCGGCAGCCTGCTGCGGGATACATTCGGGGCGGTTCCGGCCATCCTGCCGGACTGGGCAGGCATGGTCATCCTGACCGTCGCTACCTTCCTGGCCTACGATTTCGGCTACTGGTTCGATCACTGGCTCAAGCACCGGACGGCGTGGTTATGGCCATTTCACCGCGTCCATCATACGGCCGAAGTCCTGACGCCTTTGACGGCCGCCCGCATGCATCCGGTTGACAGCCTGATCTTCGCCAACATCCTGGCGCTGACGATCGGCACCGTGCAAGGCGTGGGGCAATACATGCTGGGTAATGCGCACGTTGCACAGGTTTCCGGAACGAACATTATCCTGGTGGCGTTCATGTATACCATTGTCCACCTACAGCATTCGCACATCCGCATTGCGTTTACGGGCACGCTCGGGAAATGGTTCCTTAGCCCCGGCCACCACCACCTGCACCATTCAGACGATCCGGCGCACTACGACTGCAATCTTGGCTCGTGCCTGGCGGTATGGGACCGGATATTCGGGACATTGCGCCTCCCCGTCGCGAAACAGCGTCTGCGCTTTGGCTCTCCGGGCGAGGAAGACGTGCACAGCGCGACCGGCAGCCTGCTTCATCCGTTCGCGCTGGCCTGGCACGCGATTACCCGTGGTTATACGCCGTCAGGCGTGAAGGCCTCACCTGCTACGCCGCGGGCATAGCCCAGCGCGAAAACGCGCTTCATGCTGTTCTGGTCAAAGGCCAGCAGACCGCCGCCGGTGAAGTCGTCCGGAATGCTGGCAGTCAGTACACTCACCCCGTTACGCGCGGCGAACCCACGAATGGAGATCAGCGTCGTGCGCGCCTGAGCCCGGGTCAGAGTGTCGAGACTGCGCGCCGCCACATCCAGGCTGCGATTGCGGGTGACGGCGAAGTGCGGGCTGACATTGCCATTGATCAGGACATAGATGCGCGCGTTGGTGCGGAGGTCCTGCGGCACGGTCCAGCTCAGCATCGATTCCGGCAGGACGAAGAAGGGCATGGTGACACTGCCGTCGACATGCATCTCTTCGATCCGGGTGCCGTCCGGCGTTTGGGTGCTGATCATCACAGGCGCAAAGGCGCCCGGCACGCTGGCGGACGCGGCCAGAATCTGGCGGATCAGGGTGCAGGCCTCCGTTCGGCCCTTGTCGCCGCCGTCGCGCTTGTCGCGGCCAACGCCTTGGGTCGCGATGGCGCCGATGTCCCAGATGACGCCACTTTGGGTATCGAGATTGGTCGTGGCGACATAGAGCCGGCCACCGCGACCGGTCTTGGCGGCGATGGCTTCGATCATCGGCACATCGACGAAGTATTCGACCAGGGCAGCAAATCGTCGTGAGCTGAACATACCCGGTGTGAACAGGGCGCCGACCCCCCGTTTCGACATGGCTTCGGTCGCGATGCCGCTGGTGTAGGCTTCGCGTAGACGGTCGTCATAGGCGCTGCCGAGATAGGCGAAGGGTGCGATCAGTGCCCCGGTCGATACGCCAGTCACTACATCGAACTCGGGCCGGTCGCCGCGCTTGGTCCAGCCGTTGAGCACGCCGGCGCCGAAGGCTCCGTCCGCACCACCACCGGACAGCGCCAGGATCGACAAGGGACCGGAAGTGGTGCGGGCCTGTCTTTGGGTGCGCAGATCCTGTTCTAGCCGTTCGGTCAGCTGGTTGTCGTCGGAGGTCATGCGGATGGCGGTGAAGCCGACGGGCTGGGCCTGTTTCTGCGCCGTGTCGTCGAAGAGTTCGCGCGGCATGCTGAGGCAACCGGTCAGCGAGAGACATGCACAGAGAAGGAGGAGGAGGCGCTGCATGGCTGTGATTACCATAGTTGGGGGTGGCCGGTGAAGCGCGGATATGTACCGGGGCGTGGGGTCCGCGACCCCACAACCWTTCTTTTTCAATAAAAAACCCCGCCCTTTCAAGGGCGAGGTTTTTTATTGAATTAGGGAAGACTTGGGGCCCGTGGCGGGCGAAAGCTGTACTTTCGCCTCGGCACACCCGCAAACCCCGATACTAATTCGTGCTTACACGTCAAGCACAAACCTTTGCGGATCTTCCAGGCCTTCCTTGACACGGACCAGGAATGTCACGGCTTCCTTGCCGTCGACAATCCGGTGATCGTAGGACAGGGCCAGATACATCATCGGACGGATAACCACCTGACCATTGACCGCCATCGGGCGTTCCTTGATCGAGTGCATCCCCAGGATGCCGACCTGCGGCATGTTCAGGATCGGCGTCGACATCAACGAACCGTAGATGCCGCCGTTGGTGATGGTGAAGGTACCGCCTTGCAACTGGTCGATCGACAGGGTGCCATCGCGCGCCTGCTTGCCCAGGGCCGCGATGCCCTTTTCGATACCGGCCAGCGACAGGGTGTCGACATCGCGCAGGACCGGAACGACCAGGCCCTTGTCGGTGCCGACTGCAACGCCCAGGTCATAGTGGTTCTTGTAGATGATGTCCGTGCCTTCAATTTCGGCGTTGACCGCCGGAATGTCCTTCAGCGCGGCGACAACCGCCTTGGCAAAGAAGGACATGAAGCCGAGCTTCACGCCGTGGCGCTTCTCGAACACGTCCTTGTATGCGTTGCGCATCGTCATGATGGCCGTCATGTCGACTTCGTTGAACGTCGTCAGCTGGGCGGCGGTGTTCTGCGATTCCTTCAGGCGGCGCGCAATCGTCTGACGCAGACGCGTCATCTTCACACGGTCCTCACGGGCGCCAACCGGGCGCGGCGCGACAGGAGCCGAAGGCACCGGCGCGACGGCAACCGGCGTCGGGGCCGGCGAAGACAGGGCCGCCAAGGCGTCGCCCTTGGTGATGCGGCCGTCCTTGCCCGTGCCGTCGACCTTGTTCGGGTCGAGACCGGTTTCGGAGACGATGCGCTGGACGGCGGGCGACAGCGGCTTGCCGGTATCGGCAGTCGCAGCCGCGGCGACAGGTGCCGGAGCGGCGGCTGCGGCAGGCGCCGAAGTCGCGGCAACCGAACCATCGGTCGAGATCTTGGCAATGACCTGGCCCGGCGTCACAGTCGCACCGTCACCGGCCAGGATGTCAGCCAACGTACCATCGGCTGGAGATGCCACTTCAACAGCAACCTTATCGGTTTCGATTTCGACCAGGACTTCGTCCTTCTTGACGGCGTCGCCCTTCTTCTTGCGCCACGTCGAGATGGTGCCTTCAGCGACGCTTTCGCCCATGACCGGGGTCTTGACGTCGAGCAGGGCCGCGCCACCCGAAGCGGCAGGTGCAGCAGCCGGTGCCGGCCCGGCGGTCTTGGCAGCGGGGGCGGCAGCAGCGGCAGGAGCCGCAGGCGCAGCTGTCGCGCCAGCGCCACCAACGGTGCCGAGCTTGGTGCCCGGAACGACGGTTTCGCCTTCGCCGACCAGGATTTGCAGCGTGCCGTCAGCGGGCGAAGCGACTTCGAGCGAAACCTTGTCGGTTTCCAGCTCGACCAGCACTTCGTCCTTCTTGACGGCGTCGCCATTCTTCTTTGTCCACTTGGCGACGGTGGCTTCGGTTACGGATTCTCCCAGAACGGGAACGAGGATGTCAGCCATTGTCAGGCTCCAATTTCAGCATGTTTTGTAAGCCCGCCGCGCATTGGCGGCGGGCAAGTTCGGGGAGAAGGGTTTATGCGAACGCGTCGTTGAGGAACGTTTCGAGTTCCTTGAGGTGGCGGCTCATCTGACCCGCTGCCGTCGAGGCCGAAGCCGGGCGACCGACATAGCGGGCGCGCTTGGCCTTGATCTTGAGGCGTTCGAGCGTCAGTTCCAGCCACGGGTCAACGAATGACCAGCCGCCCATGTTCTTCGGCTCTTCCTGGCACCAGACCAGTTCAGCATTGGCGAAGCGGCCCAGTTCCGTCATCAGTGACTTCATCGGCCACGGATAGAACTGTTCCAGAC
This sequence comes from Asticcacaulis sp. P4_H10, assembly GCF_056400965.1. Taxonomy (NCBI): domain Bacteria; kingdom Pseudomonadati; phylum Pseudomonadota; class Alphaproteobacteria; order Caulobacterales; family Caulobacteraceae; genus Asticcacaulis; species Asticcacaulis sp. P4_H10. Next base: position 141,762 of record NZ_JBFUKH010000004.1, on the reverse strand, counting down.
GCATCAGGTAGACGTCCTTGATGCCCTTCTTTTCGCGATCTTCCAGCAGGTCGTAATAGACCTTGCCCGAACACAGGATAACCCGACGGATCTTGTCGTCGGCAACCAGCTTGATGCCGGCCATTTCGGGCTTGCGCTCGGCGTCGTCGTGCAGGACGCGGTGGAAGCTCGAGCCTTCCGCGATTTCCGACAGCGACGAAATCGCCTTCTTGTGACGCAGCAGCGACTTCGGCGTCATCAGGATCAGCGGCTTGCGGAACGGCCGGTGGATCTGGCGGCGCAGGATGTGGAAGTAGTTCGACGGCGTCGTGCAGTTGGCGACCTGGATATTGTCCTCGGCGCACTGTTGCAGGAAGCGTTCGAGGCGTGCGGACGAGTGCTCCGGCCCCTGCCCTTCGTAGCCATGCGGCAGCAGCATGACAAGACCCGACATACGCAGCCACTTGCGTTCACCCGAGGTGATGAACTGGTCGATGATGACCTGGGCGCCGTTGACGAAGTCGCCGAACTGGCCTTCCCAAAGGGTCAGGGTGTTCGGGTCGGCGAGGCTGTAGCCGTATTCGTAACCCAACACCGCTTCTTCAGATAGGGCCGAGTCGATGCCTTCGTACAGGGCCTGGCCCTCGCGGATGTGGTTGAACGGGAAGTAGCGTTCTTCCGTCGTCTGATCGACAAAGCCCGAATGGCGCTGCGAGAAGGTGCCGCGGATCGAGTCCTGGCCCGACAGGCGTACCGGAAAGCCTTCATCGAGCAGTGAGCAGAAGGCCAGGGATTCGGCGGTGGCCCAGTCGAGGCCTTCGCCGCTGGCGATCATCTGCTGACGCGCCTCGATGACGCGCTTCAACGTCTTGTGGGCGTCGATATCGTTCGGGATGGTGGTGATCTTCTTGCCGATTTCGACCAGCTTGGCGCGCGGAACCGAGGTGGTGCCACGGCGCTCGTCTTCTTCGGGCAGGCCCAGGCCTTGCCACTTGCCGTCAAGCCAGTCGGCCTTGGTGGCGCGGTAGGCCTTCCCGGCCTCGAACTCTTCATCGAGGAACTTGTCGAAGTCCGCGACAAAGCCGTCGGCTTCGGCCTGCGTCACGACGCCTTCCTGAACCAGGCGCTGCGCGTACAGTTCGCGCGTCGACGGATGGTTCTTGATCTTGGCGTACATGATCGGCTGGGTGAACGTAGGATCGTCGCCTTCGTTGTGACCGAAGCGGCGGTAACAGAACATGTCCACGACCACGTCCTTGGCGAACTTCTGGCGGAACTCAGTCGCCATCTTGGCCGCGAAGACGACGGCTTCGGGATCGTCACCGTTACAGTGCAGGATCGGCGCCTGCGCCATCAGCGCCACGTCCGACGGATACGGTGTCGAGCGCGAGAAGCGTGGGCTTGTCGTAAAGCCGATCTGGTTGTTGATGACGAAGTGCAGCGTGCCCCCCGTCTTGTAGCCCTTCAGGCCCATCAGCGCGAAGCATTCCATGCCGACGCCCTGGCCAGCAAAGGCCGCGTCGCCGTGGATCAGCAGGCCGACAGCGCCGCCGCGATCGGGCGAAGCATCGTGCTTGTCCTTGTTCTGGAACGCCTGCTTGGCGCGCGTCTTGCCCAGGACAACCGGGTTGACGATTTCCAGGTGCGACGGGTTGGCCGTCAGGGACAGGTGGACGTTGTTGCCGTCGAACGACCGGTCCGACGAGGCGCCCATGTGATACTTGACGTCCGACGAGCCTTCGATGTCCGACGGCAGGGTCGAACCACCCTGGAACTCGTGGAAGATGGCGCGGTAGGGCTTGCCCATGACGCCGGCCAGCACGTTCAGGCGGCCGCGGTGGGCCATGCCGAAGATGATGTCCTTGACGCCAAGCGCGCCGCCACGCTTGATGATCTGCTCAAGCGCCGGGATCATGGCTTCACCGCCATCGAGGCCAAAGCGCTTGGTGCCCGGGAAGCGGCGGTGACAGAAGCGTTCGAAGCCTTCGGTCTCGACCAGCTTCTTCAGGATGGCGATCTTGCCTTCCTTGGTGAAGGTGATTTCCTTATCGCGGCCCTCGATGCGCTCCTGGACCCACGCCTTTTCGGCCGGATCGGAAATGTGCATGTACTGGACACCGATATTGCCGCAGTAGGTGCGGCGCACGATGGCGAGGATTTCCTTGAGGGTCGCCGTCTCGAGACCCAGCACGCCGTCGATGAAGATCGGACGGTCCTGGTCGGCAGCCGTGAAGCCCCAGTATTCCGGCGTCAGTTCCGGATTCTGGATCGGCGGCTCGATGCCCAGCGGGTCGAGGTTGGATTGCAGGTGGCCACGGATACGGAAGGCGCGGACCAGCATCAGGGCGCGGATCGAGTCGCGCGCGGCGCTCTGCGTATCGGCGACCGAGGCTTGCGGATTGCGCTGCTGGATGCCCTTTTCGACCTTGGCGGCAACCGCCGGCCAGAAGCCGTCCATGGCAGAAATCAGTTCGTCGCGCGGACCCTGGCCAGGATTGGCCCAGGCGGCAACATTGGCGTTGGCCTTCACATTGTCGGGGCGGTCGAGCAGCTGATCGAAGAATGCCCGCCATTCCGGCGGCACGGAGTTGGGATCTTCGGCCCACCTCTCCTGCATCATTTCGATGAAGACGGCGTTTGCGCCGTAGAGGAAAGAGGTCTCCGCGAAGACCTGATTGAGCCGGCCGGAATCGTCCGCCATGGTGTTTGCCTGTCAGACGGCCAACTACGACACCGCCTGCCTTTCACACATTTTGTATGCACCGGAACGCCGATGCAGTTGTTTCAAGGTGTGGACGGCCAATCACGACACCGTCCGTTCTTGCTCCTGTACCGCGCGTCGCGGTGAGGCGGTTTCTCCTCACCGCACGCAGTACAGGGTACGCATACCAGTTTTCTAATGCCCTGTTTAGCCGGAAAAGTATTAATAGTCCGACAAACAAAGCTATCGTTTGTTACAGGCCCTTCAGGACTGCAAGCAGGGTCTCGCCCAGCGCTGCAGGCGACGGGGCGACCTTGATACCAGCCGCTTCCATGGCTGCGATCTTGTCTTCCGCACCGCCCTTGCCGCCGGAGATGATGGCGCCGGCGTGGCCCATGCGGCGGCCCGGAGGCGCCGTGCGGCCCGCGATAAAGCCGGCCATCGGCTTCTTACGGCCGCGCTTGGCTTCGTCACGCAGGAACTGGGCGGCGTCTTCTTCAGCCGAACCACCGATTTCGCCGATCATGATGATCGACTTGGTTTCGTCGTCGGCCAGGAACATTTCCAGGACGTCGATGAACTCGGTGCCCTTGACCGGGTCGCCGCCGATGCCAACAGCGGTGGTTTGACCGAGACCGGCATTGGTCGTCTGGAACACGGCTTCATAGGTAAGCGTTCCCGAGCGCGAAACAACGCCCACCGAACCCTTGGAGAAGATGTTGCCCGGCATGATGCCGATCTTGCATTCGTTTGGCGTCAGGACGCCCGGGCAGTTCGGCCCGATCAGGCGCGACTTGGAGCCTTGCAGCGCCTTCTTCACCTTGACCATGTCCAGCACCGGAATGCCTTCGGTGATGCAGACGATCAGCGGGATTTCCGCTTCGATGGCTTCCAGGATGGCGTCGGCCGCGAAGGGCGGCGGGACGTAGATGGCCGACGCGTCAGCACCGGTACGGTCCTTGGCTTCGGCAACGCTGTCGAAGACCGGCAGGCCGATGTGCGTGGTGCCGCCCTTGCCGGGGGTCACGCCGCCAACAACCTTGGTGCCGTAAGCGATAGCCTGTTCGGAGTGGAAGGTACCTTGCGCGCCGGTGAAACCCTGCGTGATGACCTTGGTGTTTCTGGTAATGAGGACTGACATAAGCGCTTAACCCTTGACGGCTTTGACGATCTTGGCGGCCGCATCGGCCAGATCGTCGGCGGCGATCACGTTCAGACCGCTTTCATTGATGATTTTCTTGCCGAGCTCGACATTGGTGCCTTCGAGACGGACAACCAGAGGCACCTTCAGGCCGACTTCCTTAACAGCCGCGATCACGCCTTGGGCGATGATGTCGCACTTCATGATGCCGCCGAAGATGTTGACCAGTATGCCCTTGACCTTGGGATCCGAGGTGATGATCTTGAAGGCTGCCGTGACCTTTTCGGTCGTGGCGCCGCCGCCGACGTCGAGGAAGTTGGCGGGCTCGGAGCCATACAGCTTGATGATGTCGAGCGTGGCCATGGCCAGGCCGGCGCCGTTGACCATGCAGCCGATTTCGCCGTCAAGGGCGATGTAGGACAGGTCGAACTTCGAGGCTTCGATTTCCTTCTCGTCTTCTTCGGTCGTGTCGCGCAGTTCAACGATGTCCGGGTGACGGAACAGGGCGTTGCTGTCGAAGGACATCTTGGCGTCCAGGACCAGCAGGCGATCGTCACCCGTGATGATCAGCGGGTTGATTTCCAGCATGTCCATGTCCTTGGCGTTGAACGCCGCGTACAGTTGACCGAGGAGCTTTGCGCCCTGCTTGGCCAAGTCACCCTTCAGGCCCAGGGACGCCGCCAGCGTGCGGGCGTGGGTCGGGAAGACGCCGGTGGCGGGGTCGATGGTGAAGGTGTGGATCTTTTCCGGCGTGTCGTGGGCAACGTCTTCGATGCTCATGCCGCCTTCGGTCGAAGCGACGACCGAGACCTTGGAGGTTTCGCGGTCGACCAGCAGCGACAGGTACAGTTCCTTGACGATGTCGGCGCCTTCTTCGATGTAGAGGCGATTGACCTGTTTGCCCTTGTCGCCGGTCTGGATGGTGACCAGGACGCGACCCAGCATTTCGTCGGCATTGGCCTTGACGGCCTCAGGCGACATGACGACGCGGACGCCGCCCTTGGCGTCGGGGCCCAGGCCTTCGAAACGGCCCTTGCCACGGCCACCGGCGTGGATCTGCGACTTGACGACGAAGACCTTGGAACCGGCCTCCTTGGCGAGGTCCTTGGCGGCCTTTTCGGCCTCTTGCGGAGAGAAGGCGGGATAGCCGCGCGGGACGGCCACGCCGAACTGCTTCAGGACGGCCTTGGCTTGATGCTCGTGAATGTTCATGGAACCGGTCTTGCAATAGTGAAATGAACGGCAGAGCCGGTCCCGTTCAATTCATGACAAATTGAGCGTGAAAGGCTCTGATGTGTGCGTTGGCGGCAGATCGAAAGCGCTAATGTTAGCGCGAACTTCCCACCGTCGACATCAGGGCGAACGCCGTTGCTCGTCCAAAGATGGGCGGCTTTATAAAGACCACGACCTCTTTGTGCAACCGCTCAATCACAGAAATTTGAGTCACGCCGAGTTTTCGCCGAAAACGCAATGTCGTTGATTTGTAAAGCATGTTACCGCTATCGCAAAGACAACGCTGTCAGGCTATGCAAGCAGTTTCAAACGCTTATGCGAGACATTCCGGGACAACATCTTTTTAGCCGAAGAAGACCTGCCACATCAGCCGGCCCGGCATGAATGTGAAAGTTCCGGCGATAAGCAGCGCACCGACATAGAGCTGGATCGCGTGGTGCTTATGAGCCTTCACGTCATGACGGCGGGCGGCGAAGACCATCAGCGGCAGCGCGATCAGGGTGATAGCCGACAGGATATGGATGAAACTGAAGCCGTGCGGATTGATCAGCTGAATGAAGAAGCTCGACACCGCCACGGTGAACATGAAGATCACCCAGATCCAGCCCATCAGGCGATGCGGCACCGTGCCTTTGGGTCCAACAATCTGGATCGTGGCGATGACAAAAGCGACCAGCGCGGCCAGCAGATGCACCTTGATAACCAGTGAGGCTTCGGCGAACGGGGTCAGGTCTGGCCAGTGCGGATGGGCGAAATGATCGAAGAATGCGGTCATTGGGAACGGCCTTTCTTTGCGGAAGGAATTGCCGCATAAGAAACAGTCTTCCCTGCCCACGTCCGAAACGATGCGCGAAACACCCAACCAGATGCGTGAAATGCCCGTCCCCGCCGTTGGCGCTTCGCCACTTGCAGGCCTGATCGGCATCGTGACCAGCCCGTGGGGCGAACGGACGTGGCTGCGCGTCTATACGATCACGATCGCCATGGCGCTGTTCCTCAGCTTTACCGGCGCCATGGGCAGCAATAATGCGCCGATCCTGATGCGTATGGGTTATTGGCTAACCGTGATGCTGGCCGGCACGGTCGCGGTTCAGTTGGTCAGTCTGCTCATGGGTCGCTTTCGCACGCTGGAGCCCCTGACCGGAGCGATCGTGCAGTTCGCGCTGTCTCTTCCGGCGGTGACACTGACCGTATGGCTGACCGAGAGCCTCTATTTCAGCCATGCGCCCAATCCCACCGCGCTGAGATTTCTGATCGGCCCGGTCATTATCATCACCTTCGCCATGTCGGGCCTGCAATATATGCTGGAACGCACGCCGCGCCAGAGCCACGTCCACCCGGCTTCGAGCGCGGAACCAGCCCTGGCCTTTCGCGAACGGCTGCCGTTCAAGTACCAAAAGGCGGACATCCACGCCCTGTCGGCGGAAGATCATTATCTTCGGGTGCACACGTCTGCCGGCCAGACCCTTGTCCTGATGCGGCTGTACGATGCTATCCGCGAGCTTGACGGCATCGAAGGCTCGCAGGTGCATCGGTCCTGGTGGGTGGCCAAGGACGCCGTCCGCAACGTCATGCGCGGCGACGGCCGGTTGACCCTGGACATCAAGGGCGAGGTCGAAGCCCCCGTCAGCCGCAGCTACGCCAAGGTGTTAAAGGCTGAAGGCTGGTTTTAAGCTAACGGCGCCAGCACCTTGTCGAGCTTCTCGAAGCTCTGCCGCCAGCCTTCGGTCGAGCCCATGCCGTCAAAGGCGTCGCGCTCGACCTGGGTGGCGAAGACCTGCTCGACCGTCGTTTGCGTTTCCCGATCACCGAGCGCCTGGAAGCTGACCTTTGTGATGACCGTCAGGGATGGAAGGGTATCTTCGTCACCCCCAGCCCTGGTGAACTGCAAGGCGAGGTAGTCGTGCCAGTTGGCCGGATGGTCGTCGTGGTGCATCTCCATGACGAGACGGCTCTGCTCTGCGACCTCCAGATATTCCCCTTGAAGCGGATAGGCGTCGTCATCAGCGCCGTACATGATAAGCGCAAACCGCCCCGCCGGCCGCACATCCAGCTTCGCGTCTGTGGTAAAACCGTGCGGTCCCCACCACCGCCCAATTAGTGCCTCGTCCGTCCAGGCGCGCCACACCTCCGCGATCCCGGCGTCGAAGGTCCGGCTCATCACGACAGAAATATCCGTGCGGGTAAAGCTTGTGTCAGCCATGGTCCTTGCTCCGGCGAGCGCATCCCAAAAAGTGTGAAAGCGGTTTTTTGGAGCAGATGCGCGACCAGGCAGAGATTTGAGCGCCGCCGTCTAAAAAAACAATGCGGCGCTCAGGTCAGGTCCGTCGCTATTTCTTTTCGGCCAGGGCCTTCAGGCGGCCGAGGCCCTTTTCGAAGTCGTTGCCAACCAGAGTGTCCATGTCCATGAACAGGTGCATGATCTTGGCCGGATAGGGCACCGGCCCGGTCATCTTCCAGGTGACGAGCGTTTCTTCGCCCTCGTCGATCAGATGGAACAGGGTGTCATTGGTCGCCTTGAACGGGCGCAGGAAGTCGAGCTTGATATCGACTGAAGACGGCGCTTCGGCATGATGGATCTCCATGCGCCCGGCGCCGACGCGCTTATTGCCTTCCCATTCGTAAATAGCACCGACGCCCGACGGCGGACCGGAATAGGCCCGGCGCAGGTCCGGATCGAGGTCCTCCCACGGCGACCACTTGCCCCAGCCCTCGGGCTGGAAGTTGGCGATCAAGGGATAGATGTCGGCGGGTTTGGCGCGAATAAGCTGGGAACGCTTGACGGTAAAGGTATCGGGTCGCGTCGCCACGAAGGCAAAAAACGCGACCAGCAGGACAAGGATAACAAGTATGATCGTAGTCATCGGTGACTCCTCCCGGTAAGTCGCCGGCTCTTGGTCTCAGGCCGGCTTATCGCAATTGATCATCCAAGGTGTGCCGAAACGGTCGGTCACCATGCCAAAGCGCTCAGCCCAGAAGGTCTGGGCCAAAGGCATGAAGACGCTGCCGCCCTCGGCCAGGGCGGCAAAAATACGTTCGGCCGCGACCGTATCGGTCGTGGCGTAGCTGATGGAAAAGCCCTGGGGCGGCTTGAACATCCCCGGCGGTGAATCACTGGCCTGGAGGATGTCGTCGCCGATCTGCAGGGTGGCGTGCATGATGCCGTTCTGCATTTCCGGCCCGAAGTCGTCCTTCATGGGCGACTCGCCAAAGGTCTGCTGGAAGATGACCTTGCCGTTGAACGTCTGCTCATAGAAGGCGAGGGCTTCGGCACATGTGCCGTTAAAATGGAGATAGGCGTTGATCTTCATAGGGTCGGTTCCTGACGATAACGGCGCTTCGGTATTCAATGCCCGAAGCGCCGTTTTGGCAAGCACCCATATTCAACCCATAAGGGATTTGACGTAGAAACGTCAGGCCAGGCTGGCCAGATGGGCATCGAGTTGCGCGAAAGTCCCGCCAAAGGCCGCCTGCATGCCGGCATGGCCACCGATAAAGACGGCGCGTTCCTCGGCCGTGGCGTTGATCGGCCACGAGCGGCTCTCAAAAACGGTCTTGCCATTGCTCTCGCTGAACGACTGCTCGACCAGCACCTCCAGCGGCCACAGCGGCGCCATCGGATGGCGAACCGGGTCACCGGCCTCGTTGCAGAACGAAACGACGTAGGACAGACGGTTGGGCTTCTCGATGGCGCGGAACACCCACTTGCCCCACATGGTCACGCCGGTCGGCATCTGCATGCCATAGAGAAATGTGCCGCCCGGTGTCAGGTCGAGCGCACGCACCACCAGCTTCAAGCCGGCGGGACCGAACCATTTGGCAAGATGATCGGCTTCGGTCCACACCGCCCAAACGACCATCGGCGCGGCTTCGAAGGTGCGCGTCAGCTTGAAGACTTCTGTTTCGGAATTGGGTTGTTCAGACATCGGATATTCCTTGGTCAGCGGCTGAGGAAATCCTCAAGCCGATCAAAATTCTGTTCGTTGGCGGCCTCGAGAAAACGCGCCAGATCGTCGCCGAGCTCATCTGCGTACTGTGACGGCGCGAACTGCATCCGCCAGCCAAGCCGCGTGCCCGGACCTTCAGACTCGAAGGTCATGGTCATCAGGAAGTGATGCACCGGCTGAAGGTGCTCAAGGACGATGCGGCGGGGCGAGACTTCGTGAAAGGTCTTTTCGTTCGGAAAGTCCTTGTCGTTTTCATTGCGCATGGTGATGCGGAAGGCGCCACCGGGCTTGAGATCGAAGGCTTCGATCGTGTTGGTAAAGCCATGCGGCCCCCACCAGTGCACCAGCTTGGCGGGATCAGCAAAGGCGTCACGGACGCGCTCCGGCGCATGAGCCATCACCCGCTCATTGACGACCTCGATGCCGGTGAATTTCGCCTTGGGGCGCAACCGGTTGACCTGCCATTCCGCGCGCGTCTGGCCCCAGATATTGACGGCTACGGCGGCATGCGGATCCGGCAGCCGCCCTGGCCCCTGATCGTACGAGCCGAGGCTTTTCGCGACGCCAGCCGAGGCCAGATTCTCTGGAGCGATCGTATGGACCACGCGGTCCCAATTGAGCACATCAAAGACATAGTCCATGGCGGCCGCGGCGGCTTCGCGGGCATAGCCCTTGCCCCAGTGACGCGCCATCAGGCCCCAGCCGACTTCGCGGTCTGGCCACTGCTCCGGATAAAGCGGCCCGATCCGCCCCAGCCACTCGCCGGTTTCCTTGTTGAGGACGCTGAACATGTGAAAGCCGTCAAGGTGCCAGGCGCCGGCCATCATGCACATGGTCCGCCACACCATGGCCGGCGACTGGACGCCGCCCAGATGCTTCATGGTTTCCGGATCGGCGTGGAAGGCGCACAGGCTTTCGAAGTCGGCACGGACAGGCGGGCGCAGGATCAGGCGCGCGGTTTCAAGCGTAGGGCCAAGCGGCGAGGATTTAATCATGACGCCGGGTTAGGCTCATACCCGGCGGTCGTCAATAATGACGTCGTCGGGCGGTATCCGGCGGCGCGAAACGCGGTCGACATAGACATAGCGCACCGCTGTCCCGCCGCCCCCACCCCAGACGCCAAGCCCGATCAAGAAGCCGAAATCATACCACCGCCCGACATTCGGAAAGGCGTACATGCGGATGCTGTCGGAAAACAGGCTAAGCGCGAAGGAGATCGGCGCCAGCAGCCCGTCGATCAGACCGCGTACAAAGGCGGGATCGCCCGAATGTCCCATGGGCCGCTCGGCGCAAGCCGCAAGGCTTATCATGGCGAGCCCCAGTCCGGCCGCAAAGACTATACGCGAAACCTTCATATCGAGCCCTCCTCAGCTTTGTTTGCACCTATCCTGCCGCCGTATCGGCCAGGCTGCAAGTCACAGTCGCGGAACCAGGCACGGTTAGCTGGGTTTCGGAACCCTTCGTCCAGAACTCATAAGCCCCGTCAGGCGTCGCCGATTGGTAGCGCGCGCCCGAAGCCGCCGCCGATCCGGTCAGCACGACCGAACTGTCGTCGCGCTTCAGGATGACGACCGGCGTCGTGCTGTTGACGAAGGTCGAGGTCATCAGCCTGGTCGTACCGGGACAGCGCCAGCTGACCGGACCGGCGCTGATGCCGGCTGTATCGGCACGCGCCGGCGCGTAGCCCGCGCGTAAATCGGCGATCCGGTCCGTATAGGCCGTCTTGAGGCACGCCTTGACGTCGACCGTATCTGTGCAGGCGTCGCGCTTTTGCAGCCAGCCGCCCTGGAGGCGGTGCAGGGTCGTGCGTTCGGCGTCCGACACCTTGGCGTCGACGACCTTGTAGAGGCGGGCCAGTTCGACATCCAGTTCGGCAACCTCGGGATTGGCGCATACGGCTGTTTCGCCGCCCGGCAGGGCGCGGTTGCAGTCGAAGCTGGCGCGCGCGGCAATGCTGGCGCTTGTCGACGCCTGGGGCGCTACCGCCGACATAGTGGTTGTCGTTGTCGTCGTGCTGGTCTCAGTCGCGCTGTCGCGTTGATTGCAGGCGGTCATTGACACGGCGACGCCGACCAGGATCGGCAGCAGGCAGATGGACTTCATGACGGATACCCTCTCTCGGCTCTTCCCCAATCGACTATCACCCGGCGCATAAAAAAGCCGCCCCGGTTTCAGGGCGGCTTCTGTAAAATCCCGATGGGGATTTATGTATACTCGTACGCTTAGGCCGAGGTTACGCCAGCGACGGATCGATCGTCTTACAGGCGGCAATCAGGCCCTGAACCGACTCGACTGACTTGGCGAACATCGCCTTTTCGTCGTCGTTCAGCGTGAAGTTGATGATGCGCTCCGCACCGTCCTTGCCGATCACAACCGGCACGCCGACATAGAGGCCGCGCAGGCCGTATTCGCCCGACAGGTAGGCGGCGCACGGCAGGACGCGCTTCTTGTCCTTCAGGTACGACGTCGCCATGGCGACAGCCGATTCCGCCGGCGCATAGAAGGCCGAGCCGGTCTTCAGCAGGGCAACGATTTCACCGCCGCCGCCGCGCGTACGCTTCACGATGGCGTCGAGTTCGTCCTGGGTGAAGAAGCCTTGCGCGACGCATTCCGGCAGGCTCAGGCCGCCGATCGTCGAGTGGCGCACCATCGGGACCATGTCGTCGCCGTGGCCGCCTAGCGTCCAGGCGTGGATGTCTTCGACCGACACGCCGGTCTTTTCAGACAGGAAGTAGGCGAAGCGGCCCGAGTCGAGCACGCCGGCCATGCCGATGACCTTGTTGTGCGGCAGGCCCGAGAATTCGCGCAGCGCCCACACCATGGCGTCAAGCGGGTTGGTAATGCAGATGACGAACGCGTTCGGGGCGTACTTCTTGATGCCTTCACCGACGGCCTTCATGACCTTCAGGTTGATGCCCAGCAGGTCATCGCGGCTCATGCCGGGCTTGCGCGGCACGCCAGCGGTGACGATGCAGACGTCGGCGTCGGCGATGTCAGCGTAATCGTTGGCGCCCTTCAGGGCAACGTCCGAACCAAAGACCGTCGTGGCTTCGGCGATGTCGAGCGCCTTGCCCTGCGGCGTACCTTCCGAGATGTCGAACAGGACGACGTCGCCCAATTCCTCACGCGCGCAGATGTGGGCCAGAGTGCCCCCGATCATGCCCGCACCAATCAAAGCAATTTTCGCCCGCGCCATGAGAACTCCCTCTGCATGCAGCTATATTAAACTTGCGGCCATCTAAACCCTGACGGCCCGGAGGGCAAGTGTTTGCTGCAATGCGGCCGATATTGATCGCGCGTGTTGCGTAGCGGCTTAACGGACCACAGCCCGCGCCATGACGATCGGCACCTTGCGGCCGGCGACATCCATCAGGGTACCACGCCAGCGGCCCTCGGTTTCCTTGCGCAGATGCAGGATGGTCGGGGAACGGGCGCGGCCCTGGAAGTAGTTGACCTCCATGTCGTTGCCGACCAGGCTGATATCGGAGACAAAGCCGGTCTCGTTCAGGCCCAGGCCCGCGACCATCGAGCGCCAGGCGCCTTCCAGACGGCCCCGCGCGCCACCTTCGTTGCGCAGCTCAAGCCCCACCAGCTTACGGCCATCGGCGGACGAGACCTCCCACGAGCCTTCCATCTGGCCAACCTTGGACGAATAGGCCGACAGGATAGTGGAATCGTAACGCGCCTCGGCGTCACTCTTTGGGCCTTCGTAATCGCGGGAATATTCTTCGACCCGGACAGCACCGGATTCGGTGGTCTGGGGTGCGCCGTCCTGAGCCAGCAGGGCGGCAGCCATCAGCAAAACAGAAAACACGTCTACACTCACCTGTCAGGAATAGGTTCGAATGATGCCTCCGGGACGCGGCATTACCGCATTATTAGGCATATGCGCCCGTCCCTTAAGAATTCATTCACCTGACAAGTGAACAACAGGAATTTGTCGAAGCTTTGACATTTGCCTCAGTCGCCGCGACTGCTCGCCTCATCCGGCGTGTCGTTACCGCGGCAATTGAGAACCTGTCGCAAACGCATAGCAGATAAGGCAAAAAGACCCTTTAGAGGGCATTGCTTTATTGACATGACACCCTTTGGGGCTAAAAAGGCCCCGACTTTGTCGCCCGGTAACATGCCGGTCACACAGATTTTACAGTTTGTCGCTTAGAACCTCCGGGTCCAGGGCTCTGCACATGTCCAATACCACGCCAACTCGGCCGCTTTCCCCCCACCTTCAGATCTGGCGCTGGCACGTGACTATGCTCAGCTCGATCCTGCACCGCGTCACGGGTTCGGCGTCGGTCGCCGGCATCGTCCTGATCGCCGCCTGGCTGATCTGCCTGGCGCTGGGACGTGAAACCTACACGGTGTTCGTCCAGTACGCCGCCTCGCCGTTGGGCCTGCTGGTCTGGTTCGGCCTGTCACTGGCCGGCTTCGTCCACCTGACCGGCGGCCTGCGCCACCTGATCTGGGACCTGGGCCTCAGCTTCAAGCCCAAGGACGCCGATGCGCTGGCGACCTGGACCATGCTTCTGGGTGTCGCCCTGACGATCGCCTTCTGGGCGGTTCTGTTCACGACCGGAAAGGTGACGCTGTGAGCAATCTCGACGTATCGCGCTCATCGCAGAGCTGGAAAAAATCCGAAAAGCACGGCGCCGGTGAGTGGCTGGCCGAACGCTTTACCTCGCTGGCCCTGATCCCGCTGACCCTGTGGGCCGCCTGGGGCGCCTACACGATCTCAGGCGGCGGCTTCGACGCCGCGCTCGACTTCGTCGAGAACCCGTTCAACATGGCGGCCATCGCCGTCAGCGTCGTCCTGGCGGTCTGGCACATGTATATGGGCCTGAAGGTCATCATCGACGACTACCTGCAGGGCCCGATGCGCGGCGTCTGCATCTTCCTCACCTTTCTCCTGAGTGCAGCTGTCGTGTTCGGCAGCCTCGGTGCGCTCTATCTCTTGTATACTCAGGGGGCGTAAATGGCTGCCGGCAAGTACAATATCATCAACCACGAATATGACGTGGTCGTCGTCGGCGCGGGCGGCTCGGGTCTCCGTGCAGCGCTCGGCGCCGGTCAGGCTGGCCTCAAGACCGCCTGTATCACCAAGGTCTTCCCGACGCGTTCGCACACCGTCGCAGCCCAGGGCGGCGTTGCCGCTTCGCTCGGCAATATGGGCGAGGACAAGTGGGAATGGCACATGTACGACACCGTCAAGGGGTCGGACTGGCTGGGCGACCAGGACGCCATCGAATATCTGGTGCGCAACGCGCCCAAGGCCGTTTACGAGCTTGAACACTGGGGCGTGCCCTTCTCGCGCACCGAAGACGGCAAGATCTATCAGCGCCCGTTCGGCGGCATGACCAAGAACTTCGGCGAAGGCCCGGTCCAGCGCACCTGCGCCGCCGCCGACCGCACCGGCCACGCCATGTTGCACACCCTGTACGGCCAGTCGGTGCGTAACAATGTCGAATTCTTCATCGAGCACTTCGCCCTCGACCTGATCATGGACGACGGCGTCTGCCGTGGTGTCACCACCTGGCAGCTCGACAATGGCGACATCCACGTCTTCCGCGCCCACCTCGTCATCCTGGCGACCGGCGGTTACGGTCGCGCCTACTTCTCGGCGACCTCGGCTCACACCTGTACCGGCGACGGCAATGCCATGGTGCTGCGCGCCGGCCTGCCGCTTCAGGACATGGAATTCGTCCAGTTCCACCCGACCGGCATCTACGGTTCGGGTTGCCTGATCACCGAAGGCGCACGCGGCGAAGGCGGTTACCTGACCAACTCGGCCGGTGAACGCTTCATGGAACGCTATGCGCCGTCCGCCAAGGACCTGGCGTCACGCGACGTCGTTTCGCGTTCGATGACCATGGAAATTCGCGAAGGCCGCGGCGTGGGTCCCAAGAAGGACCACATCCACCTGCACCTCGACCATCTGCCGCCGGAAATCCTGCACAAGCGCCTGCCGGGCATCTCGGAAAGCGCCAAGATCTTCGCCGGCGTCGACGTGACCAAGGAACCGATCCCGGTCATCCCGACCGTCCACTACAACATGGGCGGTATCCCGACCAACTATCATGGCGAAGTCCTGACCAAGAAGGGCGACAATGCCGACACGGTCGTGCCGGGCCTGATGGCCGTCGGCGAAGCGGCCTGCGTGTCGGTGCATGGCGCCAACCGCCTGGGTTCGAACTCTTTGATCGACCTCGTCGTCTTCGGTCGCGCCGCCGGCCTGCGTTCCAAGGAACTGGTCCAGCCGAACACGCCGCACAAGGCGCTCGGCTCGACGGCCGTCGATGCCCACCTCGACCGCCTCGACAGCTTCCGCAATGCCTCGGGCGGCACGCCGACCGCGGTTCTGCGCGACAAGATGCAGGCCGCCATGCAGGCCGACGCCGCCGTCTTCCGCACCGGCGAAACCCTGGAACAGGGCTCGAAGAGCCTGACCGCGATCTTCAAGGAATCCGACTATATCGGCATCAAGGATCGCGGCATGATCTGGAACACCGACCTGGTCGAAGCGCTGGAATACGACAACCTGATCAGCCAGGCCGTCGTCACCGTCGACTCGGCGTTGAACCGGAAAGAGAGCCGCGGCGCCCACGCCCGCGAGGACTTCCCGAACCGCAACGACGACGAGTGGATGAAGCACACCCTGACCTGGATCGACCTGAAGTCGGGCGTGACCACCATCGACTATCGTCCGGTCCACACCTACACCATGACCAACGACATCGCGTACATCGCGCCCAAGGCACGGGTCTATTAAAATGGTAGAGTTAACCCTCCCCAAGAATTCGAAGATCAAAAAAGGCAAGACGTACAAGGCCGCCAAGCGGACGAAGACGACGCGCACCTACAAGATCTACCGTTTCGACCCGGCGACCGGCGAGAACCCGAGCTGGGACACCTATGAGGTCGATTCGGCCGACCACGGCCCGATGCTGCTCGACAGCCTGATCCACATCAAGAACACGATCGACTCGACGCTCAGCTTCCGCCGCTCGTGCCGCGAAGGCATTTGCGGATCGTGCGCCATGAATATCGGCGGCCGCAACACCCTGGCCTGTATCAAGGGCCACGACGAGTTCCCGGGCGACATTACCGTAGCACCCCTGCCGCACATGCCGGTCGTCAAGGATCTGGTCCCGGACCTGACGGGCTTCTACAACCAGTACGCCTCGATCGAGCCGTACCTGCAGTCGAAGACGCCGGATCCTGAAAAAGAACGCCTGCAGACACCGAAGGCCCGCGACAAGCTGGACGGCCTATATGAGTGCATCCTGTGCGCCTGCTGCTCGACCTCGTGCCCCAGCTACTGGTGGAACCAGGACAAGTATCTTGGCCCTGCGGCGCTTCTGCAATCCTATCGCTGGCTGGCCGACAGCCGCGATGAGAACACCAAAGAACGCCTTGAAGCGCTGGAAGACCCCTTCAAGCTCTATCGCTGCCACACCATCATGAACTGCGCGCAGGTCTGCCCCAAGGGTCTCAACCCGGCCAAGGCCATCGCCGAAATCAAGAAGATGATGCCCGCGAAGGGCTAATCCGCTATTCGCTTTTCCCTCCCTGCGCAGCGGGGAGGGGGGACCGCCGAAGGCGGTGGGAGGGGCAATCCTCCGTCATTTGCTTACGCAAATGCCACCTTCCCCGTAAACAGGGAAGGAAGGCAGTCATTACCGTCTGAGACCTTCCATGCCCAAGATCACCTACATCGAACATAACGGCAAAGAGCACACGATCGAGGTCAAGGTCGGCCAGAGCGTCATGGAAGGTGCCGTCAAGAACAACATTCCCGGTATCGACGCCGATTGCGGCGGCGCCTGCGCCTGCGCCACCTGCCACGTCTATGTCGATGACGCCTGGAGCGAAAAGACCGGCACGGCCTCGGTCATGGAAGAGTCGATGCTCGACTTCGCCCAGGAGCTTCAGCCAACCTCACGCCTGTCATGCCAGATCATCGTCAAGGATGAATTCGACGGCCTGATCGTCCGCATGCCGGCGGACCAGCACTAAAGCGATATGCCAAAAAGTGTGAAGCGGTATTTGGCGACATATCGCGGCCTGCGCTAAGCGCACTACTCGACACTGATTGTGTTGACATTATCCGGCCTCTGCCGTTCAACTACATATGCCTATGTGTATGCGGTCCGGCGAGCCGCAGGCGTTTCAACAAACAACAGACCTGACGGGCACCGCCGCGGTAAACGCGGCGGGAAATAGGGGCGAAACATGGCGACGATACCCACTCTGGATACCTGGCTCAGTACCACCAAGCTGTCGTGGAAACCGCGCAGCAGCGAGATGAAGGCCATCGACAAGGCCATCGACACCTATTGGAAGAGCGGTGCCGCAGCCTCGGCTGCCGCTGCCACCAACCTGCGCAATATCCGCTTTGCGCTTGAGGCCTGGAAGAAGACCAAGGGCGCGGCATGGGAAAGCTCCGAGCGCAACAAGCCACCCGTCAAGCCGATCTCTGCGCTGGACCAGGCGTTGAAAACGGCGGCGACGGCCGGCCTCAGCCCCGAAGAGAAGGCCGCGCTCGACTATATCGCCGAAGACCGCGAGCGCCGCATGCGCCAAATCTTTGCCCACGCGGAGATCAACCTGCGCATGATGGACATCCAGAACCAGGTCCGCGCCGTGTCCAACGACCTTAAGGGCAGCGTCGAGAGCAACTATCCGGCCGACAGGGAAAAGGCCAAGAAAAACGCACTGCAGCACACCACGGCGTCCTTGCAAGGCAATCATAAGATTTACAAGGAAGTGAAGAAGGTCACGACAGCCAGCAAGAAGGCGGTCACCGCCATCAAGGCTGTCGGCAAGGAAGCCGGCAAGGAAAGCGTCAAGGAGGCGGCCAACGGCGCATTTTCCGCGCAGCTGGGTGAAATTCGCTCCGCCCTGAGCGAGATGTTTGGTGAGCCGGTCCGCGATGTCATGGGCTTCCTGCGCAATCTGCTGATGGAAAACGGCATGAGCAGCCTGCTGCATACGGCTGAGAAGATCGCCGACATGCTGCCCCTGCTGTCGCTGGTCTCAGGCGGCATCAAGGCGCTCGTCTCGGCCGGCACAGCCGTTTACCGGGCCTATAAGCAACGCAGCTTCGGCAAGCATTCGTTTGCCATCGAACCTGGCGCGCCGGCCAAGGCGTTCGAAGCCGTGCAGATCCTGCTGCGCCGCGACACCCGCGATGCGGTCGCCAAGGCCGCCATCGATGGCGCCCAGTTCGGCGCCAATCTGGCCCTGACTGCGGCTCATGGGGTCGGCTCCGCGTTGTCCCCCGTCGTGTCTGCCGCCGGCGCCGCAGCCAATGCCATCCGCGTCATCACCATGTTCGCCATCAAGATCCGCGAAACCCTGCGTATCCGCAGGATCCTGAAGAACCCGGCGAAACTCGACGCCAGCGTCTTTGCTGAGGCGCCCCTGATGGGCGCCTACATGCTGGCATGCTCCAACACCTCGGACATCGTCGCATTCTGGTACGAAACCTTTGGCGCCAACGGCTGGATGGACAGTGTCGAAGAGATGGTCAAAAAGCACATCAATCCGGTGCTCGACACCTGCCGTAAATACATTCAGGCGTCACCGTTTATCATTACCGGCGTACCACTGCACCGCTCGGCCTACGGCAACACGATAGCCGGCAAGGCCGTTGACAAGGTCGTTGGAAAGTTCGTCTAAGCCCACCGATCGTCACACACACAACGCCGCCAGCAAGGCGGCGTTCGTCGTTCTGGCCTGCGTGGGCGGGTGGTTTTTGAGCACGTGCAATTTCGCTTCCCACTTTTCCGAATGCGCTTTAAGCCTGCCTTACCACACCTGATTGCACGCGATGCCCCTGTCTCTCAAAGCTTACCTGCCCCGCCCCATGGCCGTCAGCACCACCGAGCGCATACGTGCGGCTGCGGGTGGCGGCATCGGCATTGCGGTTACCGCCTTCCTCAGCCTGGCGATCGCCAGGTCGCTCGGCCTGTCGCCGTGGCTGGTCGCACCCTTAGGCGCCAGCGCCGTGCTGGTTTTTGCCGTGCCGTCCTCGCCCCTGGCCCAGCCCTGGTCCGTCGTAGGCGGCAATACGGTTTCGGCTCTGGTCGGCCTTCTGATGTGCAACCTGATCCCGGACCCGGTCGTTGCAGCGGCGCTGGCCGTCGGCTGCGCCATAGGGGCTATGTTTGCCACGCGCTGCCTCCACCCGCCCGGTGGCGCCATGGCCTTGCTGGTCGTCCTGACGCACACCAAGGCCTGGGAGTTCGCCCTCTTCCCGGCCCTGACCAATTCCATACTGCTGGTCGCGGCGGGCGTCGCCTATAACTCCCTCACCAAGAAGGCCTATCCGCACCTGGTGGCCACCGCTCCGGCCGCGACGGCATCCGGCCTTATGCGCATCAGCGAAGCCGACCTGGCCCTGGCACTGGCCGAAGAGGATGAAACCCAGGTCATCGCGCCCGATACGCTTAGCCGCATCCTGGAGCGCAGCGAAGTCCGCGCATGGCAGCGCATGGCCGGCAACAAGACCTGCGCCGGTATCATGACCTCCCCTGTACACACCGCCCACTTCGGCAGCCATCTTCGCGACGTCTGGGCTCTATTCCAGACCCACGACATCAAGGCCGTGCCGGTGATCGACCGCAAGCACCGTGTCCACGGCATCATTACGCCGGCTATGATCGCAACCGAGGCTGAAAAACACGGCGGGCTCAAGGCGATGCTGGCGCCCAGAGGCACGGCCCATTCCGAAATGCCGGAAGCCGCCGTCCAGGTGATGAGCGAAGACTATGTCACGGCGCGCGACACGGATGCTTTGGATGGGCTGATGCCACTGTTCTCAAAGGGCGATCGCCGCCACGTCCTGGTGCTGGACGCGGATCGCAAGCTGGTTGGGATTATCAGCACGTCAGACCTGATGCGCGCCGTGTTCCACGCGGCTTAAGCCACGTCCTCGACGTCGCCGCCATCTTCCAGCGTATCGACGATGCTAAGCGGCTCAGGCGTGTGCTCTGGCTGCGGAACGCTCTGTCCGGCGCGGCTCTGGTTCGGCAGGTGGATTTTGAAGCTGGCGCCTTCGGTCGGCTCGGATTCGAGCGTGATCCAGCCGTCGTGCAGTTCGACCAATGCCTTGACCAGGGCCAGGCCCAGCCCCGGACCACCGCGCTCACGGCCGACATAGCGGTCGAAGATGTGCGCCTGGACGTGATAGGGGATGCCACGGCCGGCATAGGCAACCTCAAGCTCGAGAGTGTCGCCTTGCTTGTTGGCCCTGAGGTTGACCGTGCTGCCTGACGCGGCGTTGCGGATGGCATTGCTGAGCAGATGATCGAGACACTGCCCCAGGCGGCGCGCGTCGACATGGACGGTATCCGCCTCCAGGACGCCTTCATAGTCGAAGTTGACACCACGCGCCTTGAACATCTCGGCCTGGCGTGTGCCCGATTCCACGACGATGTTGAGGAGCCGGACATCGGCCGGCGCGACCGACATTTCGCCGGCATCGATCTGCGCCATATCAAGCACGTCATCGATCGATCGTGCCAGCTCCTGGGCGGCCGACTGGATCGACTCGAGGAAGGCCTTTTGCTTGGTGTCCTGGCCCTTGTTCTGGGCGTGCAGCAGGTCGGCATAGCCGACGATCGTCGTCAGCGGCGTGCGCAGTTCGTAGGAGACGTTGGCGACGAAGTCGCGCTTCAGGCGCACCGACTCGTTCAGCGCCTCGTCGCGGGCATCGATGGCCTTTTCAAGCTGGCGCGTCGCGGTGATGTCGGAAAATGCCACAAGCGTCGCGCCATCCGGCAGGGGTTGCGTCCGCCATTGTGCCAGCCGGCCATCGGAGATGCGAATCTCACCCAACTGCGGCGCGCGCGCCAGCGGGTCGGTGTCGGTGACGCGGGCCTTCAGCTCGGACCAGAAGCCGCGATCGTGGACCAGCGGCAGGCACAGCTCGGCGACCTGGCCAAAATCCATGACCGGATTGATATCGTCGCTGCCCAGTTCCCAGAACCTGTCGAACGACTGGTTGCGCAGGCGCAGGCGCCCGTCACTGCCGAAGACGATGACGGCGTCGTTCAGTTGGTCCAGTGTCGATTTCTGCACCTGGATCAGCGAGTTGAACTGAGCCTTGAGCTTCAGCTCGCCAGTCTTGTCGCTGAACAGCAACAGCAAGCCACCCAGCGGGTGTGGCTGACGCACCACCCGCATCGAGCGGCCGTCAGGCAGGGTCCACATCTCGTCGGCGGCCGTCTGGGTCAGGCCGTAGAATTCCAGTTCGCGCACCTTGAAGGCGCTGTAGTCAGAGGTTTCCGGCAGGCGACGCTTCTGGCGCAGGCGATCGAGCCATTCGCCGTGGGTCGGGCGTTCGGCCAGCCAGGCCGGTTCCAGTTCCCACAGTTTTTCAAATGCGCGGTTATGAAAGGTCAGCTGCTTTTCCGGGCCGAAGATGGCGACGGCGTCTTCGAGCGCATCCAGTGTCTCATCGTGCGCCTTGGCGTGGCGCTTCAACGCTTCGCGGCTTTCCTCGGCCTCGGTGACGTCGATGGCGTAAGCGCAGGTATAGGCGTCGTTCAGCGGCTCGGCGATGATATGGAAGGACCGGCGCTGGCCGTTGACGGTGATCCAGCGGAAACCTTCGCGGCGCGCATGGCCACCGACCGCCTCTTCCACCAGCGCATCGGCGCTGCGGTCAAGCGTGGCATTGGTCCTGAGCGCCTCTTCCAGGTTCGGCATCTCGGTTGCCTTCAGGAAGGCGCTATTGGCCCAGACGATGCGGCTGTCGCGGGCACAGATCCAGCACGGCGCCGGCAGGTGCTCGGCCATCTGGGCGAACGGACCCGACGACAGCGACGCCTTGGCGCCGGCGATGGCCAGGCGAATCCACGCCGTGGCGCCGGACGACTTGCCTTCGACGACCAGGGTGACACCGGCGGGCGCGCCGACAAAAGTTCCGGAACCTTCGGCAAACACTTCGAAGCGGCACGAGCGGCCTTCGGAAATCAGGTTTTGCAGGCCTTGCGCGGCTTCTGGTGAGGTCTCGCCCAGCGCTTCGACGACGCGCGGCGCAAATTCGCTTTCCTTGACGCCCTTCAGGCCCAGGGCCTCGGCACAATGTTTCAGGGTGTCATCGCCCCAGACCAGGCGGACGGCATCGCCTTCGACGGCAAGGAAGGCCTCATCGAAGGCCGAGGTCGCGGCATCGAGTTCGCTTAAAGTCACATCGCGCAAGGCCAGGTCGGCACGCAGGGCTTCACGCGCCACCGTCGTGCGTTTCCGCAACCGCCACGCCAGGTAGGTAGTGGAGAGCGCAAGCGCCATGGCTCCCGCTGCCGCCGTATAGGCTATTGACTCCATGGCCATAAAAGCGTCCGCCAGTACTCGTCCGAATCAACTTGATCCTTCACTATAAATCAACTTGCCTGACAAGGCTGGAAAAAAGAAAACCGCGATTGCGCGTAACGGATCAGAGGGTTAGGATGCAACGGATCAAATCATGAACATCGGTACTCATGGCCCTGCCGCTCTATCCTGTCGCTTCTGATGGCCACGATGCCCTTGCCCAGTTGCGGCAGGGCGACGGCGTCCGGTTTGCCCGCGAAAAGGAAGCCGAAATCGCGGCGAACGGCCGGGTCGATTTCGTCACCCAGTCGATCGGGCCGCTTTACGACAGCGAGGACGAGGCGCGGAAAACCTATGCATCCGTGCTGGATGACAGCCGGGTCTGCGTCCTGACCTGCCGGCGCAAATCGTCCCCGCCGAAGAAGCGCGTGTCGGTCGAGCCCGTGCTGGAAAACGGCGTGCGTTGGCCCAAGGTGCCTGTGCCGGTGGACAGCGTCTGGCAGTTGTCGGTCAGCTACTGGAAGCCACAACCAGCTGCGCGTTCGGCTGGAGGTCAGGCACCGAGCGGTCAGGCGCGCCGTTTGCGCAAAAACGCCAAAGGCCTGGAGCTGACGCGCGAGCAGATCCTGGCGCTGATGGACACGCCTATGACTGCCGCCCGGCCGCAGAAGGCTTTGGATTTCGGTCTGTTCGATTTCATTCCGCCGGACAATCCGGGCATCGTGATCGCGGACGAATAGGACAGAAATTCAAGATGGCGAGGCGAAAACCGTTAGCTTCCGAGAAACGGAGCGGAGCGTACTTAAGTACGTGAGCACCGTATCGCAGGAAGATGACGGTTTGCAGCCCGTCAGGTTGGATTTCACTTTGGCGCGCGCTTCGCCAGAATGCGCTGTAGGGTCCGGCGATGCATATTCAGCCGGCGGGCGGTCTCGGATACGTTCTGGCCGCATAAGGCATAGACCCGCTGGATGTGTTCCCAGCGCACACGATCGGCCGACATCGGATTTTCCGGTGGCGGCGGCGCGTGGTCTTCAACCACCAGCAGCGCCTTGACGACGTCGTCGGCATCGGCAGGCTTGGACAGATAGTCGATGGCGCCGGATTTCACCGCAGCCACCGCCGTAGCGATATTGCCGTAGCCCGTCAGCATGATCGCCCGCGCGTCGGGGCGCTTCTTGTTCAGCGCCTCGACGGCTTTGAGGCCATTGCCGTCTTCCAGGCGCATGTCCATGACGGCGAAAGCCGGCGGCGTCTTCTCGATGATGTCGAGCGCTTCGTGGACGCTTTCGGCCATGGTCACCGCAAAGCCACGGGTTTCCAGGGCGCGCGCCAGTCGGTTCCGAAACGGTGCGTCGTCATCCATCAATAACAGAGACTTGTCGGTCAGCTCGGCCATGCGGGTAGAAATCGCTGCCGCCAGGCTGTCGGTGTGGTGCGGATCGTCACTCATGGTGTGTTCCTGCTAAGTATCTGTAGACAAGATATCTATCGGCTCACGCCGCCACAAGGCCCGGACGTAGGCGCCGCCTTCTTCGCGGTTACCGAAAGTCACCGTGGCCCCGGTATGTTCGCACAGGGTCTTGGCGATAAAAAAGCCCAGACCCATACCGGAATGGCTTTGCCCGGCAGCCTTTCCAGCCGGCAGCTCGTCGTCCTCGCCATAGACGCGCGACGAGATATAGGGCTCGCCGAGACGCGACAATATGTCCGGCGAAAAGCCCGCGCCATCGTCCTCGATCGTCAGGCTGACGAAGGAGCGGGTGACGTCAAAGGTCAGAAACACCGTCGTGCGGGCAAAGTCGGTCGAATTTTCGACAAAGGCCGAGACGGCGTGCAGCCATTCGGGACGGCGGCGAATACGGTATGCGTCAGCGTCGCCGTCTTCAGAGGTGACAGAAATGACGAACTTGCGACGGCTGGCGGCGTAAGGCGCTGCGGCGGCTTCAAGAAAGGTCTTGAGCGGAATTTCGTCATAGACCGAATCGCGCTGCTCCGGCTTGGTCGACAACGATTTTAAGATGTCGCGGCAGCGCTGGCTTTGCGAGACCAGGAGCTGGGCGTCCTCATAGAGCGGGTCGTTTTTCTTCAGGCTGCGCAACATCTCCTTGGCGACGACCTGGATGGTGCCAAGCGGGGTACCCAGTTCGTGCGCCGCCGCCGCCGCCAGGCTGCCAAGCGCGCTCAGGCGGTGTTCCTTTTCCAGCACTGCCTGGGTGGCGCTGAGGGCCTGCTCCATCTTGGTCGCTTCGAGTGCCGCCTGCCAGGCGTAGCCGGCGGTAAACGCGATGCCGACGATGATGGCGCTCAGGAAACCGTAGCGGTAGATGTCAGGCAGGGCAAAGCTTTCGCCCGGCAGCCATGGCAGTTCCAGCGACCAGAAGGCCAGCCCGAAAGCCGAAGCGATGGCAACCCCGATGACCGGCAGGGCAAAGCGCGTCGGCAGGTTGGCGGCGGCGACCGTCGCCGGCGCCACCAGCATCAGGCAGAACGGATTGTTAAGCCCGCCGGTCACGCCCAGCAGCGCCGTCAGTTGCAGGGCGTCGAACGACAGCTGGATCGCCGCTTCCCAGCCGTGCATGCGATGGGCGTTGCGGCGATTGATCGTTAGGACCAGGTTCAGCCAGGCACTGGCCATGATGATGGCCAGGCAGGTCCACAGCCGGATCTGGAAGCCGAAAACATAAGCGATCAACAGCACCATGCCCGTCTGGCCGAGGATCGCCAGCCAGCGCAGCAGCACCAGGGTGCGCAGGCGCAAGTGGTCACGGCCTTCGGTCAGGGTCAGGGGTGCGGCATCGTCGCCGTTGAAAAAGGCCTGAAGGCGATTTAGGGTCCGGCCTGACATCGTTACGTCCTTAGTTTGATCTTTCCTTATAAACCGAAGCGGCGCCCGTGAAACAGATGACAAAAATACGCATCGGCATCATCGCCGCGGCTTTCGTCCTTCTTGCGGGGCTGGCGGCTTTCAGCTGGTACCAGACCCTGACCGGACCGCGCGTTGTTACGAGCGAGATCGACCCTAATGCCCGGCAACTGGGCGGCGCCTTCACCCTGACCGACCAGAATGGCCGCACGGTCAACGAATCGATCCTGAAGGGCAAATGGACGGCGGTCTTCTTCGGCTACACCTATTGCCCTGACATCTGTCCCCTGACACTGCAATCGCTGGCGCGCACCAAGGCCGCCATGGGTGACAAGGCCAAGGACCTGCAGATCGTCTTTATCTCCGTCGATCCGGCGCGCGATACACCAGCGAACCTCAAGGCCTATCTTGAGAGCGGTGGCTTCCCGAAGGGCGTCATCGGCCTGACGGGTACACAAGCCCAGATCGATGCGGTCACCAAGGCTTACGGCGCCACCGCCACCCGCAAGGGTGATGCCGACAGTTACACGTTTAACCATACCGCGCTTGTCTATCTGATGGACCCCAAGGGCAATTTCAATGCGCCGCTGACCGAGGACCTGCCGCCGGAAAAGAGCGCGAAGATGCTGCGTGAAATCATGCGCTCGCCTTACTGAGCAAAGAATTCCGCCACTTATTTTCGATATGCTGCACCACAATATAATTTGAACGACCGTGTAACCATTTGGCAGCACGGCCATGATAGTGTTAGCTATACGTTCAGTAACCGGTGTGACATTCCAGATGCTCTATTCCCTGCACGAATATGCCTATTACGGCGCGGCCCCGTTCCGCGCCCTGGCGCAGATGACCCGGGACTTCTGGGGTTCCAAGCTTAATCCGGCTTCGGACACGGCGATCGGGCGTACCCTCTACGCTTCGGCCGAGCTGTTCTCCAACGTCACCAAGCGCTACGGCAAGCCCGAATGGGGCTTCGACAAGATCATCATCAATGACAAGGACGTCCGCGTCTCGGTCATTCAGGACTGGGACAGCCCGTGGTGTCGCCTGCTGCGTTTCCAGCGTGACAATTCCGACCTGCGCCGCGCCGGCAAAAGTACGGCCGCGCCCGCCGTCCTGATCGTCGCGCCCTTGTCGGGCCACTATGCGACCCTGCTGCGCGGCACGGTCCAGCAGTTCCTGGTCGACCATGACGTCTACATCACCGACTGGGCCAATGCCCGTCAGGTGCCGGTGCTGGAAGGCCGTTTTGACTTCCACTCCTTCATGGACCACATCCGCGACATACTAACCGCCATCGGCAGCCGCGTTCACGTTGTCGCCGTTTGCCAGCCTGGACCGCCGGTACTGGCGGCCGCCTGCTTGATGTCGCAGGATAATGATCCGTGCCGCCCGGCCTCGATGACCTTCATGGGCTCGCCGATCGACGCGCGCTTCAACCCGACCGTGACCAATAACCTGGCCCAGGAAAAGCCGTTCACCTGGTTCCGGTCGAACATGATCCATACTGTGCCGCCGCCCTATCCGGGCGTTGGCCGCCGCGTCTATCCGGGCTTCGTCCAGCTCTATTCGTTCATGAGCATGAACGAAGAGCGCCACACCGACGCCCACTGGGAATATTTCAATTCGCTGGTCGAAAGCGACGGCGACGGTACGCAAAAGCACCTGGAATTCTATGACGAATATCTGTCGGTGCTGGACCTGACAGAAGAATTCTACCTCCAGACCATCAACCTGGTATTCCAGACATTCGCCCTGCCCAAAGGCGAACTGGTCCACGACGGCCGTGTCGTCGACACCAAGCTTATCACCGACATCGCACTGATGACGGTTGAAGGCGAAAAGGACGATATTTCGGGCGTCGGCCAGACCCAGGCAGCACACGCCATGTGTCCGAACATTCCGGAAGAGAAGAAGGAACTGTACGTCCAGAAGGGCGCCGGCCACTACGGCGTCTTCAATGGCCGGCGGTTCCGCGACGAGATCTATCCGCGCATCCGCGATTTTATCGCCAAGAATGATGTTCTCAGCTAAGCGCATTCCGAAAAGTGCGCAGCGGTTTTCGGATAGAATGCGCGTATGAGAATCAACTCTACTGAGTATCAACCTGGTGAGAGCCTCGATTTCGGCGATTATACGCTGCGCCTGAAGGTCAATGCCCGCGCACGTCGCATATCCTTGCGCATCGATAACAAGACCGGCGACGCCATCGTTACCGCGCCGCGCCCCAAGCATCTGAAGGACGCGGTTGAGTTCGCCCGTACGCGTCACGACTGGATCCTGCAGACCCGGCGTGGCCAGGAGCGGCCTCAGCCATTTGCGCCGGGTACCGTGATTTCGATTAAAGGCCATGCCGTGACCCTGGCAGAACGGACCGGTGTGATTACGCCCAAGGCTGAGCAGGCCGCGGATGGGACGTGGTTGCTTGTTTCAAGCGGCGACGGCGCGACCTATGCCAAGCGGGTCGAGCGCTATTTGCGGCAGCTTGCGGCCAAGACGCTTCAGACGGAAACCGACACCTATGCCTTAAGACTAGGCGTGTCAGGCGTGAAGGTATCGCTCAACGATCCGAAAGGCCGCTGGGGATCGTGCACCCCCAGCCGCAAGACCATACGCTATAGTTGGCGCATCATCATGGCGCCGCCGCAGGTCCGGCAGTACCTTGTGGCGCACGAGGTCTCGCACCTTCGGCATCCCGACCACAGTCCGGCCTTCTGGAACTGCGTGACCGAAGTGTTCGGCGGTGCGTATAAACCGCATCGCGACTGGCTGAAGAAACGCGGGCACGAGCTGTTCAGGTATCAGTAAGGCTTCGCGGGGTCGCGGACCCGCACCCCATTCATTGTTGGAGCTTGAATGATCTGAATAGCTCAATAAAAAACGGACCCCCAAAAGGATCCGTTTTTTATTGAGCTATTCAGATGAACCAGACGCGGACAACGATCGGGGTGTGGGGCCTGTGGCCCCACAAAACCTTTACTGATTGCCCTGCTGCGCTCTCGAGAACACGTCGTCCAGCGACGGGTCCCTCTTTTCATCCTTCTCTTCCGGATTCGGAATAGGCTTCATTGTGACGACCGGTGGCAGGCCATTGTCATTGGCCGCCTGTGACGACTGGACCTGGCCGGCCTGCGTCCCCAACAGCGCATCGAGCGCGTCCTGGGCCACATTGCCAAGCTGCGAATCCGCCGGGCCGACCGGGATCGGGCTGACCTGGATACGACGCAGAGCTGAATTCATATAGGTCTTCCAGATCGCCGCGGGCGTGCCGCCACCGGTGACCTTGCCCTTCATCGGCGTATTGTCATCGCGGCCGACCCAGACCACGGTGACGAAGCCGCCGGTATAGCCGGCAAACCACGCATCGCGATAGTCGCTGGTCGTACCCGTCTTGCCGGCCAGGTCGTAGCCCGGCATGTTGACGCCCGAACCTGAGCCGTGCTGAACGACGCCGCGCATCATCTGGTTCATGTAGACCAGCGGCGGGTTGTTGACGACCTGGACACGGCCGCCGTCCTGGTTCGACTCGCGGTACTGATACAACAGCTTACCCTGGGCGGTGCGGATACGGATGATGCCGTGCGCCGTCGCCTTGAAGCCGCCATTGGAGAACGGCACATAGGCCTGCGCCATTTCGATTGGCGACACTTCCGATGTCCCCAGCGCCATGGCCGGGTCGGTGTTGATCTTTGAGGTGATACCCATGCGTCGGGCAACCGAGGCGACGCGATCGCGGCCGACATCATTGGCCAGACGGGCAGCGACTGTATTGATAGACTGCGCCAGGGCGGTCTGGAGATCGATCAGACCCATATATTTCTTGGTGTAGTTTTCCGGCGACCAGTCACCGATGCTGTAGGGCTCATCGACCACCGGCGTCGTCGGCTGATACCCGGCCTCCATGGCCGTCAGATAGACGAACGGCTTCCACGACGAACCGGCCTGACGATAGGCGTTGGTAGCACGGTTGAACTGCGATTCCGCATAGGACACGCCACCGATCAGGGCGCGGATACGGCCTTCGCCATCGACCGAGACCACGGCGGCCTGCTCGACGCCCTTCTTGGCGTCGCGCGCCATGATCTGCTGGACGGCGCGCTCAGCGTCGGTCTGGATCGGCAGGTCCAGCGTCGTTTCGACGATCAGGTCTTCCTTAGGTTCGCCAACCAGGCCACGGATGTTCGAGTCGAGCCAGTCGATGAAATACTGGGCGTGCGAGGTCGCCAGCGTCTTCGAGACATTGATCGGCTTGGACAGGGCGCCTTCATACTCTTCCTGCGTGATGACCTTATCATCCAGCATTTCCTTGAGCACGATGGTGGCGCGCTTGCCGGCGCGTTCCTTGTCCGACAGCGGCGAATAGGAGTTGGGCGCTTTCATCAGGCCGGCCAGCATGGCGGCTTCGCCGACGGTCAGGTCCTTGGCTTCCTTGTTGAAGTAGCGCTGCGCCGCCGCCTCGATGCCATAGGCGCCGCCGCCGAAATAGACACGGTTGAGGTAGAGGCCGAGGATTTCCTTCTTGGTGAACTTGTGCTCAAGCCAGACGGCCAGCATCAGTTCCTGGACCTTGCGCTTCACATTCTGATTGGCGCTGAGGAACAGGTTGCGCGCCAGCTGCTGAGTGATGGTCGAGCCGCCGGCGAGGTTGGCGCCCTTGCGCTTGAACAGGTTGCGCACGACGGCGCGGCCCATGCCCATCGGGTCGAAACCGATATGGTGGAAGAAGCGCTTGTCCTCGATAACCACGAAGGCCATGGGCACATAGTGCGGCAGCTCGGTGACGTCGACCGGCGGCGCGTACTGGCTGCCGCGCACGGCGATCAAGGCGCCGGAACGGTCGAGATAGGTGATCGAAGGCTGGCGCTCGGTCTTGTAGAGCGACGACGTATCGGGAAGATCAAGCGCCATGACGCCCAGGAAGACGACGCCGAACATGACCATCCAGATCAGTCCCACGGTTCCCCAGTACAACACGGCCTGCAGCGGTGAACGGCCGCCTTTTCCCGAACCCGGGAACTTGCCCATAGCCATAATTATATAATCCTCACTGAAATGGCCGTCATCCGCACGGCCAAACCATCGCCCCGATAAGCCAGCTTTATAGCCAATGTCTGCGCACCTGTCGCGTTAAACCTTTGCAACACCCTGGCCGCAAACATCAAGCTTAGCCCGAGGTTTTTGGCGAAATTAAAGCGATATGCCGAAAAGTGTGCAGCGGTTTTCGGCTAAATATCGCGACAGGTTAATCGTTAATCTGCCCCTTGCGCTTTGCTGGGACCTCGCTATTTTTCGAAGACGCCCAGTTTGCAATCGCGAATGTGTATTCCGGCACAATACCCGCAAAAAGCGGGGTGAAGCTATTCCCCTGTTCTCCGCGTAAGGCCTGAATGTCCGCCGACCTGCTTACCCTCGCCGACGCCCCAACCCTCAGTGACGCGGAAGCGACGCTGAAATCCGTCTTCGGCTATGACGCCTTTCGCGGCCAGCAATCCGCCGTCATCACCGCCGTCCTGCAAGGCGACGACGTCCTGGCCGTCCTGCCGACCGGTGGTGGGAAAAGTCTCTGTTATCAGATCCCCGCCATCCTGCGTCCGGGTTTAGGTATCGTCATCTCGCCGCTGATCGCCCTGATGAGCGACCAGGTCCAGGCGCTGGAAGCGCGCGGCGTGCGCGCCGCCAAGCTCGACTCGACGCAGAACCTCGGCGAACGCAACGACATCTGGGATGCGGCACGCGGCGGCCAGCTCGACCTGCTTTATCTTTCGCCCGAAGCCTTCAACCAGCCCTTTGTGCTGGACCGCCTGCGACGCATGCCTATCAACCTGGTCGCCATCGACGAAGCGCACTGTATCAGCCAGTGGGGCCACGATTTCCGGCCGGAATACCGGACGCTCGGCCAGGTCAAGGCGCTCTTCCCCGGCGTACCGACCATGGCCATGACGGCCACCGCCGACGCCCACACCCGCGCCGACATCAAGGCCGCCCTGCATATCGAAGACGCGGTCGAAGTCGTCGCCACCTTCGACCGGCCGAACCTTTCCCTGCGTTTCGTTCGCCGCAAGGGGACGGTCGCCAAGTCGATCGTTGAGCTGATCGCCAAACAGAAGGGCGCGTCCGGCATCATCTATTGCGGATCGCGCGATGGCACCGAAAAGCTGGCGGAAACCCTGAAGAAGGAAGGCTTTATCGCCGCCGCCTATCACGCCGGCCTGCCGTCCAAGACGCGTGACGAACGGCTGACCGCGTTTCTCAGCGGCAAGTCGAAGATCATGGTCGCGACCATCGCGTTTGGCATGGGCATCAACAAGGCCGATGTCCGCTTCGTCATCCACGCCGACCCGCCGTCCTCGATGGAGGCCTACTGGCAGGAGGTCGGCCGCGCCGGCCGCGACGGCAAGCCGGCGTCCGGCGTCTGCTTCTACAATTCCGGCGACCTCGGCTGGGCGCTGCGCCGCATGACGATGCGCGAGAACGAGGGCGCACCCGATCAAACCATCCAGAAGGAAAAGGCGCGTGACTTCTTCCAGATGGTCCTGGGCCAGTCCTGCCGCAAACAGGCCGTGCGTAGCTATTTCGGTGAAGAAGGCATTGGGCCGTGCGGCACCTGCGACAACTGCCTGGGCAACGGCAAGTCGAGCGACGTCACCGAACCTGCCCAGATGCTGATGTCGGCGCTTTACCGCCTCAACGGTCCGCGCGGCCGCAAGAAGCTGATCGACCACGTCATGGGTAAGGCCAACGGTCCGGACTTCACGACGCGCGTGCAGACGTTCGGGATCGCCAAGGCCTATAATGCCGGCGTGCTGACTCACGCGCTCGACCTGTGCGAAGCCTATGGCGTGATCGAGGAAACCCTGTGGCAAGAGAAGATGCCGATCGTCGGCCTGCGCGATCCGGCGCTTTTGAAATCGCTGTTTCGCGGCGACCTCAGGCTGATCGCGCCCTCCCTGCGGTAAGAATCAGAGCCGCCAAAGCACCGAAGACAAAGTTGGATACACCGACCTCGACCATGTGAACGCTGCGCACAGGCCACGGCATGACCGGATTGGGGTAGAGCAGTTGCAGATCCATGATGACGCTGAGCGCCAGACCGGACAGCAGAGCCTTCGACCACAGGCTGCCACGCATGGCGCGCACCAGCAGAAGCACAATTGCCGCCCACATCAGGCCGCGCACGAACTGCACCGCCAATAGGTACGGCAGGGAAATATCGCCTATATTGGCATAGAAGGCGCGCACCTCCACGCTCTGCCAGGCGATGAAGGCGCCCGCCACGAAATAGCAGACGACATACAGCACCGCGATGGCCGGAAACTTCCAGGCAAATCCACGCAACACCGGCGGCGCCTCCACCGACTGACCGCGCCACATCAGCGCGATCGCCACCCCTGCCAGGACGTCGCGCAGCAGGTTGCTGAGCGCACCCTTCCAGATACTGTCCATCGACATCTTCAGGTCGTTGTTGAAGACCACCGCCTCGATTAGCGACATGACGGTCTCTATGCCGAACAAGGCCGCGGCCAGGGTGAGCCCAAGCGCTGGCCCACGCAGGCGCATCTTCTGCGCCAGCACGGCCAGCGTCACCGCCACGCAGGCATTGACCACCAGCATGGCCTGACCCGCATCGAACGGCCCGTCCGGCGCGATCGCCGGCGCGTCGCGGAAAAACAGCATGCCTCCCGCGACCATGCCGATCATCAGTACCAGCCACAGACCAAAGGCCTTTGCCACCCAAATTATGCTTGCCTTCATTACAGTTCCCCTTTGGCTTCCAGTGTTTCCCGAGCCCAGGCTGCCCAGGCGGCCGAGGCTTCGTGTTGTCTGCGCCCATGTTCGACCGCCACCCGCGCCTGTACCGGCAGGGCCTGGCCGGCCTCGCCCGCGACAAAATCCGCCAGCGACGCCGCCACCCCGCCCGCAGCCGCCTCGAACGAGTCGAGAAAGGCGCGCGTTAGCGACCGGTCGGCGTGACCGTGCAGGAAGGCGAAGCGCAGCATGGCCTGCGACAGGTCGCTGGCTTCCACCGGCGCCCGCAGCCAGGCCTGAAAAGCCTCTGAGCCCGCGGCCGTCAGATGAAACGCGCCCTTCCCCCTTCCCTCTCCGGAAGTCTCGGCCAACCCCGCCTTGCGCAGCGATTCCAACGCCGGATAGATACTGCCCGGACTGCTCGAATAGCTCCCCATCGGCGTCGTTTCGAACACCTTGCGCAAGGCGTAGCCTGATCGCGGCTCTTCATTGATCAGGCCGAGGAGGGCGTAGCCCAGGGAGGTAACAGATTTGGTCATTTGATACGTTTCGTATTAAAGATACAATAGTACGAATCGTATTATTGTAAAGTGGCGTTATTTCGATACCTGAAGCGATATTTCGGCCTTTTGGATATATATTGGTATTTAAATGATATCACACTGGCCTGCTTCGGTGCATTGACAAGCCGGCTGCCCTGCGTCACCTTACCTGCAATCACACTATAGGATCGAGGGACGAAATGTCGAAACTGCTGCGTGGTCTTCTGCTGGGTGCGACCCTGCTGTCCGCTCCGTCTCTCGGCCACGCCAAGCCTGCGGCAACGCAAGGCCAGATCGACGCCTTTGCCGGCGGGCTCGGGTACCATCTAACCTTAGCCGAGACACATGCATCGGCCGGATGCCCGACACCTAAGGGCTGCCTGCGGCTCGATCTCGACTTGACCATGCCGAAGACCCTGCCGCCGGCGGTCGCGTCAGGTGACTTCGCCATCTATGCCAGCTTCGTCACCACGCTGCTGCCGCTGAAAAGCGACGCCTTCGATATGGAAATTCTCAATGGCGACCTGGTGCGGTTCACCCCCAAGCCAGGCGTGACACTTAAAGCCGGCACAAAATACACCCTGCGCCTGATTTCGCCGGGCAATGTCAACTCGCCCTATTTCCTGCTTCCCAACGCCTATGTCCTGGCCGACGGCTTAAAGCCGCGCGTTATCGCCTCGGCGCGCACCACAGTCGACCCGGTGACCGGCGAAGAAACCCTGCCCTTCGTTACGGCCTATAGCGACGAAACCCGCCAGAACAACCATCCTGAGACACCGTGGCTGACGCCTGAACGCCTGTTCGAGCAGACCGCGTCACGCCAGGCAGTAAATGCACCCGTCTCCGGAATCATCATCCTGCCGACCCCGGTCAAGGCCGAACAGTTAGAGGGACCCGCGCTCGACCTTACCAAGGGTGTGGCGGTCAAGCTTAACGGCGTTGCTGCTGCCGATGTCGCGCCTGCCCTGGCCGGTCTCAAGCTGGCCGACACCGGTGTGCCGCTGACTGTAACTATCGTTGCCGGTAAAGCGGAATCCTACACACTGGTCGCCAGGGACGGCGCCATTACGATCACCGCGGCAGACGCAGCCGGCGCCTCCTACGCCCTGCGCTCGCTGAGCCAACAGGCCGCCTTCGACAAGGGCCTGCTCAAGCCCCTGCATATTGAGGACGCCCCGCGCTTCGGCTTCCGCGGCCTGCATCTCGATGTCGCGCGTAACTTCCACCCCAAGGCGCAGATCTTCAAGGTCGTCGAACAGATGGCCGCCTATAAGCTCAACCGCCTGCACCTGCATCTTGGCGACGACGAGGGCTGGCGCCTGGCGATTTCAGGCCTGCCGGAGCTGACCGATATCGGTTCGAAGCGTTGCCACGATCCGTCCGAAAATACCTGCCTGCTGCCGCAACTGGGCGCCGGTCCCGACGCGAGCACTTCGGTCAATGGCTATCTGACGCGCGCCGACTATATCGAGCTGCTCAAGTTCGCCAGGGCACGCCAGATCGAGGTCATCCCGTCCTTCGACATGCCGGGCCACAGCCGCGCCTCGATTCGGGCCATGGAGGCCCGCGCCCGTCGCCTGATCGCCGAGGGCAAGCCCGAGGACGCCGCGCGCTTCCGCCTGGTCGATCCAGGCGACACAACCGTCTACGACTCGATCCAGAGCTATAACGACAATACGCTCGATGTCTGCCTCCCATCGACCTACACCTTCATCGACGCCGTGCTGACCGACATCAAGGGCATGCACGAAGAAGCCGGCGCGCCGCTGCACATCTATCACCTCGGCCTCGACGAAACCGCCGGTGCATGGAAGGACTCTCCGTCCTGCAAAAAGCTGATGGCCGGGCAGAATCTGACGTACGAGCAACTGGGCCCACAGTTCATCACCCGCGTCACCAGGCTCCTGACCGACAAAGGCATCGAACCTGCCGGCTGGAGCGACGGCATGGGTCACGTCGATCCGGCCACAATGCCCAAAAGCGTCCAGTCTAACACCTGGGGCGGCCTGTTCAGCGGCGGCATTGCCGAAGCACATAAACAAGCCAACCAGGGCTGGAACATCGTCCTCTCCAACCCGGACGTCATGTATCTCGACATGCCGTACGCCGCCGACG
Source organism: Asticcacaulis sp. P4_H10 (assembly GCF_056400965.1). Taxonomy (NCBI): domain Bacteria; kingdom Pseudomonadati; phylum Pseudomonadota; class Alphaproteobacteria; order Caulobacterales; family Caulobacteraceae; genus Asticcacaulis; species Asticcacaulis sp. P4_H10. The sequence goes on along the minus strand of NZ_JBFUKH010000004.1, from coordinate 106,175 downwards.
GCCATGAACGCGGTTATGACTGGGCGTCGCGCGCTACGGATCTCTACAAGATCTTCGCCTTCATGCCGGAGAACCTGCCGGCCAATGGCGCCGTCATGCTTACCCCTGCCAACCAGCAGGGCAAGATCAGTGACACCGTCCCGCTTACGCCCGGCCATACAATCACCGGCATGCAGGGTCAGCTGTGGAGCGAGGTCGTCCGGACGCCGCAGATCGCCGACTACATGCTGTTCCCGCGCACCCTGGCCGTGGCCGAACGCGCCTGGCACCGGGCGTCGTGGGAACCCACCTATGTCCCCGGCAAGTCCTATGCGTTCGATGACGGCAGCGTCGACAAGGCGGCGGTCCAGGCCGACTGGCAGGGCTTCCAGGCGCGCGTCTCGGCGCAACTGCCGGCGCTCGACAAGGCCGGCGTCAAGTACCGCCTGCCCCTGCCGGGTGCGCGCGTCAAGGACGGCAGGCTCGAAGCCAATGCGGTTCCCGCCAGCCTGAAAATCCAGTACCGCACCAAGGCCGGCAGCTGGACGGCATATTCAGGCCCCACGGCCGTCAAGGGCGAGGTTCGCGTTCGCACCGTCTCGCCAGACGGCAAGCGCTTCAGCCGCGAAGCCGTGGTGAAGTAGCCTTAGCCTTACAGCCAAAATGACGAAGACCCTCCGATTTCTCGGAGGGTCTTTCATATTTGGCGCTTTAGCCTGACGTTTTCTCCATATCCTTTGATGATATGGCCGTCTGCTCTGACGCCGTGTCGCCCTTTGACAAGAGTCCAGGGAGTTAATACGGGTCATTTCCCGTGCATTGACTATAACAAATTCTCCAGTCACGCGAAACTCACAAACGCGCACGAAGCCGTGCACGCCCAACAGCACCGAACACAATTCCGCCTGCAAAATGTATGCGGAACGCCGTTATTTGGACACGCGCCGGACGAAAACGGCGCGCTCTTCTGTAGTCGGCGGGGCAGGGAAAACAGATGGACCTCGCCGTAACAGGAGGTCGTCATGCCTAAAATCCTTTGGCTTTCCTTGGCGCTGGCGGCACTGCCGCTGGCCGCAAGCCCGGCGTTCGCCGAAAGCGCGCCCACCACGCGCATAGCCCCAAATGCCAGCGTCAATACCTACATCCTGCTCGACCGGACCGGCTCGATGCAGGACATCTGGGACGAGGCCCTGACCTCGGTCAACGCCTATGCCGAAGCGCTTGGCGAAGGCGACGGCGCACTGCGAGCTTCGGTCACCCTCGCCGTCTTCGATGCACAGAACGGCCTGCAGTTCGATGTGCTGCGCAAAAAGGTGCCCGCAACCGGCTGGCGCAATGTCACGACGGCGGAGGCCAGCCCGCGCGGGATGACGCCGCTGTATGATGCCATCGGCCGCATCGTCTCGGTCGCCGAGCAGGACAATCCGAAAAAGGCCGTCCTGGTCATCATGACCGATGGTGAGGAGAATTCCAGCCGCGAAGTCACGCAAGCCGGCGCCCGCGCAGCGCTCGACCGTGCACGTGCCAAGGGTTGGGAGGTCGTCTTCCTGGGCGCGGAGTTCGCCAAGTTCACCGATGCCGGCGCCATGGGCGTCACAACCGAAAAGACCATGGCAGTCGGCAAGGATGGCATGAAATCGACCATGCAGCGCCTGGCCAAGAAGAGCCGCGACTATGGCTATAGCGCAGCAGCCCCGGTGACCTTCAACGCCGAAGATCGCGCCGTCGCCAAGGAAGAAGAGGTCAAAAAGAAGAAATAGGCGCGCAATCCGCTGAAAGGCGGGCGGTTTCGGCTCGGATTATTGTGTCTCAAAGCCGATCTGAGACGGATTCGGCTGGCTGGCGAAACCCGGCCAGCCACTTTACCCGCCTGCGGTGTCGAACCAACAAATTTGCCGCGCTTGGCCGAATTCTTCGGCTGTTACGTGTCCCGCCGTGTCATTTGACGGGAACGTGATATCTTGGCCGCTCATTTTTCTGAATGAGTAGATGGACTTAGGCGGCATGGCGGGGATGAAACTGAAACTTCTGGCAGGCACGGCCTTGACCCTGGCCGGTGCTGCGCTTGCCCAGACTGCCGCCGCCGACACACATATCGGCTGGTACGCTGCCGTCGAAGCCGGCCAGACGCCGGGCGCGACCCAGACGCTCGACGTCACAGACGTCACGCTGAAAGGCACTGCCTCTTCGTCCTCCGTCTCGCCGCTGGGCGACGAGGCCTCGCTAAAAATCGATCGCGGCGCTGCCGGCTTCGCCCGTCTCGGCTACCAGTTCACCCCCAATCTGCGCGCCGAGGCCGAGTTTGGCACGCGCCCGGGCGTCATCACCGACGGCCTGGCGGGCGAGCACAATCCGGGCATCGGCAAGGTCGACAAGGCGTCGGCCATGGTCAACCTGATCTATGATATCCGGCCGGACCTGCCGCTGCATCCCTTCGTCGGTATTGGCGCCGGTGTTGTACAGGCCAGGACGAGCTATTCGGGTCCATCGAGCACCAACGGCCACTCACGCACCTACAGCGTAACGTCCGAACAGGCCGTACCCGCGGCCCAGGCGCTGGCCGGCGCCAATTGGCGCCTCACCAAGCGTCTGAACTTCGAGATGATCTACCGCTTCATGCGGACCGGCAACACGTCCTATGACGTCGCCGTGACGGATACGCACACACCACCGAACGCATCTGCACCGGCGACCGACATCTACACCGCCAAGACCGCCGGTCATTTCAGCGACCACTCGTTGAGCGTCGGTCTGCGCTGGAGCTTCGGCGCGCCGGTCAAGTCGCGTCCTTCGTCGGTTGCCTCGGCCCCTGCCGCTCCGCTTAGCACTGCCAATGCCGGCGTGCCCAACAGCCTGTCGGTCAACTCTGCGCCGGTGGCACAAGCCCCTGGCCCGGCATCGTCCCCGCCCGTCGCTGTCGCCGCCCTGCCCGCTCCGGCAGCGCCGTCAGGTTCCGCTGGCTCCGACGCGCAACCGCCGGTCATGGCGATTCCGGCGCCCAAGCGCTATAATGTCTATTTCCCGCTCAACAGCCTGCGCCTTAACGCTGCGGCCCAGTCCGTTATCGCCACTGCCGCGCAGTACGCCAAATCGGCACCCGCCCCCACCCTGACGGTTACCGGACACGCCGATACGTCGGGCTCATCGGCCTACAACATGGCCCTGTCGCGCAAACGTGCCAATGTCGTGGCTGGCGGGCTCAGAAATGAAGGTATTCCGTCTTCAGCCATCACCGTCCGCTGGAAGGGCGAAAAGGACTTGGCCGTGCGGACACGCGACGGCGTGGCCAATGCGAAAAACCGCCGCACCACGATCGACGTCAGCTTCTAGGCCGGTACGCGCAGGTAGCTTTCCATCTTGATCGCCAGCCGTGCCAGCGAAGGCGACATATCGCCCAGATGCCTGAACGGAATGCAGGCGGTCGGCAATTCCGGCTCGCCAACCTGGGCGACCGGCCGCATCAAGTAGCGGAAGTCGATATGCCAGTGCTCGGGCTCGCCCTTCTCTGGATTGGCCGGCACCAACAGGCAGTCGATATCGAACGGCTCATCCTCGATCAGCTCACACGCAAGGCCGGTTTCTTCGCGGGCTTCACGCAAAGCCGCTCCGACGACGGTTTCACCAGGATCGACGTGGCCGCCGGGCTGAATCCACGCCTTGAGATAGGGATGCCAGATGGTCAGCAATGCGTCGCGCTGGACGATCAGCACCGAGGCCGTGACATGAGCAGGAAAGCTCGACCGTGCCAGCATATCTGGCACGGCTTGAAGCTTCTCCAGACTGCGCAGCGCAGTGTCGCGCTCATCGGAAAAGCGGGAGGTGTACTGATCGCAGATACTGCCAATATCAAGGTTCACAGCACACTACTTACCCGATCGTGGCAAGGCACATCGCTTTGCACTTAATCAGCCTCATCTTCAATTATCTTTTCTGAGGAGAGCTGCGTTTTCATTGTTCGATGCTCAAGCGCATATTGAGCACCATCATCAGTCAATTCCCAAAATGTCTGAGCATAATATCCTGGATTTCTCTGGGTTATTTTTACCAACCCATAAGCTGATAATTGCAATCTTATTGTTTGAAATGTGTAGTCATCCATAGATGTTGAGTAATATGACTGATATTTCAATTCTGTAATGCCTTTGTTTAAAGCAATTTTCGCCTTTGATTCTTGAATATAAAACATTAAATGGGGCGCTATTATTAAAAATATGTCATGCCAAGACATCTTTAATGAGTATCTTAATCATTCATCGCCCTTTGTTTTTATAAGTTTTCCTTTAAGGGGAAATTTTTCTGATAGATCAGCTAAATTTTCAAAAATTGAATCACTCAACGCATTTTCTTCATTTTCAACAATCTTCTGCTTTAGTTCATGATTTTCTTTACGTAATTCATTAATTTCGGAAAGAGTGTCGGCACTGGATACAATATTGGCTCTTACCCACCCAACAGCTGGATAAGTCTTAATTGTCTTTGCAAGGCTGAGCGAAACCAGTCCCGGAAGCTGATCAGGAGACGACCAGAATTTTACTAACCGTCCGGCCTTAACGCGCTCCGTGAATTCTATTAATTTTTTTGCAGCTTCAGGATCATTATCCGTTTTATTGACAGCAAGCTCTTCCGGATTCTTATGAACAAAAGCAATAACTTTCAAATCTCTATCAAGAGCATAATTATATTCTTTTTCTGTGTAACTGATTCCCTCAGAGGTCGTACTGCCATAACGTCCACCGATAATTAGCAAATAATAATCTGAATCATCGATTATTTTCTTTATGAAATTTAACTGCTCTTCGTCAGCAGCAGGAAATAATTCCATCCCCGCGGGGATACAATCCATTTCCATAAGCGTCTGCATTACATGCTGCCGCTCTTCCTTGAGATCAGCATAAGTCGAACTTACAAAGACCTGATATCGCTTCTCCATATTCCCCTCGATAAACACCCCGCCAGTTGCCTGACGGGGTGAAAGAACAACTTATGGGTCCAGGGTCGTTACGACCCTGGCTAGGCGTCGACCTCGGCGTCGAGCGCGTTTTCCTGAATGAATTCGCGGCGCGGTTCGACCAGGTCGCCCATCAGCTTGGAGAACATCTCGTCGGCTTCGTCGGCGTGGTTGACCTTGACCTGCAACAGGGTGCGCGCGTCCTTGTCGAGCGTGGTTTCCCACAGCTGCTCGGCATTCATTTCGCCCAGGCCTTTATAGCGCTGGATGGTCAGGCCCTTGCGGCCGGCATCGAGCACGGCAGACACCAAATCCAGCGGACCGCGAATGTCGGTCGCCTTGTCCTTGCGCGTGAAGATGGCGAGCTGGTTGTAGATGCTGACCAGTGCGTCGGTACGTTCCGCCAGACGGCGCGCATCGAGCGAATGCATCATGGCTTCGTCGAGCACGATCTTTTCGGTGACGCCACGACGGATGCGTTCAAAGACATAGCCGCCACCGACGCCGGTGTCGACACTCCACGGACCATCGCCTTCCTGGTTGAGGCGTGTCAGCGAGACAGCGACCTTCTCAAGGTCGGGATGCGTGCCGAACAGGCCGCCCAGGGCCGCCTGTTCGATGGCGAAGGCCGGGGCGCGCAACGACAGACGATCGACGCTGGACTTGAATGACTTGGCGGCGCGCACCTGGGCATCGAGGTCGTTGCCGGTAATGCGTTCACCCGTGCGCAGTTCCAGCACGGCATCATTGATGCCTTCTTCGATGAGATAGGCGTCGAGTTCGGTATCGTCCTTAAGGTAGCGCGACGACTTGCCCTTGGCGACCTTATACAGCGGCGGCTGGGCGATATAGAGGTAACCCTTTTCGATTATCTCCGGCATCTGGCGATAGAAGAAGGTCAGGAGCAGGGTCCGGATGTGCGCGCCGTCGACGTCGGCATCGGTCATGATGATGATCTTGTGGTAGCGCACTTTTTCGATGTTGAAGTCGTCGCGGCCGATACCAGCGCCCAGGGCCGTAATCAGCGTGCCGATCTGTTCGGACGACAGCATCTTGTCGAAGCGGGCGCGCTCGACGTTCAGCACCTTGCCGCGCAGAGGCAGGATGGCCTGGTTTTCACGGTTCCGCGCCTGCTTGGCCGAGCCGCCGGCCGAGTCACCCTCAACGATGAAGATTTCGGACTTGGCGGGATCGCGTTCCTGGCAATCGGCAAGCTTGCCCGGCAGGGACGAGATATCGAGCGCCGACTTGCGCCGGGTCAGTTCGCGCGCCTTGCGGGCGGCTTCGCGGGCGGCGGCGGCTTCGACGATCTTGGAGACGATCGCCTTGGCTTCCGTCGGATTTTCTTCGAACCATTGCGCCAGCTTGTCGTAGACCAGGCCTTCGACGGCCGGGCGGACTTCGGACGAGACCAGCTTGTCCTTGGTCTGCGACGAAAATTTTGGGTCCGGCACCTTGACCGACAGGACGCAGGTCAGGCCTTCACGGGCGTCTTCGCCCGAAACCGAGACCTTCTCGCGCTTGGCGGCGCCGGACGATTCCATGTACTGCGTCATCACCCGCGTCAGGGCGCCACGGAAGGCCGCCAGGTGGGTGCCGCCGTCGCGCTGCGGGATGTTGTTGGTGAAGCACAACATCGTCTCGTGGTAGCTGTCGTTCCACTGCAAGGCCAGGTCGACCTCGATCTTGTCGCGCACACCGCGTACCGATACCGGCGCCTTAGTGATCGCACTCTTGGCCTTGTCGAGGTGCTTGACGAACTCTACCACGCCGCCGTCGTAATGCAGGACGATTTCGTAGGGCTCGGCCTCGCGCATATCGGCGAAACGAATGTAGACGCCGGAATTAAGGAAGGCCAGTTCGCGCAGGCGGTGTTCCAGCGTCTTGCGATCGAAATCGATGAAGGCAAAGGTACCGGTATCCGGGCCCGTCTTCAGCGAAGGCAGGAACTTGACCGTCGTGCCGGTCAGCACTTCGCCAGTCTTGGGGCCTTCTTCGCGGATCGGCGCATCGCCGGTGACGTGGACGGAGGTGACCGTCTCACCCAGCTCGAAGCGCGATTCATAGCGCTTGCCATCGCGATAGATGATCAGCTCGACATAGTCGGACAGGGCGTTGACGACCGAGACGCCGACGCCGTGCAGGCCGCCCGAGACCTTGTAGCTGTTCTGGTCGAATTTACCGCCGGCGTGGAGCTGGGTCATGATGACCTCGGCCGCCGATACGCCTTCGCCTTCATGGATGCCGACCGGCATGCCGCGGCCGTCGTCCGACACCGAGCACGAGCCGTCGGCATTCAGGGTGACGCCAACGCGCGTGGCGTGGCCGGCCAGGGCTTCGTCGATGGCGTTATCAACGACTTCGTAGACCATGTGATGCAGGCCTGAGCCATCATCGGTGTCGCCGATATACATGCCCGGGCGCTTGCGAACGGCATCCAGACCTTTCAAAACCTTGATCGAATCAGCTCCATAGGCATTGGTTACGATCTCAGGATGGTCTTGGGAATTTTCATCGCTCATTCGCGGGTCCATTTACTCAGTAAATTCAATAAATTGGCCGCCTTCGACGCGCACACCCAGCGCGCGGTTACGAAGGCCGTCGAACAGGCCCAAATCGGTCCCTGTAAAGAATGTTTGTAGGCCCAAAGCATGGGTCTCGTCAAACAAAGCGTGCCGTCGCGCAGGGTCAAGATGGGCTGCGACCTCGTCCAGCAAAAGAATTGGTTTTGCAGCGGAAGTATCCTTTGCCAGACGCGCGCCCTGCGCCAGGATGATGTTGAGCAGAAGCGCCTTTTGCTCGCCTGTGGAACCTTCGGCGGCGGGGCGATTCTTATCGCGGTGGATGACCGTAAAATCCATGCGATGCGGCCCGAACAGCGACCGGCCGGCGGCACTATCGCGGCTGCGCGATTGCCGGAAGCCATTGATAATATACGTGTTCAGATCGGCGTCTTCAATGTCGCCGGCCAGGATAAGGTCTGCCTTGGGAAACGGCCCCTGGTGCAGTTCGATCTCGGCCTGGAGCGCGGCGGTCGCACGACGGCGGGCCTCGATCATCTGGATGCCGGTCTCAGCCAGTTTTTGCTCGAGCAGCGACAGCCAGGCGTCGTCGGCCGGACCGTCGGTCAGGAGCTTGAGACGTTCACGCAGCGCCTTTTCGTAGGCGGTGACGACGGCGGCATGGCGGTGTTCAGCGGCATAGGTCAGGCGGTCGAAAAAGCGCAGGCGTTCGGAGCGGGATTCGATAAACAGGCGATCTTGCGCCGGGGTCAGCCAGATCAGCCGAACGTGTTCCAGCAGCCGTGCGGCGGTGACGTTTTGGCCGTCGAGCCGCACCACGCGTTTGTTCAGGTCGCGCGGATCGGAGCCGGTGCCGAGATGGGTTTCGTCCTCGCCTTCGCCGAACTTGGCTGCGACGCCCCAGGCGCGGCCATGCGCTTCGTGGGGCAGGCGGCGGCCAAGGTCGCTGAAACCGGCGCCACGCAGGCCCTTGCCGGGATTGAGGACGCTGATGGCTTCGAGCAGGTTGGTCTTGCCGGCACCGTTGGCTCCATGGAGGTAAACGCTGCGGCCATCGACAGCAAAGTCGAGCCGTTCGTAGGAGCGAAACTCGGTCAGCGAGAGGGATTGGAGGGCACTGGACACGGGTCAGCCCCTTCCTTCGCGCAACTCATTCACAAGAACTAGTTGTCTCGAGGCAGGATTGCTTTCGCCCTCCCTGCTTGCGGGGAGGGGGGACCATCCGCAGGATGGTGGGCGGGGCCCCTCGGAAGACAAAACATACGCCGGAGTGAGTTGGTCGGTAAGAAAGCCCCGCCCACCATCTGCTCCGCAGATGGTCCCCCCTCCCCGCAAGCAGGGAGGGCGAAGAAGGCTTGGACTGTTCACTATCGTCCTTAGACGCGTAGCGGCATCAGCACGTACTGGACGCCATTGTCCGACGGGTCGAGCACCAGGGTCGGCGACGAGGCATCCGAGAAGCGCAGTTCGACCATATCGCCGCCGATCTGGCCCATGACGTCCAGGATGTAACGGGCATTGAAGCCGATATCGAGCGACTCGTTATCATAATCGATCTCGGCTTCTTCGACGGCCTGGCCGGCTTCGATATTGCGTACGGACAGGGTCAGGCGGCCGGTTTCGATCGCCATCTTCACCGAGCGCGACTTTTCTGCCGAGATGGTCGAGACCCGGTCGACAGCCTTGGCCAGCACGCCGGTATCGACCAGCATGACCTTGTCGTTGCCGCGCGGAATGACGCGGCCGTAGTCCGGGAACGAGCCATCGATGATCTTCGACGTCAGCGAGGCATTGCCGAACTGGAAGCGGATCTTGGCCGGGCTGACCGTCAGGTCGACATAACCTGTGCCATCGTCGAGCAGGCGGCGCGCCTGGTCGACGGTCTTGCGCGGGACGATGATGCCGGCGCCGCCCATGGCGCCTTCGGGCGCGGGCATTTCGGCCAGGGCCAGACGGTGACCATCGGTTGCCACGGCGCGCAGGTAGCTTGAGCCTTCCTCGGCCAGCGTGTGCAGGTACATGCCATTGAGGTAGTAGCGGGTTTCTTCGGTCGAGACGGCAAAGCGCGTCTTGTCGATCAGGCGTTTCAGGTCGTCGCGCAGGATCTGGTAGGTGACGCCTTCGTGGTCGCTCGACATGATCGGGAAATCGCCGGCCGGCAGGACCGGGAGGGCGAAGCGCGAACGGCCGGCCGAAACGGCCAGGCGGGGATCGTCACCGGCGGCGTAGCGCAGTTCGACGTCGGCGCCTTCGGGCAGCTTGCGGACGATTTCGTAGAGGGTATGAGCGGGGGCTGTGATCTGGCCTGGCACCTGGACGGTGGCGTCAGCCGTATCGACGATTTCCATGTCGAGATCGGTGGCGGAAAACGACACCGTGCCGCGTTCGGCTGACAACAGAACGTTCGAGAGTATGGGGATGGTGTTGCGGCGTTCGACGACGCTTTGGACATGGCCCAGCGCTTTCAATAGCGCACCACGTTCGATCGTGAATTGCATCTCTACGGAGTCCTGTTTTGCTCGATTCGCCCGAGGGTATTCTGCCGTCGGGGGGCGGACATTAAGGCATTACGGGCAAAGATCAAGAACGACTAATGGGGTTCGGGGCCCGTGGCCCCAAGCCTTTTTCACTTCCTTTGGCTTCTGGCCCCTTCAGGGCCAAAAAGCCAAAGGAAATTAAAGATTGTGGGGTCAAGACCCCACGCCCCACTAGTTGCTCCTGAGCTTGCGCGTCAACGCCTCAACATCGCGCGCGATCTGGTCATCCGACGTCAGCAGCTCTTCGACCTTCTTCACAGCATGCAGAACCGTCGTGTGGTCACGGCCACCGAAACGGCGACCGATATCCGGGTAGGAACGCGTCGTATGCTGCTTGCACAGCCACATGGCCACCTGACGCGGACGCGCCACGCTGCGGGTCCGGCGCTCCGACAGAAGGTCCGCCTGCTTCAGACCGAAATGATCAGCCGTCAGCTTTTGAATCTCATCAACGGTTACGCGGCGCTCCACCGACACCTTCAGGTTCGGTTGCAGCAAGGCCATAGCTTCTTCCAAAGTCAAACTCCCAAGTCTAGGGCCGGCGGACGCCACCAGGGTATTGACCGCGCCTTCAAGCTCACGGATCGACCCCGGCACACGCTCGGCCAGAAATTGCATTACATCCCCCCTGGGATTTTGTCCGGACGCCTGGCCTCTTTGGGCCAGTTGCGCCAGCTTACGTTCGATGATGCCGATACGTAAGGATTGGTCGGCGACGTCCAGTGCGCACACGAGGCCCGACGACAGGTGCGACCGCAGGCGCGCCTCGATCTCGGTCAGCTGCGACGGCGGACGGTCGGCCGTGAAGACCACGCGACGATTGTTCTCGATCAGCGAGGTCAGGGTGTGGAACAGCTCTTCCTGCGACGACGTCTTGCCGCCGATAAAGTGGACATCGTCCACCAGCAGCAGGTCGGCGCTGCGGATCTCGTCCTTGAATGCTGAGGTCGACTTGTCCATCAGCGCCTTGACGAAGGTCGAGGTAAACTTCTCGGCCGTCAGATAGACGATGCGGGCGTCGGGACGGCGCGCATGCGCTTCCCAGCCGATGGCGTTCAGAAGGTGGGTCTTGCCGTAGCCGTAAGGGCCGTGAAAAAACACCGGATTGAAGTGCCCGTCCGCCCATGACGCCACCTGGCGCGACATGGTATAGGCAAATTCATTGCCACGGCCAGACACAAAACTTTCAAAGGTCAGGCGATCCTGCAGACCGTTGATACGCGATACCGGTGTCGTCACCACGGATTGGATGTTCTGGACAATGCCCGGCATCTGAATGGCTGCGCTGGCGGCCTGAGCCCCGATTGCCTGAACATTGCTGACCGGCGCAGGGGCAGGCTCCTGCCCTGTGGCGCGCGCCTGATCTTCGTATTCGACGCGCGATTTGACGTCGAGAATTCTTGCGTCCGGATCGTGCTGGGACCACAGCTCCTGCGCGCGGCGAATGGCATTGCGCGAAATCCAGTCGCGCGCATAGGCCGTTGGCGTCACCAGAACCGGATCGCCATAAAGGCCGGGTCTCACGCTCGAAGGCGCGACGTAGGAATTATAAGCGCCCTCACCCAATTCACGGCGAAGAACAGGCGCTACTTTGGACCATACCATCTCAGGTAGGATCGGCGACCAGCTTGTCATGCTTGGCATTTTTTTATCGCCCCAACCATTTGCCCAATACCCTGTACTCTACACATACCTAAACCTCCCTGCCGGTCAGGAATTCTCCTGAACGTCAGCCGCTTTTTTAGCCCCCGCGCAAACCCTAGCCCAGGCCTTGGGCGCAAGCTTCGGATGTCGGCCCTTGCAAGGGCATTCATCCTGGCCTTCGCACGCCGGAGCTTCTGCCCAGACGCCACGACGGCCAAACTCTGTAAATGCAACCCAGGTCGTTCATCCTGGGCGCTTAATCCCCTTTTCTTCGCCCAACGGGCGAACCTAACTCAGCGTAACAGCCATCCCGGCGCTCGAGAGGTCAACAACCTCACCAGCGGTGGACTTAAGGACGAAAGTGGCCAGACCGGCCAGATGCATCCCAAAAAAAGGCTGAAGCCTCCCAGCGTGCGCAGTCTGTGCGGACGCCTCCTGAATTCATCCGTATTGTGATGAAACCCAGTGAGGCACTGTCCTCAAATTAGCCACCTTGGAGCCAGCGTCAATCCCGTTATTTTCGTCCCAGCGCTGATAAATATGTTGACTCTCACAACCTCTTCGCTGGCAACGGGAATTAATCAATTTTTAGTCTTTAATTAACCATTTTGTGAACGGACACAAAGACGCTTACGAGCCATTTATTTAAATAAAATAATGACTTACGTAAAAATTACCTCGAATGCCACGTGTGGCATTTCAAGCGAATTCGGGCAAAAAAAAGGCAATGCGGCATGGCATTGCCTCCGGCGAACCGGATATCGGACAAACAAAAAGGGCTGGAATTAACCAGCCCTATTGCTGCGTATCGATGGATTAGGCGGTCGCCAGCTTCTTCAGCTGAGCAGCCAGGCGCGACACCTTGCGCGAGCCCGTGTTCTTGTGGACCACGCCCTTGGAAACGGCGCGCATAAGTTCGGACTGCGCCTCGACAAAGGCCGACTTGGCGATCGAGGCATCACCGGCAGCGATCGCTTCTTCAAACTTGCGCAGGAAGGTACGGACGCGCGAACGACGCGCCTTGTTGACTTCGGTACGACGAGCGATCTTGCGGATTGCCTTGCGGGCGCCGGGGTTATTGGCCATTCATCACCTGACTGGACGAGAAGATTGTAACAAAAAGGCCCGGACTGGTCTCAGCCAGAGCGCTAAATTCAAGGCGGCGGGATATAACTGATAGACTCCCCCCGGTCAACGGCCGGACTGCGCTTTTCGCACCCACAGCGTAAAATTTATGCACAGGGCTTGAGAATCCAACAGGTCAGACCAGATTTGCGGCGATCAGGCTATGCGCTGTCGCCCGGACGGCGTCCAGCGCCGGCTGGGGTTGCCAGCCCAGGTCACTGCATGCCTTGGCCGTCGAACAGGGCGTGTAAAGCCCAAGCTCGGTGGCCGTACGCGATGCCTTGCGATCGAACAAAGCGCCTAACCGCACGGCGATATCCGACAGGTCATGCGTTGGCACCTTGTCCGCGTGGTCGCTGAACTCCCCGCGCAGGACCTCGGCAACGTCGCGCAGCCACAGGAAGCCGGCCGTGCACAGGTAGCGGTTGCCGATGCTCAGGTCATTGGTCAGCGCCCGCTCATGCAATTCGGCGACATCGCGGACATCAACGCCTTCGAAGCCGACGCGCGGCAGGCCGCCGTTATATTCGCCCACCAACAGATCGCGCACGATGTTCGAGCTGAAGGCGACGTCCTCACCCAGCAGCGGCCCGAAGACCTCGCCCGGATTGATGGTGGTGATCTCCATCTCAGGGTAATCCATGGCGAAGTCCCACACGGCCAGCTCGGCGCGCGTCATGGCCTCGTGATGGGTCGAGACGTGGCCGTTGTGCAGATTGGACCAGTCACTTTCGCTGAACGGGTCGATCCGCGTCTTGGAGCCATGGCCATAGACGACAGCGGCGACCGACGAGGTGACGATTACACGCGTCACGCCGGCATCGCGCGCGGCCTTGAGGACCCTGAGCACGCTTTCCAGCGCCGGCCGCACCGGATTGAGCCAGTCGGGGATGTCATCATAGGAAGCCAGGTAGAAGACAGCGTCGACGCTGTTCATGGCATCTGCCCAGCCCGCCGACGACATCGGGTCGGCTGCGACAAACGACAGGGTCTTTGCGGGTGCGTAAGGCGCCAGCGTCTCTTTCAGGGCCTCTGAGCGGTCGAGGTCGCGCAGGGCGCCACGTACGCCGTAGCCCTTGCCAAGCAGATTAACGATCAACTGACGAGCGATAAAACCGTCAGCCCCTGTCACCAGTACCGTGCGGTTAGCCATTCACGATCCCCGTTGCCCTGTCCCAGAGCCTTCCGGAACACTATAGGCCGAAAAAACGCGGTTATCAAATTTGTGGTTAATCCTTTGTTAACGCGGTGTTTTTCATCTCCATCATATTTGGCATACTCCGCAATAAAAAGTCGATCGTCCTTGATGGACCTTGCGCGCGATCGTACCGCCGTCGTCACGCGGGCACGGCTTACCCTTGCGGTCGTACACGCAGAAGCGGTGCTGGAAGTAGCCAAGCTCACCCGATGCGGCGGCGAAATCGCTGATCGATGAACCGCCGGACGCAATGGCGTCGCTGAGCACCGTCTTGATGGCATCGGTCAGGGCCCCGGCTTCTTTTGGCTTCAGGTCTGCCGCCTTGCGGTCGGGACTCAACCGGGCGCGCCACAGGGCTTCGCAGACATAGATGTTGCCCAGGCCGGCAATGCCCGCCTGGGCCATCAGCAGCGCCTTGAGGTTCACGCCGCGGCCCTTGGCCTTCGACAGCAGGTAATCGGCATTGAGGTCGTCCGACAGCGGCTCGACGCCGAGGCCGGCGTACCATTTGGAAGCGTAAAGCTCCGCCGGGCTCATCAACAGCATGAAGCCGAACCGGCGCGGGTCGTAGAAATCGATGCGCGCCTTTTTGCCATCCGGTTGTGTGGCGACGGTCTGGAAGTGCAGGTGTTTTTCAGCGGGAGTGACCTGGTGGTAGTAGGCGCCCAGGCCGTCGTCGCTGTCGTCGATCTGGAACCGGCCAGTCATGCCCAGATGTGTCACCCAGACCTCCTGGGTGTCCATATAGGCCAGCAGGTACTTGGCCCGCCGCTCAAGGCGCACCACCGTGGCACCATTCAGCCGGTCCGTGAAGCGCTCCGGAAACGGGTAGCGCAGATTGGCGCGGTTCAGCCGGGTGTCCGAGAGTTTGGCGCTGGTAAGATAGGGGTCGAGCCCACGCCGGACGGTTTCGACTTCGGGAAGTTCGGGCATCGGGTGTTCCGTGGGGTTAAGGCTCGCAGGAGGCCCAAGAAACGTTCTTTGGCTCCTGCACCTCGATACTCGATAGCGATTACTTGTCTCAATAACAAATAGCCGGGCCTTTAAGGGGCCCGGCTATTTGTTATTGAAATGATTAAACACCGTCGCGTTACGGGGTGCAGGGGTCCGCGCCCCCTGCAAATCCTTTAAGCCACCCGGATCAACCGACGGCTGACATCCCCCAGATCGGCGTACCACTGCGCCGGATCCAGCGCGATATCATCATTCAGCGCCATGGCGTCCCAGTTCAGCTTCGGCGCCTTGCGCTCCGATGCCGCGATAATCGCGCGCAGCTCTGCGGCCGAAGTCACACCGACCACAACCGTCGATACCCCGCTCAGGTTCAATGCAAAACTCAAGGCCGCGTGCAGCGGATCGGCGCCCTGCTCCATCATGATCCGGCGGACCTTCGACAGGTGCGGACCGATGGCCACCAGATTGCCCGGCAGCGACTCGCGCGGCAGGAACAGCAGACCTTGCAGGAAGACCGAGCGAATCTGAACCTCGATGCCCATCTCGGCCATGGCGTTGATATCGCCATTGTGCACCAGGCGCTGATCGAGGATCGAACATGGCACCTGGACGACATCGGGCTTGAAACGGCGGGCCAGCAGCAGCGGCTGGTCCTTGTAGGTCGCGGAAATCCCGATCTTGTTGATCAGCCCTTCGGCCTTCAGCTTTTCGAGACGCTCCCACAGGGCGTCGCCTTCGGGCCCCGTCAGATCTTCAGCGGAATCGACCAGGGCCGAATGCACCCGTACCAGCCCCATATGATCGACGGAGCGGCGCAGACGCGACTCTAGCCAGTCGAGACCTTTTTCCAGACGCAAGGTCCGGACCTGCGGTTTGAAAGGCGATGGAAATGGCCAGCAGCGGCCCAGAATCCGTTCGATATCGCCATCATAATGGGCGGCGTCGATGTGCTTGATCTTGCAGTCGCCGGCCAGGCTCAGGATCTGACGCACCTCTTCCTCGCCCACACGACCGCGTGTGTTCGAGATGCCGTAATCACGGCCGAACTGTGCTGTACCAAGACCTAAAGTCGCAACCATACGGGGCGTAGCCTTAACCGAAAACCTTAACCATAAGGTGGCTTCAGTTTGGCGGGTAAGTCTTAACGAACCTCTGACGGGAAATAAAAAACCGGTGTGGCGGCGCGTTAATTTTTATTAAAATGCTGTTAGGAATAGTAAACGCTTGACCGGAAAAGAAGCCTTTTACCCCACCGTACCGCCGGTGCGAAGTGCATAATCCTGCCAAAGTGTGGATAAGTCTTTAAGACATTGAGAGTCGCGATATTTAGTCGAAACAACGTTCGGCGCAGCTAAAACCTCTGCACACTTTTCGACATATCGCTTTAGATTCCAAACAGCGTCTCGCGCTCTTCCACACTTCCGACGCTGATCCCTAAGTCATTCACAAGGCCAGTGCTCAGCTCATAGACCCAGCCATGGATCGTCAGGGACTGGCCCGACCGCCACGCTCCCACCGTGATCGGGTTGGTAGAGACATTGCGCACCTGCGCCGTCACGTTCAACTCGCACAAGCGATCGACCTTGGCCGACAGGCTGGGACAGGCATCCAGCTCATGTTTATGCGTATGAGCGACATCGCGGATCGGCGTCAGCCAGTGATCGATCAGCCCGTGATCCTCCGACTCGATCGCCGTGCGCACACCGCCACAGCCATAATGGCCTACGACCAGCACGTGCTTCACCTTAAGGACGTGAACGGCATACTGCAGTGTGCTGAGATAGTTGGCATCCTGCGGCGGCGCCAGGTTGGCGACATTGCGGTGAACGAACATCTCGCCGGGATCAAGATTGACGATTTCATTCGCCGGCACGCGGCTGTCGGCGCAACCGATCCAGAAATATTCCGGTGATTGCTGCCGGACCAGGCGTTTGAAGAAATCGGGATCGACCTGGGTCTTTTCCCGTGCCCAACGGCGATTGTTCTCGATCAGGTCGTCCAGCATGTCCAACTCCGCACAAAACGCGGCGTCTTATGGACCGGCGGCCCCTGCCAATCAAGTCTTATGTGGCAAGCTCTCCAGATGGCAAGCCCTCAGATCGAATGCGTATCCTTGGCAGGGTCAGTCTTGCCGCCCAGCAGCTTGGTCACCTGGCCATGAACACAGCCGACAGCGCCATCAATGGCCCGGCCGGCCGCTTCGAACGAGCCGTAACGGACCAGCAGTACCAGCACGATGACGCCCAGCAGCGCCAGCAGCGCCTCGAATACGGTGATCAGCAGGTGCACGGGGCGGACGCGATTGACCCTGGCGTAGGTGCTCAGCCCTTCAGGCGCACGAACCGGTTCGGAAAACTTCATGACAACCCCCTGGAGCGATGCGCCGCCACATAGTTTAATGTCAACGGCCGGCCATCTTCGGCGTGACTATCGCCATAAAACGATTTTAGCACAACGCTTTCCAGCGCTTTACGCCTAAAACGCGATATTTACCACCGGCACTTCGCTTTATTGTTGATTTGTTCACAAATGCACGTCAAATTGAAAACGATTGCATGATTCGGGTTGTATCCCCCTCACCACCCTCGAATGCAGTCTGGCTTGTTCTGCCGCTCTCCATCCATTGATTGTCCAGGATGGAGGGCGGCCTTTTTCTCCCCCTCTCCTTTCCCCCGAAACCATCAAGAACCTTGTCAATTGGCTGCCTTTGGGTCAAATGCCGTAACAGGGTAATGCCTGAATACAGGCAAGGCAGAACAGGGAACCAGCTTATGGCTGATAAGGAAAAGGGCGCGGATAGCGGCCTCAGGACCATTGTGGCGGCATCGGCCGCCGGCACGACCTTCGAATGGTACGATTTCTTTATCTTCGGCGCCCTGACCAGCATCATTGCCCAGAACTTCTATGCAGGCGTGTCCGGCACGCTTGGCACCATCCTGACGCTCCTGACCTTTGCCGTCGGCTTCATTGCCCGCCCGGTCGGCGCGCTTGTCTTTGGCCATATCGGCGACAAGAAGGGCCGCAAGGGCACCTTCCTGTGGACCATACTGGTCATGGGTATCGCCACTATCCTGATCGGGTGTCTGCCGACCTATGCCCAGGCCGGACCGCTGGCCCCTATCCTGCTGGTTGCCCTGCGCGTCGTTCAGGGCTTTGCGCTGGGCGGTGAATATGGTGGCGCGGCCATCTATGTCGCCGAGCATGCCCCGCCCGACAAGCGCGGCGGCTATACCAGCTGGATTCAGTCCAGTGCCGCTTTCGGCCTGATCGCCGCCCTGGCCGTCATCCTGGTCACGCGCAAGAGCATCGGCGAGCCCGCCTTTGCTGACTGGGGCTGGCGCATTCCCTTCCTTATCTCGACAGGCCTTTTGATCGTCAGCGTCTATATCCGCGCCAAGACGGCCGAAAGCCCGGCCTTCAAGGCGCTGCACGACCAGGGCCAGATCGCCAAGTCGCCCCTGTCGGAAATATTCACGAAGTGGTCGAACCTGAAAGGCATGCTGATTGCGCTCTTCGGCTTCATGACCGCCCAGGGTGTCGTCTGGTACACCAGCTTCTTCTATACCCAGGTCTTCCTGGAAAAGATGGTTCGCCTCGATCCTTCGCAAAAGGACACGCTGATCATCGGCATGACCCTGGTGTCGGCGCCCCTCTATATCCTGTTTGCCCGCCTGTCGGACAAGTTGGGCCGCAAGCCGGTGATGATCTTCGGTATTGCCCTGGCTTGCCTGACCTTCTTCCCAGGCTTCCAGGCCTTGCTCAAATTCGGCAATCCCGATCTCGATGCCGCCTATCGCACGGCGCCAGTGCATATTGTCGCCGACCCGGCGCAATGCACTTTCCAGTTTGACCTGACCGGCACGGCGCAATTCACCACCGCCTGTGACCTGGCCAAGAGCGTCGTGTCCAATGTCGGCGTTCCCTACGAAAGCCAGGCGGCCGCAGCCGGCACGGCGACGGCTGTCGTCGAAATCGGCGGCCAGCGCATCGCGATCGACTCTGGCGCAGGCCAGGACAAGGCTGGCGTCAAGGCGTTGCGCGCCAAGGCGACCACCGAGATCAAGGCGGCACTCACGGCCGCCGGCTACCCCGAAAAAGCCGATCCGAAAAAGGCCAATCTGTGGGCCATGTTCGCCGTACTGTGCGTCTTCGCTTTTGCCGCCACTGCGCTTTATGGCCCAATGGCCTCGGCCCTGGTCGAGATGTTCCCGACCCGCGTGCGCTATACGGCCATGAGCCTGCCGTACAATATCGGCACCGGCTGGTTCGGCGGACTGCAACCGGCCCTGAGCTTCGCCATGGTCGCCGGCGCCGGCAATATCTATTATGGCCTGTGGTATCCGGTCATCACCGGCGCCCTGGCAGTCGTGGTGGCGCTGATCTTCATGAAAGAAACCAAGGGCCGCGACCTGCATACGGTGGAGTGACGATGTTGAAATTCGCCTTTGTCTCAGCACTTGTGTTGCTGGCCTTGCCAGCGGCGGCCGAGCCCATACAGTGGCCGGCCGGCAAAAAGGCCGCCATCGTCCTGACTTATGACGACACCATGACGTCACAACTGGACAATGCGCTCCCACAGCTCGACGAAGCAGGCCTGAAAGGCACCTTCTTTCTGAATATGAAGGCCCCCACGGATCTTCTGCGCTGGCGGGCCGTCAGTCAGAACGGTCATGAGCTAGGCAATCACACCGAAACCCACCCCTGCCCGCTGGCCATCCTGCCCGGACGGCAAAACGCCACCGACACCTATACGCAACAGCGGATTCTCGGCGAAATTGCCACAATGAACAGCGCGCTGAATGCCATCGACGGTAAAAAGCCGCGCAACCTGGCCTATCCTTGCGCCCAGACGCTTGTCGGCGGTCAGGACTACCGGGATGCCCTGCGGCGTTCAGGTCTGGTGAAGTACGCCCGTAATGGCGGCGATCTGGACGCTTCCATCATCACGGATGCCGCCGCGATCGACCCACTCAACATCCCCGCCTCCGGCTCGACTGACAGCGCCGAGCTGATCGCCCATGTCAAGCGCGTCGAGGATGCCGGCGGCCTGAGCATTCTGGTGTTCCACGGCGTCGGCGGCGAATACCTGTCCGTGTCCGCCGAAGCGCATCAGGAACTGGTCGACTATCTGCGCAGCGACCCGGATATCTGGGTCGGGACATTTCAGGACGTGATGGATTACGTCGTCACGCACTGAAGCTTATTTGCCGGAGGGTTTGTAGTCCTTCCACAGCCACTCCAGCGCATTGGGCAGGGTCTGTTGCTTGACGGCACGGTCGCCATGACCGGCATTGCGCGCGAAGACGAACTGATAGCGATAGCCCTTGGCGGCCAGCACCTTCGCCATGTTTTCGTTGGCGGCCACCCAGTCGTGCATGTCGTCGCGCATGACATTCGGATTCAGGAAGTCGCGGTCACCGACCTCGAGCCACAGCCGGATCGGCTTGACCGGGGAATTAGGGATCAGGGTTTCATGGAAGCCCCAGGCGCCGTGCGGCGTCTTCGGATCGTACGGCCATTGCTGGTTGATGAAGGTCCCCGAATAGGTCAGTACGCGGTGATAGAGGTCATTGCGATACCAGGCCATGATCAGGGCTGCGGAACCGCCCGAGCTGGTGCCCATGGTCGCCCGGCCGTCAGGATCACGTGTCAGCCGCACATTGTACTGCTTTTCGACAAGCGGCAGCACTTCGGTCTCGACAAACTCGGCGTACAGCCCCGACATGGTGTCGTATTCCAGCCCGCGCTGGCTGCCCTGGGCGTCGCCGCTGCCATTGCCGATTGAAATAGCGATCATCGCCGGCACGCGTTTTTGCGCGATCAGGCTGTCGAGCGCCGTGAACAGGAGCATGTCAGGGCCATCCGCACCGACAATGAAGGGCGCTGGTGTGCCCGGCACATACTGTTTCGGCACGTAGACCGTGACCTTGCGCGTATAGGGCGCCGGGCGGCTGGTCGTGACGATCAGTTTTGCCGGATCTGTCGGGTCGACCGTGCCGAACGTATCGGCGTCCCGGGCTATGCCGGGATAAATCCTGCTGTCCGCCGAGCTCATCGTAAAGGTATGGATTGTGCCCTGCAGCGCATCCGCCGAGACCATCATTTCCGGCGCGGGCGTGTGGGTGGGGCCAATAATGAAGTTGCCATTCTTGTCGGCAGGCTGAGCCATGCCATCCGGCAACTCGGTCGCCGTGACAAAGTCCGGCGCCAACGGGTCCCGCACCGGCACCGGCGGTCTTTCCGGCACCGCATAGGCCGATCCAGACGTCAGCAGCACAGACAGGCTGGCCGCAAGCCAATATCGCAATCTCATCTGTTGTCCCCGTCGAAAGCGTCTTGCCGCGCGTGTGTCGGTGGAGGCTACGACCGCCCAGCGACAGGGTCAACCGGCGATATCGGCGTTACTCCGGTCGGGCGCCGTCGATCGCCACGATCCGGACCCGGCTGCGATCCCTCTGGCCCAGCGCATCCACCACGGTTAGGTCGTAGAAGCCCTCCGCTGCTGGCGCCCAGCTGAATTCGCCATTGGCGTCTTCCAGGACCGGCTTGCCGTCAACATACCAGTTAACCGGCCTTTGTCCGTGCGCCGACAGTTTCAGCGGCCGCGCCAGTTTCAAGCCTGATTGTCCGCCGCCTATGCGCTCGACATAGACGGTGGCGCCCTTGGGCGGAAACAGGATCGAAGCCTTGGTGTCCTGGGAATCCAACACCCTGAGCGCCTGCGGAGCGCCGTTTGGCGTCAGCGCCTTCGGCAATTGCGACGGCGTATAGATCTGGTCGAAGACGTCGAACAAAAGCGGCGCTGCGGCTTCGCGGCCGGTCTGGTCGGCGCGTGCGCCGCCATCCGGCCGTCCGGTCCACACCATGACCACGTAACCCCCGGCGACACCCACCGCCAATGCGTCGCGGAAACCGTAGGAGGTGCCGGTCTTGAAGGCCGGACGATTGCCGGCGCGCATCAACGGTCCCGGCAGGCGCCCTGCCGGTGGCGGTGTTTCGCGCAGGATGTCGATCACCTTGTCGGCGGCTTCGGCACGCATCAGCCGGCTACCGCCGTCACGCGCGCGGCTGCGCTCCTCAGCCAGGGTATAGGCCAGTGGCTTGGCAACGCCGTGATCGCCAAGCGCCGTATACAATAGCGCCAGATCGTCGAGCCGGATGCCGTTGCCACCCAGCGCCAGGGCCAGGCCCGCCTGCTTCAGCCGCGACTTCGGCCGCACCAGCTTGACGCCCGCCGCCTCCAGCCGCCCCTCGAAGGCTTCCGGCCCGACGCGATTGAGCACGGCCACAGCCGGGACATTCAACGAATTGATCAGCGCTTCCTTGACCGACACCTCGCCGTGGAAGACGCGCTCGAAATCCTCAGGCTGATAGTCGCCAAAGCGCGTCGGCACGTCCATCAGCCGCGTGTCGGGTGCAATAACGCCGTCCTCGAAGCCGAAGCCATAGACAAAGGGTTTCAGCGCCGAGCCCGGCGACCGCAAAGCGCGCGTCATGTCCACCCAGCCGCCCGGCCGATCCAGACCGCCTGAGCCGACGCTGGCGCGCACGCCGCGCGTCTTGATATCGACGACCAGAATGGCCACGGAACTGCTTGGCCCTTGTTGCCGTGCCGTCGCTGCCGCCATCAGTTCCAGCCGCTTTTGCAGGTCGGCGTCGATCGTCGTCAGTACAGTCGGTTGCAAGCCCCTGGCGTCGTGTGCCAATCGTCCGGCGGCGTGCCAGGCCACGGCTGGAAAGGCAAAACGCCGCGCGGGCAGAGGTTCGTTGATCGCTTCGTCGATCAGGGCGCTACCGGCGGCATTGGCGCGTTCCAGGCGGCGCAGGACGTCGTCGCGGCCATTGCGTGCGGCTTGCGGGCGCCGATCGGGGCGGCGCGCTTCGGGCGCTTGCGGAAGCGAAATAAGGAGGGCCTGCTCGCCGAGCGTCAGGCTTTCCGGCTCATGCCCAAAATAGCTCAGCGAAGCGGCACGCACACCTTCGAGATTGCCGCCGTACGGCGCCAGCGACAGGTAGATCGACAAAATTTCGCGCTTTGAATAGCGAAGTTCCAGTTGCAGGGCGCGCAAGGCTTCCAGCGCCTTGTTGCCGTAGTCGCGCGGATGCGGCGACAACAGGCGCGCCGTCTGCATGGTGATCGTTGAGCCACCAGAAACGATATTGCCGGCGTGGATGTTCGACAAAAGCGCGCGGACCACCGCCGCACCGTCGACGCCGGGATGCAGATGAAAGCGCTCATCCTCGACCCTCAGCAGGTTGTGGACAAAGGCCGGATCGGTACGATCGAGGTCGGCCCGGATACGCCAGCGCCCGTCTTCGACCGGCAGGGCCCTGAGCCACGCGCCATTACGGTCGAGCGCCACGGCCGACGCCTCTTTGGCCCGTGTCATATCCGGCGGCAGGACGAGGTTGACGGCAGCCAGCACGACTTGCGCCGCCAAGACCCCGATCAGGGTTTTGACGAGTGGTGCGATATATTTGTCCGGCTGGAATTTCACAGGCAGGACCGTCTCGTTTTTTGGTCGTTCGTGTCAAGGTCGCAATTTAGCCCCCTCTCCCCGTTTACGGGGAGAGGGTTGGGGTGAGGGGCATTTTGAACAAAGTTGCGCTTGCGGAAATAGTTTGCCCCTCATCCGGTCCTTCGGACCACCTTCTCCCCGCAAACAGGGAGAAGGATGTATTTAACCGCCATTAACCATTTAAATACCTGATTTGGTGCAGTGTGCGGCCATGGCTACAGAGATTCGTCCGTCCCTCGCCCAACTGCTGAACACGCCGCAAGCGGCGCCGCGCCCGGCTGCGCAAGCACCCGCGCAGCAAAACGGCTTTACGAGTGCGCTTCAGGCACAACGCGCCTTTTTCCAGCAAGTAACCGAGCCCAAGATCACGCCGGCGACCTATACGGCAGCCGATATCGCGCGTGCTGCGCCGGTTTCCAATCCGACGCCAGCCAGCGTGGACCCCAACCAGCCGCTGAGACGGCCGGGGTCTTTCCTAAATATCGTGGTCTAAAGGCGCTTTCCGAAACGCAGTTCGACGCAGTCAAAAGTGTGAAGCGGTTTTGGCTGCGTCGAACTGCGTTTCGGATAAAGAGCGCGGCAAGAGAAAGTCCTACTCAGCCACGGCCACTGGCGCGGTCACAGGGTCGCTTTCGACCTGACCACTGGCGCCTTCGGACATGGCCGGCATCGGCAGCTTCTTAATCTTCTTGGCCAGCTTCTTGCCATCGTCCTTCTTGTGACCCTTCTTGCGCGCCTTCTTTTCGGCACGGGCAACCTTCTGCGCGTCGGAATGCTCCTTACGGGCAACCGGTTCGCCGCTTAGTTCGGCTTCGCGCGCCGAGGTAATCTTGCGCAGCAGCTTGACGAAGCTGTCGCGCTTGGGTGGCGACAACAGGGCCAGGATCTTGCCGTCGGCGGCGACGACACGCGGCTCCATGTCCGCCAGAGCGGCGGCGCCGCCTTCGTCGATCTGAACCAGGTTGGCGCGGGCGTCTGTGGTGGAGCGTTCGCGCTTCAGCAGCCCCTTGGTCAGCATACGCGCGACCAGATCGGCCAGGGTCGAGCGATCGATGCCGGTCAAACGAACCAGGTCGGTCTGTGACAGGCCTTCGGTGCCGTCCAGCGCCTTCAGGACCGCGTACTGACGCTGGGTCAGCGCGCCCTCACCGGCTTCGGCATTATAGATATCGAGTGCGATTTGCAGAACGCGGTGCAAAAGGTGCGAGGGCGAATCCTCGAACAATGCACGGGTAGACGATGTATCGCCCTGTTTTGACTTCTTCATGTGACGCCCTGTCATAGCTGGGTCAAACGCGCAAAACTAAAATCTCATTTGCACCATGACAGACAAATACAACATTTTTGCGACATTTCCATCCGGGTACGGATTATTTGGCCGCCGGGCCTTCCGCTGACACCATGTTTTTCATCAGGAAAGGCAGAAGCGCTATGGAGAAAACGACCGGCCCACCGACGATCGACACCATTTTCCAGATCGTCCAAACACTATCGGTCTGGGTGCGCCAGATGAATTCGTTGATCGCTGCCATCGCGAGATAGAACAGGGCGTAATAAACAGTCAGCTTTGGCCACGCCTCCTCACGAAGGTTGAGCGCCTCACCAATAACGGCCTTCAAGGGCTGCTTCTTTAAGGCTACACCGCCCAGCAATACGCCTGCAATCAGAACATTTACGATAGTCATCTTGATCTTGATGAAAATCGGATCCTTGAAAACCACCGTGAGGATCGCAAACGGAATAGTAATGACCGCTGCGACCAGCGGAATCCAGGCAATGCGCTTCTCGAAGGCGAACCCGACAATTACCGCTATGATCGAGGTCACGGCTAAAGCGCCCGCTGCGTAAATCAAAGGCGTGGGATCAGCTCCCAGCTTCAAAACCTTTGCGGCTAAAAACGCCGCGCCAAAGGCCAGCAAAGGACCGTAATCGACCCCGGTCTTGATCCAGTTCTGCTTGGGTTGCGTCGGATTGATCGCCAGTTCCGGATCGGCCTTGAGCGCCGTCTCCATCAGCTTTTCCGTCGCCTTGTCCGTGGCTTCGGTCGCGGCGACCAATTGCTCTTCGGTCGGCTTCTCGGTCATTGACTGTCTCCAACGGGCTCTAGTCCGACCATCGAACGGGCAAAGTCGCGCGCCTTGAAATCGTGCAGGTCTTCGATGTCCTCACCGACACCGATCAGCTTGATCGGGGCGTCGGAGGCCTTGGCGATTGGGATCAGGATACCCCCTCGGGCCGTACCGTCCAGCTTGGTCATGACCAGCCCGGAGACAAACGCCTGGCGGCCGAAAATCTGCTCCTGGCTGAGCGCATTACGGCCAACCGTCGCGTCGAGCACCAGCAGGGTCTCATGCGGGGCCTCCGGATCAATCCGTTTGATCACCCGGACGATCTTGAGCAGTTCGTCCATCAGCGCCTGCTTGTTCTGCAAGCGGCCGGCGGTGTCGATCAGGACGACG
Source organism: Asticcacaulis sp. P4_H10 (assembly GCF_056400965.1). Lineage (NCBI taxonomy): Bacteria > Pseudomonadati > Pseudomonadota > Alphaproteobacteria > Caulobacterales > Caulobacteraceae > Asticcacaulis > Asticcacaulis sp. P4_H10. The sequence goes on along the minus strand of NZ_JBFUKH010000004.1, from coordinate 80,290 downwards.
TCGTAGCCTTCTTCCTTCGCCTTGGTGACCGAGTCAAAGGCGAGCCCCGCCGCATCGGCCCCCGTCTTGCGGCCCATGAAATCAGCCTTGGCGCGCTGTGCCCACACCTTCAGCTGCTCGACGGCGGCAGCACGGAAGGTGTCACCGGCGACGATCAGCACCTTGGCGCCTTTACGCGTTAGTGAGGCGGCGATCTTGCCCAGCGTCGTCGTCTTGCCCGATCCGTTCACCCCGACGAACAGGACGATATAGGGCTTGGGGCCGGAAAGGGGATCGAAAGTGCCTTCGTGGCCAACCAGTTCGTCGGCCAGGGCATCGGCCAGCACCGTGCGCACGGCCGTCGAGTCCTTGGCGGAGTTGAAACGCGCCTGCGACATTTTCTGCGCGATGGTGGCGGCGACCGCCGGACCCAGATCGCTTTCGATCAGCAGGTCTTCGAGTTCTTCCAGGTCGGCGTCATTCAGCGCCTCCTTCTGAACGAAGACCTGGGTCACCTGCTCGGTCAGGTTTTGCGAGGTCTTCGACAGACCGTCGGTCAGCCGCTGGAACCAACCTTTTTTCTTTTCTTCAGCCATGATCGGCGTTTAGCCCAGTTTGTCTAAGTTTCCAATGGCGTGCTTGCCGTCGTGCCCGGTGATGGCAATGTCGGCCAATTGTCCGGGCACTGCATGACCTTCAAACACGACCTCGGTAAAGTCGGCGGCGCGCGCGAAACCAGGCTTTTCGACAACACAGTTTAGTGTGCGGCCGGTCTGGCGGTTGAGGTGGCGGGTCAGTGCCTCCGTCCCCTTGGCGCGCAGGCGTTCGGCGCGCTCCTTAATCAGCGGACGCGGCAGTTGCGGCATCTTGGCCGCCGGGGTCTGCGGGCGCGGGCTATACGGGAAGACGTGCAGGAAGCTGAGGTCGCAGTCGTCAACCAGGGCCACGGCATTGGCGAAGTGCTCTTCGGTTTCGGTCGGGAAGCCGGCGATCATGTCGGCACCGAAGGAGATGTCCGGACGAATGGCGCGGACAGTCTCAACCAGCTTGATGGCGTCGTCGCGCAGGTGGCGGCGCTTCATGCGCTTAAGGATCAGATCGTCACCGTGTTGCAAGGACAGGTGCAGATAGGGCGCCAGGCGCTCTTCGTCGGCAAAGACACGCAGCAGGGTCTCGTCGATTTCGGCGGCATCGATGGATGACAGGCGCAAGCGCTTCAGGTCCGGCACCAGCTTGAGGATACGCGCGACCAGATGGCCCAGTTGCGGCGTGCCCGGCAGGTCCGTGCCCCACGACGTCAGGTCGACGCCGGTCAGGACGATTTCGTTATAGCCCTGCGCCACCAGCTTTTCCGTCTGGCTGATGATATCGCCGGCGGCGGCCGAGCGCGAATTGCCGCGGCCATAGGGGATGATGCAGAAGGTACAGCGGTGATCGCAGCCGTTCTGGACCTCGACAAAGGCGCGGGCGCGGTCCTTCAGGCCATCGATCAGGTGGCCCGCGGTTTCCTTGACCGAAAAGACGTTATTGACGACGACACGGGCACTGTCGGCCGTCAGTGCATAGGCGCCCTTCCTCTGCTTGTCGGCATTGCCGATGACGAAATCGACCTCGGTCATTTCGGCGAACATGCCGGGATCGGTCTGGGCCGCGCAGCCGGTGACGATCAGCTTGCGGTCGGGGTTTTCCTTGCGGGCACGGCGGATAGCCTGGCGCGCCTGGCGCACCGCTTCGCCGGTGACGGCACAGGTGTTGAAGATGATGGCGTCTTGCAGGCCGTCGTCGGCAGCGGTCTTGCGGATGACCTCGCTCTCATAGGAATTCAGGCGGCACCCGAAGGTGACCACATCTACGCTTGAAATTGGCTTACTATCGTCGCTCACAGCTCACCCGTGAACTCAAGCTCGACCGGCCCGGTCATGATGACGTGGTCGTTTTCGGCCCAGGCGATGTGCAGTGGTCCACCGTCCATGATGACGGTGCCTGAGCGTTCCGTCAGGCCACGACGCGCGGCTGCCACCAGGGTGGCGCAGGCGCCGGTGCCGCAGGCCTGGGTGATGCCGGAGCCGCGTTCCCAGACGCGCATACGGATGGTTTCGCGGTCGAGGATTTGCGCGAACTCGACGTTCACACCTTCCGGGAAGAGCGGGTGGTTTTCAATCAGCGAACCGGTGGGGGCGACATCGACCTTGGCGATATCATCGACAAAGAAGACGACGTGGGGATTGCCCATCGAGACGGCGCAGGGCGTATGATAGAGCGGATTGTCGATCGGCCCGACCTGAAGCTCCAGACGCAGCGTGTCCATCTCTTCCGACAGCGGAATGTCCTGCCAGTTCAGGCGCGGCGTGCCCATATCGACGCTAGCCGTGCCGGTTGTGTCATCGGCGCGCAGGATATTAGCCCGCGTCAACCCACCCAAGGTGTTGATCTTCAGCATCCGGTCCGGTGTGTCGCGGTTCAGCACCCAGGCGACGCAGCGCAGGGCATTGCCGCAGGTTTCGACCGTGCCACCGTCGGCATTCCACACGCGCATAAAGGCGTCGCCATCTGTGCTGTCTTCAATCGCGATGAGCTGGTCGAAACCAACGCCGGACGCGCGGTCGGACCACGCGCGGATTTGATCGGGCGCGGGAGCAAAGGCGTTCTGGCGGGCATCGACGACGATGAAGTCGTTACCGAGCCCGTTCATCTTGAGAAACGGACGGTTCATGGGGGCTATATAGTGCAAAATCGGGCTAAAGGTAGAACTTTATGACGCTTTAGCGTATCAACTATTGCGCTTCAGAGTAATTGCCATGCCAAAGACACCCAGAACATTCACACCTTCTTCCAGCCAAATCACGTTAAGCAAAGTGCAGAAGGCACACCTGAAAAGCATTGAGCGATTTGGCGACGTCTACCGCAAACTCGCCGAACTCGAAGTTCGTGAGAGTCGATGAATTAGACGAAAGCCGGCTGAAACTCGAACCGTCGAATTTTTCCGTCACGCTTGACTTACAACTCAGTTGTAAATATAACCAACTAAGTTGTAAATTTCATATGGTCGATGTCATGCAAGATATGGGTGAAAATCCTTTATCCTCTATAGAGATTATCGCTTTCCGACAAAAGCTTAACTTGTCGCGCTCTGAGCTGGCTCGCAAACTAGGCTTAACGCCTCAAGCAGTTGAAAAGTGGGAGCGTGACACAGGGATGCGAATTCCAGGTGGCTGGCGATATGCTCTATTCAATATTGCTAACGGTATGACGCCTACATACGGTGCCAGCAGGCTTTTGGAGATGCTTCGCGAAGGTCAAGATTGGCCCTACGAATTCAGGTATCAGCCCGAAACCTCATGGAGCAATTGGCTCGAGCAAGTAAGTGAAATCAACTCTTTAGCCGAAAAACATGGGATGCTGTTCTGGCAGGAAGGCCACCCACAACAATTTCCCACCACGCTTTGCCGCTTTGACTTCCTTGATGACGCTACGCGCATGCAAACAGTCGAGACCCGAAACTAATGGGGTTTGGGGTCCGCGACCCCACAAACCTTTTCTTTTCCAACATAAAAGCCCCGCCCCCTTAAAAGGGCGGGGCTTTTATGTTGGAGCAGGGAAGACTTGGGGCCGCAGGCCCCAAACCCCGTTACGTTACCGGAAATCCCCGCTTGCGCATCAAGGCATCGCGGTTCGGATCGCGGCCGCGGAACGCCCGATAGCCATCCGCCGGATCGATCGTATTGCCGACGCTCAGCACGTGTTTCTGTAGGCGATCGGCCACAGCCTTGTCGTAGAAACCGCCAGCCTCGGTAAAGGCTTCGGCGCAATCGGCCGTCAGCGTGTCCGACCAAAGATAGCTGTAATAGCCCGCCGAATAGCCATCCGACGAGAAAACGTGCGCGAACTGCGGCGAACGGTGGCGCATGACGATTTCCTTCGGCATGCCCAGCTTGGTCAGTTCCTCACGCTCGAACGTATCGGCATTGATATCGGCGCCACCGGCCAGGTGATACTTCATGTCGATCAGGGCCGACGACAGATACTCGACCGTCGCAAAGCCCTGGTTGAAGGTATCGGCCTTCTTGATCTTGTCGAGCAGAGCCTGCGGCATAGCCTCGCCGGTCTTATAGTGTGTGGCAAAGCGCGACAGCACCTCATTGGTTGGCAGCCAGTGCTCATTGAGCTGCGACGGGAACTCGACATAGTCACGCGCCACCGACGTACCCGACAACGACGGATAGGTGACGTTCGACGACAGGCCGTGGATGGCGTGGCCGAATTCGTGGAACAGCGTCGTTGCGTCATCCCAGGAAATCAGGATCGGCTCGCCCGGCGCGGCCTTTACGAAGTTGGAATTGTTCGACACCAGCGGCAGGATATCCTTGCCGTCCATGCGCTGCTGGCTGCGATAGGCATTCATCCAGGCGCCGGACCGCTTGCCCGCGCGAGCATACGGATCGAAGTAGAACAGGCCATTGGCCTTGCCATTGCGCGTCACCTTCCACACCCGCACGTCCGGATGGAAGACCGGCACGTCGGTCACAGGCGTAAATTCAAAGCCATAGATCTGGCCGGCGGCCCACATCATGCCTTCGCTGAGCTTTTCCAGCTGCATGTACGGCTTGATCTCATTCTCATCGAGGTCGTACTTCGCCTTGCGCACCTTCTCAGCGTAGAAACGATAGTCCCAAGGCTCGATCGTAATGCCGGCACCTTCCTTGTCGGCGATGGCCTGCATATCGGCCACCTCTTCCTTGACGCGCGCCACGGCCGGCGTCCACACAGCCTCCATCAGCGCCATGGCGTTTTCAGGCGTCTTGGCCATGGCGTTTTCGAGACGCCAGTGCGCGTGGGTCTCATAGCCACGCAGGCGCGCGCGCTCATAACGCAGCTTCAGGATCTTGCTGATCGTCGCATTGTTGTCCCACTGATCGCCATTGTCGCCGCGATTGACATAGGCGCGCCACACCTTCTCACGCAAAGCGCGGTTGGTGCCAAAGGTCGTCACCGGTTCCATGACCGAACGCGTATTGGCGATACCATAGGTGCCATCGGAGCGCTTGATCGACGCCTTGACGCCATCCGGTACGCCAGCCAGATCGGCCTCGCTGACGATCATCACCTGTTCTTCGTCGTGCAACAGGTTGTCGGAGAACGATTTGAACAGCAGCGACAGTTCCTGATTGATCGCCGCAACGCGCTTCTTGTCCTTGGCCGACAAGGCAGCACCGGCGCGCACGAAGCCGGTATAGTTCAGCCACAGCAGGCGGTCCTGCTCGGGCGTCAGGTTAAACTGCGCCTTGTTGTCGTAGACCGACTTCACGCGCTTGAAGAGCTTCTGGTTCTGACTGATCTCATCCGAGAACGCCGCCAGCTTCGGCTGGATGGTCTTGCCCATGGCCTGGAGTTCGGGATTATTCAGCCCGCCGCTCCAGATGCCGTATACGGTCGATACGCGACCCAGGGCCTGACCGGAGCGCTCATAGGGCACGATGGTGTTATCAAAGGTTGCGGGCGCCGTATTCGCCGTGATGGCGTTGATTTCCTGGCGCTGCGAGGCAATCGCCTGATCGAACGAAGCCTCGAACGTCTTGATGTCGACCTTGTCGAACGGCGGCACGCCACCATACGGCCCCTGCCATTCCGCTGTCAGCAAAAGCGCCGCGCCATTCTCCGCGGACACGGCCACGGCGGGGGTCAGGGCCGTCGCGGCCATCAGGGCCACAACAGTGCGGCGGTCGATAGAATTGTCGGACATCGGAACTCCGGATTTTGTCGCAAACGTTACAGGATCAGCGTTTACGGCACGGGCCAAAAAGCGTAATTGATCAAGCTAGGCGCATATTTGCGTCCACCTAATTAACAATTGTTCATTCTGGAACGACTTTCAATGGCCATTGGCGTTTTCGATTCCGGCGTGGGCGGGCTGAGCATCCACCACGCACTTGTCAACCGTTTGCCGCAGGCCGATTTCATCTACCTCGCCGACCAGGCCAACACCCCCTATGGCGACAAGTCCGGCGAGCAGATTGTCGAGATGACGCGTGAGGGCTGTGAGACCCTGTTCGAAGCCGGAGCCTCTCTGGTCGTCCTGGCGTGCAATACGGCGTCCGCAGTCGCCCTGCGCCGCCTGCAATCGAACTGGCTGGCGCAGTACCGCAAAACCTATAAGCGCCCAGTCAACGTGTTGGGCATTATCGTGCCGACCATCGAAGCCGCCACCGGCCTGCCGTGGGAACACGAAGCCGAACGACGCGGCGAAAAGATCGAGAAGCTGGACGTAATCGGCGTCTTCGCCACCGTCGCCACAGCCCGGTCGCGCGTCTACGAAATCGAAATCGACAAGCGCCGCCAGGACATCGCCGTCTTTACCGAGGCCTGTTCCGGTCTGGCCGATATGATCGAGCAGGCAGCACCGCGTGACGCCCTGGCTGCCAAAATCAAGGGCCATGTGGAATCCTTGCGCCTGCGCATCGGCCGCTATCCCGACCGCGCCATCCTGGGCTGCACACATTATGAGCTGGTCGCCGACCTGTTCCGCGAAGCTCTGCCCGCCGGCACACCGATCATTCATCAGCCGCCTTCGGTCGCCCGGGCGATGGGGCAGTATGTCGAGCGCCACTCCGAATACGATGTCGGGACTTCGGCCCGCCGCATCTTCCTGACCACCGGCGAGCCGCGCAGCCAGTCGGCCCTGATCGAAGCCTTTTGGGGCGCACCCCTGACCTTCGGCGCCGTCTCCAAGGGCCAAGCCGCCTGATGGATGGCGGAGACGATCTGAGCTTTGCCTTCGGTGACCCGCAGCGCGACGACGTCATCGCGCTTTTGACGGCCAGTGACGCCTATATGGCGGCGCTTTATCCGGCCGAAAGCAACCACATGCTGGACGTCGATGCTCTTCGCCAGCCGGATATCCGTTTCCTGATCGTCGAGCGGGCGGACGCGGCCGTCGGTTGTGGCGCAATCCGGATCGCGGACGGCTACGGCGAACTGAAGCGCATGTGGGTCGATCCCGCCTTGCGCGGCCACAGATTGGGCATTCGCATTCTCGAGGCACTCATCGATGAGGCCAGGCGTCTGAAACTGCCGGTGTTACGGCTTGAGACTGGCATTTCACAGCCCGAGGCCCTTGGGCTTTACGCGCGCTTCGGTTTCGTTAATATTCCCGCATTTGGCGAATACAAACCCGATCCGCTTTCCGTTTTCATGGAACGGCGTTTATAAAAAGCGTCACACACCCAGCCTATGGTGCGCCTATGCTCCGTTGTCTGATTACTGCGCTAATCCTGCTGTTCGCCATACCCGCCGCCGCCCAGGAGGTATGGAGCGAAGACGTCGTCATCTCCGCCAAGGCGTCGGGTCCTGCCATGTGGCGTCTCCGCCGCGGGCAGTCCGAGGTCATCGTCATCGGCGTCCTGCCGAGCTTCCCGAAGAAGCAGACCTGGCGCACCCGCCGCATCGAGAATGCGCTCAAAGGCGCCAATGGCCTGATGGTGCCGCAAGCCGTCAAGGCCACGACCGGCGATATGCTCAGCCTGATGTCGAGCAAGGGCTTGCCGGAAAAACGTACGCTGAAAGAGGTCCTACCAACTGATCTCTACGCGCGCTACACCGCAACGGCCGCGCGCGCCGGTATTTCCGTGAAAGACTTCGAGCGCGACAAACCCGTCTGGGCTGGTGCCCGCCTGCGTCGCGAAGTGCTGGAAAGGCGCGGTGTTACCGGGGATGAACCCACCGACACCATCACTCGCCTCGCCCGCCGTCAGGGCGTCTCGGTAAAGCCATTCGGCCGCTACAAACTCAAACCCGTCCTGAAGGACGTCAACGCCATGAGCATGGCCGCGCAAACCAATTGCATGCGCCGGACGCTCGACAATATCGACTTCGTGCTCGATAAACTGCCGGCCTCGGCCAATGCCTGGTCAACCGGCGACATGAGCACCGTCCTTGGCAATTACCGTGGCTCGGCCCTGGCCGATTGCCTCGAAGGCTCCGGCAAAGGTTCCGCGCTTATTGAACAGTCGGTCAGCGACACCGCTTTCGCCATCAATGCCGCGCTCAGCCGCCCGGGCAAGACCATCGCTGTCGTTCCGCTGTCGCCGTGGCTGCGAAAAGGCGGCGCGTTGGATAGGTTGCGGGCGCGCGGTGTGAGTGTCACAAGCCCGGAAGACTAAGCGCTAGCCATCGTATTGCATTTGCAATACACTCGGTGTCAGCGAGGTGTCCTATGGCGACTGTTCCTGTTCAAACCCGCGTCGATTCAGACGTTAAAGATCGCGCTGGGGCCGTTCTTGAAAAAATGGGCCTGACGGTTTCTGACGCCGTTCGCATCCTGTTAACTCGGATTGCCAACGAAGGCGCATTGCCCGCAGGCCTGACCGTGGATCAAGATGCCTATGACTCATGGTTCCGCGCCAAGGTGCAGGAGGCTTTGGACGATCCTCGCCCGGCTCTGTCCAACGATGAGGTCAAGGCCAGGATGGCAAAGGTCCGAGCTGATGCACTCAAACGCGCGGGGGATGCGTGAGACTGGAGTGGTCACCTCTCGCCCTTGAAGATCGCATCCGGATATTCGAGTTCATCGCCGCGGACAATATTCACGCAGCTTTCCGCGTCGATGAGGCTATCGAAACGCAAACGCATCGACTTACGGAATTTCCGGAAAGCGGCCGGCCGGGCCGAGTAACTGCGACACGCGAACTTGTGCTGGTCGCCTATCCCTACACTGTCGTTTATCGCGTAGATGAAGACGCCGTGCTGGTCCTGCGCGTTATTCACCACGCGATGGAATGGCCAGAAGGATAGACCAGGAGGCACAGCCTCCTGGACCTCAGAATGCGACAGCGTTTAATCGCTTTATATAACAAAAGACCGGGCGCCCAAAGGGTGCCCGGTCTTTTGTTATTCAATAGGTTAGACTCTACCGAGTTACGGAGTCAAGGGGTCTGTGACCCCTGGCCTTCCTACTCCGCAGCGATGTCCACCGGCGCCGAGACGCGGATCAGGTGATCGAATGCCGACAAAGCGGCTTTCGAGCCTTCGCCCATGGCAATGACGATCTGCTTGTACGGCACGGTCGTACAGTCGCCGGCCGCAAATACACCCGGCACAGACGTTTCACCCTTGGCGTTGACCTCGATCTCACCGTGCTTTGACAAGGCAATCGTGCCCTTCAGGAACTCGGTGTTCGGCAGCAAACCAATCTGAACGAAGATACCTTCCAGGTCGATCGTGTGCACCGTCTCGTGGATACGGTCCTTGTAGGTCAGGCCGATGACCTTATTGCCATCGCCCAGAACTTCGGTTGTCTGCGCATTCGTCAGCACACGGACATTCGGCAGGCTGTAGAGCTTGCGTTGCAGGACCGCATCGGCACGCAGCTCGGCCGCGAACTCCAGCAGCGTGACTTCCGAAGCCAGGCCGGCCAGGTCGATAGCCGCTTCGACGCCCGAATTGCCGCCGCCAACGACCGACACGCGCTTGCCCTTGAACAGCGGACCGTCGCAGTGCGGGCAGTAGGCCACGCCTTTGTTGCGATACTCGGCTTCGCCCGGCACACCCATCTGGCGCCAGCGGGCCCCTGTCGACAGGATGACAGTGCGGGCTTTGACAGAGGCGCCGCTTTCGAGCTTGACCTCGGTCAGGCCGTCGGGCGTTGCGGCCGGGATCAGCTGAACAGCCTTTTGCAGGTTCATGATTTCAACTTCGTAGTCCTTGACGTGCTGTTCGAGGGCTGCGACGAGCTTTGGTCCCTCGGTACGCGACACCGAGATGAAGTTTTCGATATCCATCGTGTCGAGCACCTGGCCACCAAAGCGTTCAGTGACGACGCCAGTGCGGATGCCCTTACGTGCGGCATAGATGGCGGCCGAAGCGCCGGCAGGACCGCCGCCGACGACCAGAACGTCAAACTCCGACTTGGCATCGATCTTCGCCGCTTCACGCGTTTGCGCGCCTGTATCGACCTTGGCCAGGATCTCTTCCACGCCCATGCGGCCCTGCGCAAAGACTTCGCCGTTCAACAAGACGGTCGGCACCGCCATGATCTGGCGCTTTTCGACCTCGTCCTTGAACAGGGCGCCGTCGATGGCGACGTGCTTGATCCTGGGGTTCAGCACGCTCATCAGATTCAGCGCCTGAACCACGTCAGGACAGTTCTGGCACGACAGCGAGAAGTAGGTTTCGAACCGCAGTTCACTGTCGATCTCCAGCGCCTTGACCTGTTCGATGATATCGGCCTCGACGCGCGGCGGGTGACCCCCAACTTGCAGCAAGCCAAGAACCAGCGACGTAAACTCGTGGCCCATCGGCAGGCCGGCGAAGGTGACCGAAATATCCGTACCCGGACGAACGATGGCAAAGGACGGCTTGCGCGCGTCCGAGCCATCGGTCTTCAGCGACACCTTGTCCGATGCCGCAACGATGTCGTTCAGCAGTTCGAGCAGTTCGCGCGACTTTGGGCCGTCATCGACAGACGCCACCAGTTCGATCGGCATGCGCAGGTTTTCGAGATAGGCTTTCAGTTGAGTCTTCATACCCGCGTCAAGCATGGCTGTACTCCTTTGAAACTTTAGGGAAAATCATTGTCCATATGCGGGCTCTTGTTTGTTTTGCAGCGTCATGCGCTACGAAAGCCCGCATAAGGAGAATGAGGGGGGTACATGGGGGGAGCTTGCTCCCCCCATGACTTAGTCATTAGATCTTGCCGACGAGGTCAAGCGACGGGGCCAGGGTCTTTTCACCCTCTTCCCACTTGGCCGGGCAGACTTCGCCGGGGTGCGAAGCGACGTATTGCGCGGCCTTCACCTTACGCAGCAGTTCCGAAGCATTACGGCCGATGCCTTCGGCAGTGACTTCCGAAAACTGAATGACGCCGTCCGGATCGACCAGGAAGGTGCCGCGGTCAGCCAGGCCAACGCCTTCGCGCATGACATCGAAGTTGGTGGTCACGACGCCCGACGGATCGCCCAGCATGGTGTACTTGATCTTGCCGATGGCCGGCGACGTGTCGTGCCAGGCCTTGTGCGAGAAGTGCGTGTCGGTCGAGACGCTGTAGACTTCAACGCCCAGCTTCTGGAAGGTGTCGTAGTTGTCAGCCAGATCTTCCAGCTCGGTCGGGCAGACGAAAGTGAAGTCGGCCGGATAGAAGAAGAAGATCGACCACTTGCCCTTCAGGTCGGCGTCCGTGACGTCGATAAACTTGCCTTCCTTGAAGCCAGTGGCTTTGAACGGCTTGATGGTGGTGTTGATGAGGCCCATGAAATATCTCCTTAGCAAGTTGTGAGTCGGGTCCGACGCCGCGGACATTCGCTCATGGCGCACAATAAGGCAAATCTGTTTTATTTTATTTTTGTATAGATTTTTCTTATATTGCGATGAGTGCTGCTTCGGCGCGGACAACGGCCGAAATGGCGTTGACGGTCGCCGCTATACGCAATGCGGTCTGGACCTGGACATCCGAAATGCCGTGATCGCGTAACACCTTTTCGTGACTATCCATACATACCGCGCAGCCATTGATCGCCGACACGGCAAACGACCACAGCTCGAAGTCCAGCTTGTCGACGCCCGGATTGGTCAGCAGGTTCATGCGCAGACCTGAACGCAGAGTCTGGTATTCGCGGTTCTCCATCAGGTGCAGGGCACGGTAATAGACGTTGTTCATCGCCATGATCGCCGAAGCGGTCTTAGCGGCATTGACCGCTTCGGGCGACAGGACGACTGCGGCCGCCGCTTCGACGTTGCGCACGACTTGCGGCACACCGATGGCATGCGCCGAGGCCAGAAACGTGCCCCACTTCTGCTGTTCGTTCAAAAAGGTTTCGGCTAGCAGGACGGTCAGGTTGCGCGACAGGTCCTGACCATAGGCAGGGATGAGCGATTGCAGGGCGTCGATCGACATGCGAACTCCAGTTTCGTATTTCAGCGAAATCTATAAATTGAATTTATGACGGTTCGGCCTATATTCAAGCCATGCTGCCCACCTTACGCCAACTGCAATATCTAAAGCTGCTTGCCGAGCATAAGAGCTTCATGGCCGCGGCCGAGAAGGCCTTCGTGTCACAACCGGCCCTGTCATCGGGCATAGCCGAACTGGAAAAGGCTTTGGGCGCGCGGTTGGTCGATCGGTCGCGCGGCCAGGTCATCCTGACAGCGGTCGGTGAAGAAACGCTGAAACGCGCCGAAGACATCCTTGCGCGCACCGAAGACCTGGTCGAAGCGGCGCGTGGCGCCAACCGGCCGTTGACGGGCCGCTTCCGTTTGGGCGTTATTCCGACGGTCGCGCCGTTTTTGCTGCCGAAGGCGCTGCTGAAGATCCGCGAGGCATTCCCGGACCTGCGGCTGTTCCTGCGCGAAGACCAGACGGCGCGGCTGATCGCGGCGCTGAAATCCGGCGCGCTGGACGCCGCCGTTATCGCCCTGCCCTACGACCTTCAAGGGCTCGACTGCGCCTTTATCTGTAAGGACGCCATCGTCGCCGCCACGCCGCTCAACCACCGCCTCGCGCACGAAGAACGTATCGCCCCGGAAGACCTGAAAAACGAAGAGCTGATCCTGCTTGAAGACGGCCACTGCCTGCGCGATCACGCCCTGGCGGCCTGCACCTGGAACAATCCAGGCGGCGGGATCGAGACACTGGGTTCGCAGAACGGCGGGTTTGCCGCCACCTCGCTCAATACGCTGGTGCAGATGGTCGGGTCGGGCCTTGGCGTCTCATTACTGCCCGCCATGGCGGTCGAAGCCGGCCTTGCGCGCAGCGATGAGATTTCCGTGCGTCCGCTGAAATCCGACCACGCCTGGCGCGATATCGTCGTCGTATGGCGCGCCGGATCGAGCCGCGCCGCCGAAGCGCGCCTGCTGGCGCAACATCTCAAGAAAGCCGAACCGGAAGAGGCCGCCGCATGAAACGTCTCATCCTTGTCCCGCTGCTCCTGCTGTGTGCCTGCTCCAAGCCCAAGGAAGCCCCCGCACCTGAACCGGTTTCAGCCGCCCCGCCTCCCGTTCAGGACACATGGGCCGGCAAATATTCCGGCGATCTGATCGTCCGCATCGACGCCACGCACGAGGTGACACTGATCGAAGCGGCCACAGACGGCTGTGCGGGCGATCTCGGCGTCGTCGAAGGCGGACTGGTGAGCAACGCACTGTCTGAAAACGAACTGCAACTGATCCTGCATCCGGAGCCGGCGCTGACCTGCACGATCAATATCCGCAAGGCGGGCAATACCCTGACCGTGGTCGAAGCCGGCGACTGTGGCGCCTATCACGGCGCGACATGCAGCTTCAACGGCACGGTTACCCGCACAAAATAAGCCCTCCAGCCGGTAAGACGTCTCCTCTCCCCGCTTGAGGGGAGAGGAAAGGCGCGCAGCGCCAAGGTGAGGGGTAAATTGTCAGAAGATACGCGTGCGGAATATGCGGTTAACCCCTCATCCGGTCGAGCAAGCTCGACCACCTTCTCCCCTCAGGTGGGGAGAAGGGAAAGCGGTGCGAGGGAGGGACTGACCTTTAGTCGATATTCGCGTCTTACATCGTGGCGGCGCGCTTCAGGAAGGTCTCGACGACGTCCTTCATCTGGTCGGCCTGGCGCGCCAGGGTGTGCGACGCCTCAGTCACGTCACCCGATACGATACCGGCTTCTTCCGCCGAATGGTTCAGTTGCTCGATGGTTGCCGAAGCTTCACCGGCGCCCTGCAAGGCGGTAGACAGGCTTTGCGTGATCTCACGCGTCGCCTGGACCTGCTGACGCACCGACTCCGACGTATTTTCGGAAATGCCCTGCATCTGGCTGATGACACCCGCAATGCTGCCGATTTCACTGCTTGTGCGGTCGGCAGCGCGGCGAACATCGCCGATGCGGTTGCGAATTTCCTCGGTGGCTTTCGACGTCTGGTCGGCCAGGCTCTTGACCTCATGGGCGACGACCGCGAAACCACGACCGGCGTCACCGGCGCGAGCGGCTTCGATGGTGGCGTTCAGCGCCAGCAGGTTGGTCTGCTTGGCGACTGACGAGATCAGGTCGACGATCTCGTTTATACGCGCCACGGCGTGGGTCAGTTCGCTGACGGCGGCCTGGGTCTGCTGAGCGCTGTTGGTGGCATCGCGAGCGACATCGGCCGAAGCCGAAGCCTGACGGTCGACTTCCGAAATCGTGGCGCCCAGTTCTTCCGACGCGGCCGCGACCGTGCTCATCGAATCGCGCACCGAGAAGATCGAATTGACCGCCGAATGGGCCCGGCTGGCGTTTTCCGACGAAGCCGAGGTCAGGATGGCAGCGGACTGCTCGAGATGGCTCGACGCCTTTTCTACTCCACGGATAAGGCCCGCGAAGTCGGTGTTGAAGCTGCTGATCAGACGCTCCATTTCAGCGGCGCGCTCCAGACGGGCACGTCCCGCCTCTTCCTGCTCTGCACTCAATGTGCGGCTCTGGCCGGTGACGTCCTTGAAGACCTGAAGCGCTTCGACGACCAGGCCCAGTTCATCGCCGCGATGAAGCTTACCCGGATCGACGCTCATGTCGGCAGCGGCCAGGCGGTGCGTGGCATCGGCAATGACATTGATCGACTTGGAGGTCGAGCGGCCGATAAAGATACCCAGAGCACCGGTGCCCAGGGCCGCAATGGCGGCAATAATGATGATCAGCATGGTGTCGTTCTGCGCACCCTTGACGCTTTCGGCGGCCATGGCCTTGGCGCGTTCGTCGGTGCGCTTCAGCACCTTCTGCACGATGGCATCGGTATTCTGTTCCGAAGCCGCGTAAGGCCCCAGGAAGGAAATGGCGGCATTCAGGTCGATTTCCAGCATGGAGGACACGAACTCGATGGCCCCCTTCTGACCTTCGATCTCCTTGCCCAGTTCGTCATAAGCCTTCTTGTCCTCGGCGTCGGTCGCCTTGGCGGCGCGCGCCTTGACCTTGTCCTGCAGTACCTTGAGGCGTTCAGCGATCTGGGCCGTATAGGCCGCGCTGCCCGTCGTCGTGTCGCCGCCGGCGCGGGCGGCCAGGGCGTTATAGAGATCGCGGGCATCGCCCCGCAGTTCGGCACGGACCTCACCCAGGAACAAGGCGTTTTCCATGGCGCCGTTGACGACGGCGTCCATGCGTTTGGTCTGCGAATGCAGGGCCATGGTCGCGGCGGTCGCCAGGACGGCGATCAGGGCCATCGCCACCAGAGACGGGACGAGGAACTTCCAGATGAACGGCCAGTCCGACGGACGGGCCCAGTTCGGCTTTTGGCTGTGTGACGGGGAGGTCATGACGTGCTCGCGATCGGAATTGTAGCAGAATGAGCCGCCGCCGGGGCTGTGTAACTCCGGCGGCGAAATAAGGTTACCAATGCTTACTAACCGAGAGGTAAACGGTCGACGGCACCTTGAGGCCAGCGGTCTGAACCTTGGCATTGCCGAGATTCTTGCCGCTCAACGACAGTGTCATGGCGTGACCGAGGTCGTAATTGACATTGGCGGCCAGAGTGGTGTGTGCCGGGACCGTCGTCAGGACGTAGGTCAGCGGGGCGAAGGACTTGAAGTCGTCCGTATGGTGGACAAAGGCATCGATGCTCCACTTGCCGCCAGTCCATCCGACATTCAGGTTGCCGCGGCTCTTCGGCGTCATGTCGGCGAAGTTGGCGCGCAGGACGGTGAGGTCCTGACCGGCCAGGGCCGTGTCCTTGACGTCGGTCGCCGTGTAGTCGCCGTTCCAGTGGAAGCCGGCGCCGAACGTACCCGAAGCCGACAGTTCAAAGCCGGTCATCTTCGAATCGGCGACATTGGTCCAGCTGATGGCCGGATAGGTCGTCATCGTCGGCATCTGGAACAGAGCGGCGGCGCCAGGCTGGCCCTTGACGCCGTCGGTCGTCTGACTGAACAGCTTGATGCCGGCCTTCACCTTGCCAAAGTTGCGGTCGTAGGAGACTTCGGTGTTCTTGACGATGCTGGGTTCGATGAACGGATTGCCCATGACAACAAGGGTGAAGCCGGGCTGCGGCACGGCCAGCTGGAAGCCGCCCAGTTCGATCAGGGTCGGCGCCTGGACACCACGCGCCGTCATCAGGCGGACCGTGTCCTTGTCGCTCAGGCGCCAGACAGCGCCAGCATTGAAGCTGAGCTCACTTATGTCACGATCCCAGTTGGCGTTATCAGCCAGCGGGAAGCCGGGGGAGAAGGTGCCCGTGCGCTTCAGCGACAGATTGTCCGAACGCACGGCGACGGCCGTGCTGAACGTGTCCGAAACCGCCCAGTTCCACATGGCCGACGGCGCCAGGACTTTATAGCTGACTTCGCCACCGGTGATCGGCGCCGTTTCCATCTCGTTGTTGCGCGACTCGAGGCCAAAGCGGAAGGTGTGCGGACCGACCTTGATCAGATCCTGGATGCTCATGACCGAGATCGTATTGCGCAGGCTGACCGTACCGGCGATATCGCTGGTGCTGCGCATGGTGTTGCGATAGGCGGTTGCCGTCACCAGACCAAGCTTCGTGTCGGAGGTCAGGTCGGCCTTGACCGAACCCGTGACGTACTTGCTGGCCGCCGGATCGTAGTTCGACACGGCGTCATTGACCTGGACGTTAGACAGCGAAGACTCAAACCGCAGCTCGGTCTTTTCCGTCAATGAGGCTACAGCATCGACATTGATATTGGCGCGCGATGGTTCGGCACGATACTGCACAGCGAGCAGGCCGACCGTGTCTGCCCATTCGTCGGCCTTGGATATACCGCCCGAGACGCGGGCGGCAATCTTAGGTGACAGACGGATCGTGGAGACGATCGAGGCTTCCTTGCCATTGCGCGAAGCGACGGAGACCGAACCACTGCTGACAGAGTCGTACTTCGGGTTATAGGTGATGATGTTGACCACGCCCGACACGGCATTGAAGCCAAACAGGGCGGCGTTCGGGCCCTTGACCACTTCGATCTGGCGGATTTCCGACAGCTGTACCGGGATGGTCGACCAGGCGGTGTAGCCATAGTGGTCGAGATAGACTTGGCGGCCGTTGATCAGCACCAGAAGGCGCGGCGACATTGGCTGGTTATAGCCGCGCACACCGACATCGGCACCGTAGGTCGACCAGTTGAGGACGTCGATGCCCGGGACGCGGCCGATCAGGGTTTGCAGGTCGTGGGCGCCGGAGCGTTTGATGTCATCGGCCGAGATGATCGTCATATCAACCGGGACTTCGGTCGAACGCTGGGGTGATCCAGTGGCCGAGGTGGTGACGGCTTCGCCGAACAGGCTTTCCAGTGAACCGTAGTCGATCGACTGGGCGCCGGCGGCGCCGGCAACGAACGGCAGGGCGGCAAGGGCCGCCGACAGGAGGGTATAGAATTTACGCATGTGAATATACTCCGAAGCGCCGGGCGCTTAAATTTCCTTGATCATCATTTTGAAGGCGGCCTTGAACCTGGCGCCGACGGCGGCGGCAGTAGCCGAGTTGACGACGATTTCGACCTTGGGCGTGGCAGCCACACCCATGACGCAGGCGCCGGATTTGACGCAGGCCATGTCGGAGCTGATGCTCAGGGCCTTCTTGCTCTTGGCGACGGCGCCGACCGCGGCGTAGTTGACGCCCTGGGTCATATAGAAGGCGCCGACATCACCGGCGGAAGCGGCTGCGCCGGCTTCGACAGGTTTACCGACGACGGTAGCGCCACCGGCGGCCATGCCGGACCCGAGCGCGGCCATGATCTGGTCCTTTTCGGCGACAGATGCGGGCTTGGAAGAGTCATAAACGATTGCAAAGACCACCTTGCCGGTGGGACCGCCATCCAGGAAGGTCAGGGTGCGCCCTGCCACCTGAATTTCACGCGCGCCGTCCGCAAGGGCGGGTACGGCCGCTAAAGATAAGAGGGATAAAAAAAGCGCTCCGGCAACGGCTATATAAGCCTCGGAACGCGGATGACGTTTTGTCATGATGTAAGCCTCACTAACTGAACTGAGGCCATGAGTAAAACGAAAGGGTTAATCAGACATAAATTATAGAAACGATTGCATAGAGGCGATTTCATCTTGCAGACCCCGTTTTTCCCACCCTTGGGTCACGATGGCCGCAGGGGTAAAAATATCGTTGGATTACCGGTAGTTCCAGGAATTACCCGCAGAACTACCGGAGTCATACTCCCCGCAATACCGTCCTATACTGTACCATAATGACGCTGATTGCGCGGTATGCCGCCGCCCCTTTTCACTGTGAAATCATGACATTATCAAATTAACAAGTCGTTAAAGGCGAGTTTGTGGAAATATTCGCGCAAAAATGATTGTAATAATGGAATGTTTTACTCTCCGTCCGGTACACCTATACGCAGCTCTTCCAGCCACAGCTTTGCGGAGGCGTCCGACGGCATCCGCCAGTCGCCGCGCGGTGACAGCGCACCGCCGGAAATCAGCTTGGGGCCATTGGGCACCGCAGACCGTTTGAACTGGGATGTGGCAAAAAAGCGCCACACAAAGATCTCAAGCCATTTCTTGATCTCGGCCAGGTCATAGGCCCGGCGCTTGGCCTCGGGGAAATCAGCCGGCCATTCGCCGGCTGCGGCATCACGCCACGCCCGCCACGCCAGAAAAGCGACCTTGGACGGCCGCAGACCATAGCGGGTGATATAGTAGAGCGAAAAATCCTGAAGCTCGTATGGCCCGACCTTGTCCTCGGTCTTCTGCAACTTGCCGTCTTCGACAGGGATCAGTTCGGGTGAAATCTCGCGTTCAAGCACAGACTGCAGGATACGGCCGGTCTTCACGTCGAACTCCTTGACCGCCGCCCAGCGGATCAGATGCTGGATCAGCGTCTTGGGCGCGCCGCAATTGACATTGTAATGGCTCATATGATCGCCGACGCCATAGGTACACCAGCCGAGCGCCAGTTCGGACAGATCGCCCGTGCCGACGACAAACCCGCGCTTCTCGCCCGCCAGCCGGAACAGGAAGTCGGTACGCAGACCGGCCTGCACATTCTCGAAATTGACGTCGTAGACCTTCTCACCGCGCGAAAAGGGGTGATTGATGTCCATCAGCATGCGTTTGGCCGCCGGGCGGATGTCGATTGTCTCTGCACTTATCCCCAGCGCCTTCATCAGCCGAAGCGCATCGTTCTTCGAACCCGTCGTCGTGCCAAAGCCGGGCATGGTGTAGCCGTGGATATTGGCGCGCGGAATGCCAAGGCGATCGAAGGCCTTGCAGGCGACGATCACGGCATGGGTCGAATCCAGTCCGCCAGAGATACCGATGACCAGATTCTTCGTGCCCGTGCTTTCCAGCCGCTGCATCAGGCCGTGGACCTGGATATTAAAGGCCTCATAGCAGTCTTCATCCAGTCGGCCGGCTTCGACCGGGACGAACGGGAAGCGCGGCACGTCGCGATGGAAATCGGTCAGACCGTGCGGCTCACAGGCAAACAACAGCGGACGCGGCACGACGTCCTCGCCCTTTCGCGCATCGTTGAAGGTGCCGGTGCGCAGGCGTTCCGAGGCAATGCGTTCCACATCGACATCCGCCAGGGTCAACGTGCCGGAGTGAAAGCGCTCGCCTTCGGCCAGCAGGTCGCCCATCTCATAGATCAGTGACTGGCCGTCCCAGGCCAGGTCCGTCGTCGATTCCCCCGGCCCCGCCGCCGTAAAGGCGTAGGCGCACATCAGCCGTTCCGAGATCGCCGCGCATATACGTTTGCGCGTTCGGGACTTGCCGACCGTCACCGGCGAGGCCGACAGGTTGACGATCAGATGCGCGCCCGATAGCGCCAGCCGCGTCGATGGTGTCACCGGCGCCCACATATCTTCGCAGATTTCGACGCCAAACCGGAAAGCCTCGAACCCCGTCGCCTGAAAAACCAGATCGACGCCTACCGCCGTTGCCTGCTGGTTCAGCGTCACGAAGCCGGTCTTGAGGTCGAACGCCGTCGCAAACCAGCGCTTCTCATAGAATTCACGGTAGTTCGGCAGGAAGGATTTCGGCACCACACCCAGTGCCCGGCCGCGATGGATGACGATAGCGCAGTTATAGACGGCTTCGAGAATACGCAGCGGCGCGCCGACGACCATGACGGTGCGGATATGCGTCGATTCCCGGATCAGCTCATCCAGTGCCTTTTTCGCCGCGTCGATCACCAGTTCCTGCATGAACAGGTCGTCGAGCGTATATCCCGTGAGGCTCAGTTCCGGAAACACGACCAGGTCGGCACCGGCAGCTTCACTACGCCGCGCCAGGTCGAGATGTTCGGCCAGGTTCGCCGTTGGATCGGCAATATGCACTTTCGGCGTCACGCAGGCGACACGCACAAAGCCGTGCGATGCGGGAGATGCGAAATTTTTGACGGAATTTGGCATGGGGCGGCCTCAATAAAAAATCATCCGGCATTTCTAGAGCAAAACTGCCCATCATTCGCGTAAGAAATCAGAAAATATGCGATAAAATTCGTCAGATGGAAAAATTCAGAGACAAATTCTGAAAATAAGTTTCAACGGAAATTATATCCAGGAGGCCCGGCCTCCTGCACCTCATAAGTTGTTCTTTGTCTGACCCCTCACCTCTGTTAAGGAGGCCGCCATGAGCGTTACCTTTGCCGATATCCAGGCGGCTGCAAGCCGCATTGATGGCCACGTCGTCCGTACTCCCTGCACCTTCTCGCAGAGGCTTACCGATGCAACGGGCATTGCGCTGTGGCTAAAGGGCGAGAACCAGCAATACACCTCGACCTTCAAGGAACGCGGCGCCCTCAACAAGCTGCTGCAGTTAAGCGACGCCGAACGCGCACGCGGCGTCTATACGGCGTCGGCCGGCAATCACGCCCAAGGCCTGGCCTATCACGCCCGGCGTCTCGGCATCCCCGCCACCATCGTCATGCCCAAGGGCACGCCCTTCGTCAAAATGCAGAAGACGCAAGGCTTTGGTGCACAAGTTGTCATCGAAGGCGAGACCTATGACGAGGCCTCGGCTCACGCCATCGACCTGTGCCAAAAGGCCGGCGGCGTCTACGTTCACGCCTTCGACGACAACGCCGTCCTCACCGGGCAGGGCACCATCGCCATCGAGATGCTGGAACAGGCGCCCGAGCTTGACACCCTGGTCGTACCGATCGGCGGTGGCGGGCTGATCGCCGGCATCGCCCTTGCCGCCAAGACCATCAAGCCGTCGATCCAGATCATCGGCGTCGAAGCCGCCATGTTCCCGTCCTTCCACGCCCGCCGTAATGGCCTTGACCTGCCCACCGGCGGCTCGACCATTGCCGAAGGCATCGCCGTCAAGGGCGTGGGTGACATCCCCTTCGCCATTGCCAATCCTTTGGTCGACGACGTCCTGGTCATCGACGAAGCCGATTTCGAACGCGCCGTCGCCGCCTTCATCAATATCGAAAAGACCGTGACCGAAGGCGCCGGCGCCGCTGGCCTCGCTGCCGTCATGCGCTTCCCAGAACGTTTCCAGGGCCGCAAGGCCGGCCTGATCCTGTGCGGCGGCAATATCGACCTGCGCCTTCTGGCCAGCGTGTTACAACGTGAGTTGGTACGTGAAAAACGGCTTGTCACCTATCGAATCCTGGGCGACGATCGCCCCGGCATGCTGTCGCTGATGGCCGCGGCCATCGCCAGCAAAGGGGGCAATATCGTCGATGTCGCGCACAACCGCCTGGTTCTCGACGTGCCTGCCAAGGGCGCCGAGTTCGATATCATGGTCGAAACCCAAGGCCCCGCCCACGCCTTTGAAATTGCAGAAGCCCTCAGGAGCACAGGTTATGCGATCCGCATGGATTAAAGTATTGAATTTGTCTCTGGCACTCGTCGCGCCCGCGGCAATCGCCCAAACCGCCGAAGAGAACCTGAAGACCGGCCAGGACTTCCTGGCCAAGGTCGAAAAGCAGCCGGGCGTCGTCAAGCTACCGTCGGGCGTCATGTACCGCGTCATCTCGCGCTCCAAGAACCCGGGCGCGCAACCGACCGTCCAGGACGTTGTGACCCTTCATTACGAAGGCAAGCTGATCAACGGCAGCGTCTTCGATTCATCCTACGCCCGCAACGAACCGGCCACCTTCCCGCTCGGCCGTCTGGTTCCCGCGTGGCAGCAGGCGATCCCGCAGATGCATGTCGGCGACGAGATCATCCTCTATACACCGGCGTCTGAAGCCTATGGCGAACGCGACATGAGCCCGGACATCCCGCCCAACTCGACCCTGATCTTCCGCGTCCGTCTCTTCAGCATCGGTCAGCAGTAATATGGCGCGCAAACTCTTCCTCCTCCCCACCGCCGCGATGGCGATGGCGCTTACCGGTTGTGGTGAATCCATGGACAAGATCGAACAGGAAATGGCTGCACGCGAAGCCGCCCAGACCTCCATGGCCGCCGCCAACCTGGTCGAAGGCGAAAAGTTCCTGGCCGATCGCGCCAAGGAACCCGGCATGATCGTCCTGCCGTCGGGCGTGATGTACAAGGTCGTGTCGCGCGCCGCGGCCCCCGGCCCACAACCCCTGGTCAGCGACACGGTCACGATCAATTACGAGGGCAAGCTGCTGAACGGACACGTCTTCGATTCGTCCTATGCCCGCAATCAGCCCGCCGAGTTTCCGCTTGGCCGCCTCGTACCGGCGTGGCAGGAAGTCATCCCATTGCTGAAAGCGGGTGATGAAGTCATGCTCTATACGCCCCCCAGTCAGGCCTATGGCGAAGCCGATATGGGCGAAATTCCGCCTAACAGCACTCTGATCTTCCGTATCCAGCTGCTGGGTGTCAAAGGCAAGTAGTCAGCGTATCCGCACCGGTGTCGCCTTGAACGCCGGTGTCTTGCTGCGTGGATCGACGTGCGTGCCGGTCAGCACATTGGCTTCCGGAAAGTAGGCCAGGACACCACCGCGCGCCACGTCAAAGGCATGCACCTTCACATCTTCCATCACGCCATGATCGGATTCGACGGTCGCCATATCGCCGTCGCTGATCCCGCGCGCCAGCATGTCATCGGCATTCATCATGACGCTCCAGCGGCCGATCTTGCCGCGATAGCTGTCGGTACGCTCATAGATGATGGTGTTGAACTGGCCTTCCGACCGGATCGTGCTGAGCAGCAGTTCAGCCTCTTGGCGCTGCGGCAGCGGCCGGACGACAAAGTGCGCCTTGCCCGACGGCGTATGAAAGTCGGGTGTGTGCAGCAGCCGGCCACGGACATGAAACTCCTGCCGCGCCACATCGATATCGGCCAGATCCTCCATGCCCGGTACGATGCGGGCAATGGCTTCACGAATAGTGCGGTGCTGCTTGAAGGCCTGAAAGTCGATCGGCGTATCGAGCATACGCGTCGCCAGATCGCACAGGATATCGCTTTCCGGCCGCACAGTCCCTAAGCGCCTTATGCCGCCGTCGGACAGGCGGACGAAGTTGAACATCGATTCCTGCGTCGTCGGCTGCCATTCCTCGTCACGCGCTGTCACCGGCAGGATCAGCACTTCGCCGTTACCCAGACCGTTGACATGACCGCGATTGAGCGTGGTGGTCAGGTACAGCTTGAAGCCGATACGCGCAAACGCCTCACCGGCGAAACGGCTGTCGGGACTGGCCTCATAGAGATTGCCGCCCATCAGCATCGCCGCGTCGATATGGCCCTCGTGCGCCGCCTGCATGCACGACATAGTGTCCATGCCGCCGCCCTTCGGAAGCTCGATGTCGAACGCCTCTTCCATGCGTTTCAGGACCTCAGCGGCCAGTACCGGTTTGACGCCGATCGTACCGATGCCCTGAACATTGGAATGGCCGCGCAGAGGCAGCAGCCCCGCCCCCGGCCGGCCGATCTGACCGCGAAGCAGGGCCAGGTTGGCGATATATTCGACATTGTCGCTGCCGTTCAGGTGATGGGTAACGCCCATGCCCCAGGCGATGACAGCCTCCTTGGCCTTGGCGTAGAGTGCCGCCACGCGGACGATATCGGCTTGCGCCAGTCCTGTCCGCGCCTCGATTTCCGACCACGGCGTCGCGGCGATATCATCGCGGAAAGCTTCAAACTCCAGCGTATGGCCGGCGATAAACCCGTCGTCCTGCGCGCCCGCTTCCAGCACAGCTTTCGCCAAACCTTTCAGCAGCGGCAGATCCGAGCCAATGCGCGGTTGCAGGTAATCCGAGGCGATATAGTCGCCACCCTTCAGCATCGACCTTGGGCTTTTCGGAATGGCGAAGCGGACCAGCCCCGGCTCCTTGGCCGGGTTGAGGATGACGACCTCGCCGCCGCGATCGCGCACGCCCTTCAGCTTGTGGATAAAGCGCGGGTGGTTGGACGATGGGTTGGCGCCGACAACCAGCACGAAGTCGCAGCGATCAAGGTCTTCCAGCTCGACCGTCGACGTGCCGGTGCCGATGGTGGTGCCCAACCCTACGCCTGTCGCCTGGTGGCAATAATAGGAGCAGTTGTTGACATTGTTGGTGCCATAGGCCCGCGCCAGCAGTTGCAGCACGAAGCCCGCTTCATTCGATGACCGGCCCGATGAGTAGAAGAAGCTGCGGTCGGGCGATGTCGCCTTGAACCGCGCTGCAGCCAGATCGAGCGCCGCGTTCCAGTCGATGGCTTCGAAGCGGTCGGCACCCTTGGGCTTGTAGATCGGGAAGGCCAGCCGCCCGAGGTGCTCCAGTTCGTGGCCGTCCAATTCCTGAAGGTCAGCCAGTGGATGGGTCAGGACCTCGAGCGGAATGCCCGGCTGGATATCGGTCGATTGCGCCTGGATCGACTTGTTGCACACCGACGGGAAGTCGCCGGACTCGTTGGTCATCCCGCCCTTTTGGCCGCCCATGCCGAGACCGCAGGCCTTGCAGGTATTCTTGGCCGTCAGCGCCTTGGCGGTGTTGTCGAGCCCGATGCGCGTCGCGGTTTGCAGCGCATATAGCACCTTCTTGGCGCCGCCGCCGACCGTGGGTTTATGGGATTGTCCGGGCACGTCACTCGCCTGTTTTCCGATATTAAACGGCGGATAGCGCGCCCGGTCAATGCCGGCTAGCTCAATCCGGCCGTGACGGCTCCGCTGATCACCTTGGCGACAGCCAATTGCGTCGGCGGCGCCGCGTCGTTCGCACAGGCTGCCGCCGCTATACCCGTCTTAGGATTAAACAAGACTTCGCCATACCACACGGTGTTGGAGCCGTTGTGCCACAGCGTGCCGTCGCCCTTGACGATCCAGCCCAGCGCATAATCGCCACCGAACGGCGGCGTGTGCAGTTTCGCCCAGCTATCTGGCTTGAGGAAGCTTTCCGGCTGGTCGCGATGCGCCGCCAGATAGGTCAGCATGTCGCCGACCGACATATGCACGCGTCCCGCGGGCCCCAGCGCTGTCGGATTGTCGTTCAGGGCGCCCGGTCCGACCTTGGCCGGCACACGGCGCTCGCCCTGCACCATATGGCCAAACGGCTGATCGACCTTGCCCATGGTGCCAGGTGCACCGAAGCCGGCACTTTTGAGCCCCAGAGGCCCGAACAGTTCGGCCTTGATCAGCGCCTCCCATGGCTTGCCAGTCACGGCTTCCAGCATGGCGCCGGCGACGATGAAGCCGTTATTGCTGTAGATCATCTGTTCCGCCAATCCGGCGGCCGGCTTCTGGTCAAGCGCCGCCAGCGCATAACGCAGACGCTCGGCACGCGCATCGGGCAGCGCGTCGCGCGTATAGAGCAGCATGGCCGCCATATCGAGATTGGGTTGAAGGCCGGCGCGATGACTCATCAGATGCAGCAGGGTGACTGCCTTATATTCGTCGCGGATCTTGCCTTTAAGACCCAGAACTTCGCCGACCGTGCTGGTCCATTTGATCTTTCCGGCTTCGACCATACGCGCCGCGATGGTCGCCGTCATCGACTTGGTGATCGAGCCCCAGTGCCATTGGTCCCCCACCGTGACCGGGATATTGGCTTCGGCCGACCGGTCGCCATCACACAGAATAATCTGGGTGCCGCCGCGCTTCTCCCAGCCAGCGATCATGCCGGGAGCGCGCACATTGCGGCGGGCGTCGTTGAGAATCGCCTGGGTCAGGGGCTCGGCGGGCGGCGCATCGTCTATCGCCTCGCCGCGCTTCATGGTGATCGGTATGGGGCTGCCTTGCGTGAATACGCCTTCGATTATGTCGCGCCCTTTCAGCTTGCCTTCGAACTTGCCACCGATGGCCTTGAACTCCAGCACGATCGATGTGCCGCTCAGTGCGACCTTGCTGGCTGGAATCTCGGCATTGCCCTGATCGAGACTGATAACCTTCGCTGTGTTGGCATCGCTGACGACCAGGCGCAGGCGCAACGACACCGCCCCGACATTCAGCCGTCCCGACCACGTGCCAATCAAATCCGGCGATGGCGGCTCGGCAGCGCGCACAGATAAGCCCAAGAGGTTGGAGGCCAGGATCAGGCCTCCAGCAGCGGTGCGGCGGGTCATGGTCATTGCAGGTTTCTCCCTCTCGACCAATTAGTAGCCAGAGGCGTGGAAAACTTACAAATGAACTTTACGAAACCTAGGCCTTGACGCGTGCAATCAGGGCAGCCGTTGACGGATCGTGCTCCGCGGGCTCAGCCGCAGCGAAATCCTTAAGAACCGCGCTGGCCAGGGTCTTGCCCAATTCCACGCCCCATTGGTCGAAGCTGTTCAGGCCCATGACGATGCCCTCAGCAAAGGTCTTGTGCTCATAGAGCGCCAGCAAAGCACCAAGCGTTTCCGGTGTCAGTGCATCGAGCAGGACCAGGGTCGAGGGCTTGTTGCCCGGGCAGACCTTCTGCGGTGCGATCTGGGCAGTCTTGGCGTCGTCGAAGCCTAAGGACCGGCACTCGGCTTCCGAGGTTTCAATCGACTTGCCGACCATGAAGGCCTCGCCCTGGGCGATCACGTTCGACAACAGCTTCTTCTGCATGTCGTCGGAGGCTTCGGCGTTCGACTGAACGGCGATGAATTCCAGCGGCACGACGTCTTCGGACTGGTGCAGCATCTGGAAGAAGGCGTGTTGGGCGTTGGTGCCTTCATCGCCGAAGACGACAGGGCTGGTCTTCAGACCCAGCAGGTCGCCGTGCGGCGAGGTGCGCTTGCCGTTCGATTCCATCTCCAGCTGTTGCAGGAAGGCGGCCAGGCGGCGCAGGCGATGGACGTAAGGGATGACGGCGCGGCTGGGGCGGTCGAGGCCGATGCGGTTATAAACTTGCGCGGCCGCCAGCAAGATGGGGGCGTTCTTGTTGAACGGCGCGGTCAGGAAGTGCTGGTCCATCTGGCGGGCACCGACCAGCAGGCGCTCATAGATGTCGTAGCCCAGCGCGATGATGACCGACAGCGACACGGCCGACCACAGCGAATATCGGCCGCCGACCCAGTCCTTGAAGCCAAAGACGCGGTCAGGCGCGATGCCGAAGGCGCCGGTCTTGTCGGGCGCGGCCGAGACGGCGGCCAGGTGCTTTTTCGCGCCCTCTTCGCCGAGCCCCTTGACCAGCCAGTCGCGGGCGGCGAGGAAGTTGGCCAGCGTTTCCTGCGTCGTGAAGGTCTTGGACACAGCGATAACCAGCGTCTCAGCCGGGTCGAGGCCGGCCAAGGCCAAGGCCAGTTCCGAGCCATCGACATTGGCAACAAAGCGGATATCGATCTGCGGGTTCAGCGCCGTCAGGCCCTGGAAAACCAGACGCGGCCCGAGGTCGGAGCCGCCGATGCCGATATGGATGATGGTCTTGAAGGGCTTGCCGGTCGCGCCGGTGATGATGCCCGAACGGATGGCGCCGGCATAGTCGCGCATGGCGTCGCGCGCCGACTTGACGTCGTGAGCGATCTCATCGCCGCGCAGGCGCTTGTTCTCGGCGTCGTTGTCGCGCAGGGCAACGTGCAGCACCGCGCGGTCTTCGGAAACGTTGATCGCCTTGCCGGTCCACATCCGCTCGCGGGCTTCGGTCACGCCCGACTTTTCGAACAGCTCGATCGCGCGGTCAAAGCCGGATTTCGACCAGCTTTGCTTGGAGACGTCGATATAGAGGCCGCAGATGTCGAGGCTCATGCGCGCCAGGCGCTCCGGATCGGTACGGAACTGATCGACGATGCGGGCGTTGTTATCGACAAAGGCCTGGGTTTTGAGGGCGTCGAGGGCAGTGTTGGTCATGCGGACATCCTGAAAATTTTAAGGGGCGCCCGATCACTTAGCCACGACGGGCAATCGTCAAAGGGTTCCATGTCAAAACTTTCGCCAGCCGTAAAGCGCCGATTCGTCGTGACGCCTGAATTTTTTTGCGGTCGCGAAGAATTGGTCCCATGCCGACGAAGGCGTCACGGATGGCACGCCAGACCTGTCCGCCCTTGCCTTTCAGTGTATCCTTGACGGCGCCGACGCATGTGACCACGACGTGAATCGGCAAGGTCAGGAGTAGGAGCGGAAGCGGCATGTTCTTGGCGTAGAGCCAGATGCGGTTGCGATAGCCGTGATAGAGGGCGAAGTCGGAACGCACGCCCGTGGCGGCCGACCCGATATGGCGGATGCGGGCTTCGGGCACCAGGCGGCAGGTGTGGCCCAGCAGGCGCGCGCGGAAACCGAGATCGGCGTCTTCGCAGTAACAGAAGAAGCGCGCATCGAAGCCGCCCAGTTCTCTGTAAAGATCGGCGCGGATGACAAAGGCCGCACCGCACGGTGAAAAGGTTTCGCGGGCTCGCACATTTTCCGGCAGTCGTTGACCAAAACTTGACCGATAGGGGAAACCGAAAAAGGTCAGACTGTCGCCGAGGCCGTCCAGCTTTGAGGCGTTATTGTCCTCGATCTGCAAGGCCGTGAACATGGCTGTTTCGGGATGCGCCGCGATGGCTGTGCGCATGGCATCGAGCCAGTTGGCGTCGGCAAAGGCATCGGGATTGATAAAGCCCATCCACTCGCCGGTTGCCTGAGTTGCGGCGCGGTTATTGCCTTCAGCGAAACCGAGATTGCCGCCGTTATCGATGATTTTTATGGCTGGGTACTTCGCCCGCAGCCCGGCTAGGTCCATGTCGGATGAGCCATTATCGGCCAGGATGATTTCGTCGGCACCCAATGCGGTCGCGGCGTCGAGACAGCGTTCGATATAGGCGCCGCTGTTATAGCTCAGGATGATCAGGCTAAAGGTTGATGTCTGTGTCTCTGACGGCATGCCCCTCACCCTAACCCTCTCCCCGTAAACAGGGAGAGGGGACTTAAAAGCGCACTCGCCCAATCTTTAGCCCCCTCTCCCCTCTTGAGGGGAGAGGGCTGGGGTGAGGGGCTTGTGTCAACGTGCATATTCGCCTTTCCATTCCGCTCGAACGGCTTCATCTGTTTCTTCAAGCAGACGAATAGCTTTCAAGTCGAGAAACCTTTCCTCCCCCAACGCTTGCTTCAACCCCCACACCGCAGCCCCCCGCACCGCAGCACTTTCATCGGCCAAACCCTGCAGTAGTGCCGCCTCAATTTCCGGATCCTGCGAAGTCTTACCGGCATTACCCAGCGCATAATTCACATTGCGCAGAAAGGATTCCCGCCCGATCCGCTTGATCGCCGATTTGCTGAACAGTGCCCGGAATTCCACATCGGTCAGCCGGGTCAACTCGGTCAGCTTCAACCCGGTAAAACCTTCGCGCGCCTGTAATTTCATATCCTGCGCAGCAACAGCAAACTTGTTCCACGGGCAGGCCGCCAGACAGTCATCGCAGCCATAGATCCGATTGCCCATCTGGTGCCGAAACGGCTCAGGCCACGGGCCACGCAGTTCAATCGTCAGGTAGGACAGGCATTTGCGCGCATCCAGCTGGTACGGCCCGACAAAGGCATCGGTCGGACAGGCATTGAGACACGCCGAACACGATCCGCAGTGATCGCGCTCAGGTCCATCGTCGCCCAATACCCTGTCAAACAGAATGACTCCCAGAAAGAACCACGAGCCCAGTTCGCGCGACACCAGGTTGGTATGCTTCCCCTGCCAGCCAAGACCCGTCAGTTGCGCCAGTGGTTTTTCCATCAACGGCGCCGTATCGACAAAGACCTTCAGCTCACAACCCGTCTGCGCCACGATCCAGGTTGCCAGGCTTTTCAGCTTCTTCTTGATCAGTTCGTGATAGTCGTCGCCGCGCGCATAGACGCTGAGATTGGCGGTCTCGGGATGCGCCAGCCCCTCGCGCGGATCGCTATCCGGACCGTAATTATAGGCCAGGACCAAAGCGCCCTTGGCGTCGTCCCACATATTGCGTGGGTGGCGCCTACGCTCATGCGTCTCTTCCATCCACTGCATCTCGCCGTGGAAACCCGCGTCGATAAAGGCAGTCAAGCGGTCGGCCGCGTCCCACACTTCGGGCAAGGCAGCGAAGCGCGCAGCCGAAAAACCAAGCGCCAAGGCCTCCTGACGGATCGCCTCGCCTAAGTCAGTACGGGGTTGAAAAGGCGCGCCCATGGGGCCTAGACCGTGCTGCGTTTTAAAGGAAACGCTGCACGGTCTAGGTTTTTTAGTGGTCGCATGCTTAATACGAAAAACCGGTTTCCACTTTTTCGACGCATGCTCTAAAAATCCAGCTCCCGGTAATGCGCCGACGCCGGCACACCCGGCATCTTGTCGTTCAGCAGCGGCCGGAAGCAGGGCCGCGACTTGATGACCATGTACCACGTCTTGAGCGCCGGGTAACGCGACCAGTTGATCTCATCGAGATAGTCGAGCACGCTCAGCTGACCGGCTGCGGCGAAATCGGCATTGGACAGGGAATGCCCCGCCAACCAGTTGCGTACCTGAAGCAGGCTTTCGAAATAGCGCAGATGGTCCTTCAAGGCTTCGCGGCCGGCGCGCATCGAAGCGATGTCCGGCGCCCCGCGCCCCATCAGCCGCTTCTCCATCTTTTCGTGGAGCAATAGCGCATTGACCTCATAATCGAACTTGCGGTCGAACCAACCGACCAGCCGGCGCGCTTCGGCGCGTTCATTGACATTGGAAGGCCACAGCACCGGCTCCTTGTAGCACTCGTCGAGATGCTCCAGGATGGCGCGGTCTTCGCACACCTTGTGCGTCTGGCCGATCGAGCCGGGCTCAGGCGTTTCCACCAGGATCGGCAGCAGGCCCGATGGGTTCAGGCGCAAGATGTTATCATCCGGCTCCCAGTAGCGGACATTGGTTTCCTCAAATGCCAGCTTCTTTTCGCCGAGCGCCAGACGGACGGCGCGGGAATGGGGATCGAAGGCGAAATGGTAGAGCTGGCGCGAATAGGCGGTCATCCAAGGTCCCTTTGGCGTTATCCCTGCGCCTGTTCCGAAGGCGGACTATCCTGAAACACGCCTGTATGCGGTTCGGCAAGCCCCCTCGGATCAGGATGGATGATTATATCGGCATTCGGGTAGACCTCAATGAGCCTGTTTTCCGCCGCGATGATGATCCTGTGGGCAGCATCCAAGGTCAATAGCGGATCGAGCTCGACGTGCATCTGAATCAGTACGTAAGGCCCGGCCTGGCGCGTGCGCAGGTCGTGGACACCGAGCACCCGCGCATCTTCAAGCGTCAATCTGCGGATCGCCGCAACATCCTTGTCGTCGAGCGCCTTGTCCATAAGGTGTCCTGACGCCTCACGCAGGACGCCAACGGCCCCCCAGACGAACCAGGCCGCCATCAGGACACCGGCGATGGCGTCGAACAGGTGCATTCCCAGGGCCGCCAGGCCGACACCGATAATGGCAACGATATTGGTCGCAAAATCGGTCAGGTAGTGCATGCGGTCGCCGTGTACAGCGACCGAATTTTCTGCGCGGAGAGCCCGGTTCTGAAACCAGACCAGTACAGCCGTCAGGGCTATGGACAGCACAAGTACAGCCAGGGACAGACCCGAGGCGCGCGCCGGATGCGGGTTGGCAAGGTCGCGAAAACATTCCTGCAGGATGATCGCCGCCGACGCAAAGACCAAAGCCGCCTGAAACAGAGCGCTGAAGGCTTCGGCCTTGCCGTGGCCGAACGGATGCTCCTTGTCGGGTGGCGTACGAGCATACCGAACGGCGAACAGGGTGGCCACCGAAGCCAGCAGGTCCAGGGCTGAATCCGTCAGCGAGGCCAGGACTGAAGGCGATCCCGACAGGTAGAGCACGAGTGTCTTGGTAATCGTCAGTATGCTTGCCACGGCCACAGACAGGATCGACGCCAGTAGTACCGGCGAAATCGTGCCCGATTGTGTGCTCCGCGATGCGCTCATGTCCTTGTGTAACATGGCTTTTCTCCATCGCAAACAGGGCCGTTCTGCACCGCAAAATGGCAAGCGTCTTAAACTGTTAATAAAAGGTAAATAGCGCGTGTCAACGCCGGCCAAATCGGCATAGGGTGCAGCGCAGAATCAATCTTGACAATAAACCGCCTCATTCGCGGAGTCTTGTCGTGGTGAACATCGAAGGTGTGCCCATGTCTCGTATCTGGATCAGCCGCACAGAGGCGCTGCAGCGCCTGGAAGTGAAGCCGCAGACGCTCTACGCCTATGTGAGCCGTCAGCGCATCGCGGCCAAAAGTGACCCCAGCCATCCGCGCAAGAGCCTTTATGCGCTGGACGACGTCGAGCGGCTGTCGCGCCGTGCCCCCGGCCGGATGCCGGGCCAGCGCACGGGCCAGCCCATGCTGCCGGCGGTTCCTGCCTTAAGCGGCGGCACCATCACACGCGGCGAAGCGGCCATCGACAGCGAAATCTCGCTGACCCTCAACGGCCGTCACTATTATCGCGGCCGCGACTGCGTGGCCCTGGCCGACAGTGAAAATTTCGAAGCCGTCGCCGCCCTGCTGTGGCAGAGCGCCAGCCAGAACCCGTTTGGGCCGCTGAAGCCGCGCCCGGACGTCAACTTTCCCGGCGGGCCGCGCCTGCGTGTCTTTTCCGTGCTCAGCCGCCGTATTGAAGAGGACGCCCAGCCGGACATCAATCCGGATCGCGACCTGAACCTCGAAGCCGCCAGCCTGATCAATGAAATGGTCGATTCGGTCACCAATGGCGGGCCGCGCCTGTTCTTCCATCAGCGCCTGGCGCGTGCCTGGAAGGTTTATGAGAACCGCGACATCGACCTGCTGCGTCGCGCCCTGGTCCTTTGCGCCGATGTCGGCCTCGACGAGTCGACCCTCGCCGTGCGCAGCGCCGCGGCGTCTATGGGTCCGCTAGCCGTGCCGCTGATGGCCGGGTTTGCCACCGTCATGGGTCCGCGTCTCGGCGCCCGCATTTCACGCGCCGAACTGTACGTCACCCAGGTCCGCCGCTCAGGCAACCCACAGCTTGTCGCCCGCACCCTGCTCAACCAGGGCCTGGAACTGCCGGGCTTTGAAAAAGACCACGCACCGTCGGAA
The DNA here is from genome assembly GCF_056400965.1 of Asticcacaulis sp. P4_H10. NCBI lineage: Bacteria > Pseudomonadati > Pseudomonadota > Alphaproteobacteria > Caulobacterales > Caulobacteraceae > Asticcacaulis > Asticcacaulis sp. P4_H10. Next base: position 47,091 of record NZ_JBFUKH010000004.1, on the reverse strand, counting down.
TATCTGCGGGCGCGCAACCTGATCAATGCCGCACCGCACATCGGCGAAGACCTGAAGACCATCCTGAAGGTCGGTGAAGACCTGACGGGTCAGCCGGTCGGCATGTCATTGGCCCTGGCCCTGATCGGCCGCCACCTCGATCTACCGCGCGAAGCCCCTGTAACCCTTTATGGCATTGGCCGCAGCGCCGGCTGGCTGGCCCACGCCATCGAGCAGGTCCACACCGGCTCAGCGCCCAAGGCTCGCCTGCGCTATATCGGCGTAGCCCCCGCCCTGGCTGATCCCGAGTTCGACGAAAATATTGCGGTTGCTAATTAACTTGGTCCACGTTTTGCTCTAAGACGGCTTAATCACCTCGAGGGCAAAACATGGACTATTTACTGGCCGTACTGCTGGGCATCATCGAAGGGCTCACAGAATTCCTTCCCGTGTCTTCCACCGCGCACCTGCTGCTGGCGGAAGAGGCGATGAAATTCCAGGACCCGGGCGGCAATTTCACCGTCATGATTCAGCTGGGCGCCATCCTGGCTGTCGTGGTGCTCTACTTCGCCCGCCTATGGAAGGCGGTCATTACCCTGCCAACCTCGGCTGAATCCCGCCAATTCGCCATCAGCGTCCTGGTCGCCTTCTTCCCGGCTGTCATCATCGGCGTCATCATGAAGAAGTCGGGCCTGCTGGCGGGTTTCTTCGATAATATCCCGCTGATCTGCGGCGCCCTGATCGTTGGCGGTGTGGCCTTGTGGGCGGTCGATAAGTACGCGCCCCAGCCTGTGCACGACGATGCCCAGAAGCTAAGCTGGAAGACATCGCTGGCCATCGGCCTGTTTCAGTGCCTGGCCATCATCCCGGGCATGTCGCGGTCGGGATCGACCCTGATTGGCGCCATGGTGTGCAAGGTCGACAAGAAGGCCGGCGCAGAATTCTCCTTCTTCCTGGCCATCCCGACCATGATCGGCGCTTTTGCCGTCGAATTCGCCGACAGCTACAAGCTGATGACGTCTGACCGTTATATCATTGTCGCCATCGGCTTTATCGTTGCCTTTATCTCCGCCCTGCTGGTCATCAAGCCGTTTATCAGCTTCGTGCAGCAACGCGGCTATGGCTTCTTCGCCCTGTGGCGCGTGGTGGTCGGCGTCGGCGGCCTGGTGTGGTGGTTCGGTTTCGCCGGCCACGGCTAAGCTAATGGGACTTGGGGCCTGCGGCCCCATAAGCCTTACTGATACCAAATAAAAAGCCTGGCCTTATAGAGGCCAGGCTTTTTACTTTTAAAGCGTTCTTAGGCCTCAAGCCTACACCAGTCGCTTGCGTATCTGCTGCGACAGAATATCGATCAGCGTCACAGCCACAACGATGATCAGCGCAATGGCCGACACCTGGCTGTAGGCAAAGCCATTCAGGTTATCGAACAGCAACTGACCAATGCCGCCGGCGCCGATAAGGCCCAGCACCGTGGCCGAACGCGCATTCGACTCAAACCGATACAGTGCGAACGAGGTCCACAAAGCCGCCACCTGAGGCACGACACCCCAGATAATTTCATGCAGCTTGGAACCACCCGTTGCCCGAACGCCTTCAACCGGCGCCGTCTCGATATTCTCCACGGCTTCCGAAAACAGCTTGGCGAGAGTCCCTGCATTGCTGATCGTCAAAGCCAGCACGCCGGCCAGTGGATCGGGTCCAACCGCGACGATAAAGGCCGTACCCAGAACGATGTCGGGAAAGGCACGCATCAAGGCTGTCAGACCGCGCATCGGCTGCATAATCCAGCCAGGAACAATGTTGCGCGAACACAAAAAGCTCAAAGGCACCGCCACAAGGATCGATAAACCCGTCGCCCAGATCGCGATCTCGATCGTCTGCCACATCCGGGTGACGTAGAGCTTCCAATCACCAAAGTCCGGACGCAGAAAGTCCTTGAGATAGTTGCCGGTATTGGCTGAGTTGGTCACCAGCTTATGCAGGCCCGGGATACCGGCGCCCTGGAAACTGATGATGAACAACGACCCGACGACCAGCAGAACCAGAAGGTTCGCCAGACGCGTCATCAGCGGCGCTGTCGGCGGCGCAAGAATCCCGCGATCGTCTGAAACCGAAGCCATGATAATCCTTTACTGAGCCGCCGGCGCGTCGGCAGGCGCGGTCGGCGATGCCAGCTTTGCCTGCTGCTTCTCGACCGCTGTGATTTCAGCCTGGGCCGCAGCCGCAGCCTTTTCGTCATTGGCCAGTTGCGCTTCCTGAAGCGCAACACGTGCTTCCATCAGCCGCGCCGGCAGGAGATAGTTGGCGTCGCTGGGGCGCATCGGCCCCCACTGGAAAGCGCGCAGGTTGGCGCGCTGACGGTCCGCTTCGGGGCCCGTGCCCGTGCCATAGGACAGGAAGAAGGAGCGAATCTTTTCCTTGGCGGCCGGATCGAGATCCGAACGATAGACAATCACGCCCTTCGGGATCATCGGCGACTGCCAGATGATCCTGATCTTGGCGAGTTTGGCCTGGCCCTCTGGCGTGTCGCGCAACTCGTTCAGCGCATCGGAATTGGCCGTGGCCGCGTCCAGCACGCCCGCTGCCACGCTTTCGATGTTGACGCCGTGCGAGCCGGACTTAACCGTCTTGAAGCAATTGTTGGTATCGACCTTGGCAGGCAGGAACAGGAAGGCCTTTGGCACGATCGTACCGGAAGCCGACTTGACGTCACCCATGCCGAAATTGAGCTTGTGGTCGCACTTCAGGATATCGGCAACCGTCACCTTCGAATCCTTGGGCACGATAACGACGCTGGTATAGCCGTCGGTCCCATCAGGATTGGTGTTATGCGCGAACACCTCGGCCTGAGCGCGTTTGACAGCCTCAAGGCCCGACGAGCTGGAGAAAAAGCCGGCCTGCACCTGATTAAAGCGCATGGCTTCGATCAGGGCCGTATAGGACGAGGAATAATAGGGCTTTACCTTCAGACCCGTCTGTTTTTCCATGTCAGCCAGGATCGGCTGCCAAAGCTTTTCAAGCTTCTGCGATTTCTCGACAGACAGGATCGAGAAGGTGATGTCGGTGCTCTTGGCGGACGTCGCCTTCTGTTCCTCGCACGAGACCAGCGTCAGGGCGCAGGCGCCGAGCGCCAGGATGGCAGCCGTCTTCACAAACTTAAGCATGCGGTTCTCCCCAATAGGCGTCCTCGATCTCCGCCCCGTAAATATCCCTCAGAATGTCGTCGCTCAGCCCGGCCGCAGGACCGTCATAGACGATCTTGCCGTCCTTGAGTGCCAGGATGCGATTGCAATAGGTCTTGGCGTAGTCGACCTGGTGAAGCGTGACGATGACGCCGACCTTGTCGCGTTCGTTCAGATCGACCAGAAGCTTCATGACCTTGCGCGCCGTCACCGGGTCGAGCGACGCCACCGGCTCATCAGCCAGCACGATTTCAGCGCCCTGGACAATGGCGCGGGCAATGGCGCCGCGCTGCTGCTGGCCGCCCGACAGGGTATTGGCGCGCTGGCCGGCCATGGCGGCGACACCGACATGGTTGAGCGCGCGCATGACCGTCTGCTTCTCCTGGGACGTCCACATCCCAAACAGGCTGCGCATGCCGGAGATCTTGCCGAGGAACCCCAGGGCGACATTGGTAAACAGGGTCAGGCGGCCCACGAGGTTAAACTGCTGGGCGATCATGCCCATGCGCGACCGGGTCGCGCGGACATTGGACGACAGGCGGCCATTGGACTGGACCGTGCTGCCCAGGACAGTCACCACGCCTTCGCCGCGATCGATGGTGTGCAGGCCTGAGATCGATCGCAGCAAGGTCGACTTGCCCGATCCGGACGGCCCGATGAGGGCGATGCGTTCGGCCGTAGCCATGGAAAAGGAAACCCTGTCGAGCGCCTTGTGAGTCGCCGATCCGCCCGCTGCTTTCGCCTTGCGGGTAAAGGTCTTGCTGATCGATCTGACCTCAACGAGCGGTGCCGGCATGCAGGACCTCTGGAACCCTTAAGCAATGTGCGAAACATGTGCAGCGGTTTTTCGCTGAACATTGCGATAAAATAGAAACGCAGAGCGTGACTATCCGTACCGGACGCACAAAAACGTCCGCAAAAGCGGACGGAACTAAAAACAGATAGAGAGACTTATTAGCATTTTCATGACAGTTGCAACCGGATTTGACTCAGGCGGGAGCTTTTGTCTCATGCCGCTGCCAAAAGTCTCTCAGCCTGTCGGGGCGGGAGGCAAGTCCTGACCTATCGCCAGGACCGGGGGCCGTGCGTGGGGTGCCGCAGACCGCGTGTCCGTGCGGCCGGAACCGGCGCGGCAGCATCTTCGGCTACGGGCTCAGCGTGCGGCGTGTCAGAGCGACGGCGCAGGCGCGTCCGTTCCCGGCCCTCGCCCCTGAGCGAACGGCGTGCGGCCTCGAACATCATTGGAACCACGGCCAGAAAGACGCCCATCGCGTCCGCCAGCCAGTCAAGGATGCTGCCGCTGCGGCCGATAAAGGGCTGGATAACTTCAATGACGCCGCCAATCGCCAGGCAGATCAGCACGACGTCCCACTTGCGCATGCGTGGCATGGCCAGAAGGCTCAGCGCGGCCAGTGCGTAGAAGGCCAGGATGTGCGATTCCTTGTCGGTCAGGCCAAGTCTTTCCTCGGCGCCACTGAACGGGCCGAATACAAGGATGGCAACCGTCGCGGTCAGGACCAGCAGGCTGGCGCGGATCAGGAAGGTGATTTTGGCGGCGCGGGACATGTGAACTCCATTTGCCGCGACCCTACTGCGTTCACCCGAATTTACGGTGAAAGGACGTGGTAAACGGGCGTTAATTACGCCGCATCCTGAGGCAGGCCGTTGCCAGAGGTCGAGCGCGCGTCGACGGCAACTGTCCGCGTCAACGCATCCTTGCGCATCTGCAGATCTACGACAGGCGCGATCGACCGGGCCGGTTTCTTCTGCGGATTGAGGTGGCGGATCATGTCACTGACCGCAAGAGGAACCAGGCTCCACGGCTCGATGAAATAGCGTCCGAACAGGCGAAGCGGATCGTGGGCAAAGCGCACCAGCCATTCAAGGCCGGCGCGCCCGGTCCAGCGCGGCGGCGTGAAGGTGACACCCGCCTCATAATCGAAAGCGCCACCGACCGGCAGGATAACCGCCGACGGCAGGTTGCGGTAGTTGCGTTCGACCCAGACTTCCTGACGCGGCATACCCATACCGATGAGGATCACATCCGGTGCTTCCGAAGCCAGTGTATTGAGCAGGGCGTCATTTTCTGGACCATTGATGTCGAAATAACCGCTATGGACGCGGAGATGCAGGTCGGGATACCGCGCGACGATGCTGTCATGCGACGCCTGAATATGCTCCGGACAACCGCCGATATGGAAGATTTTCCAGCCCTTTTCCTGGGCCAGGGTCCAGAAGGTTTCGCGGAAATCGAGATAGGTACAGCGATGTTCTGTCGATACGTCGTAGCCCAGCAACCGCCCCCAGGCAATCAGCGGCGTCGAGTCGATTTCGATGAGATCGGCGCGACGATACAGGGCGCGCATTTCGGGATGCTTGTGGAACAGGTAGACGCTGTGCAGATTGTGATTGGCGATGACCGTCCGCACGCCCTTGCCGACGCGCTCGGACACGAAGTCCATGACCTGATCAGGCCTTACGACGTCGACATCGACCCCCAACAATTGCAGACGGTATGGAATACTCATGCCCTTAGCATACCTGGCTATGCTTGCGATCCGCTAAAAAGATAAAGTAAACGGTCGTTTACGCTGACGTTTCATCCTGTGAGCGAATTCAGTCTGGCGCTGAAAGTCCGCTGCACATGTTCTGCATGGGAATCCGACAGAAGCTACCGTATACAACCCTGCACGGAATCCGCCTGTTGCGTGAAACACTCTGACAATGCAAAAGGCCGCCGGAAAAGCCGGCGGCCTTGCAAGTTCTATGCATCCAAGGACTATCCTCAGGTGAAGTAGAGGTCGTCCTTGGTGACCGTGGCACCACCGGAGATCAGGGCCAGCTCAAAAGCCGCGCCCGCGCCGTTGCCATCGGCATCCCAGTAGAGCTTGTGCGCCACGCCATCCCAGATGAACTGGGCGCCGGACCCGACCGCTGCCGCACCGACCGTGAATTCCGCCGCCGTCAGCACATGGCCAGCCGCAAAGCCGTAATCGGCGCCGGAGAAGACCAGGCGGTCCACACCATGCGCAAAGTCGGTGATGTGGTCGTGACCATTGATGGCGACTGACGAGAAAACAAAGTCGTCCGCCTGCGCCCCACCACCCAGCACGTCGTTGCCATGACCGCCGACGAGAGTGTCGGAGCCTACGCCGCCCGACAGCTTGTCGTGGTCGTTGCCGCCGACCAGACTGTCATTGCCGTCCCAGCCGTTGACGGTGTCGTTACCGAGACCACCGGTCAGCGTGTTGTTGCCGACATTGCCGTTGAGCTGGTTGGCCAGGCCGTTGCCCGTACCGCTGATGTCGGCGATGCCGGTCAGATACAGGATTTCGGTGTCCGGCGTCAGCGCGAAGCTGATCGAGGATTTGACCGTATCGGTGCCCTCGCCGAAGTTCTCATAGACCCGGTCGCCGACGTGATCGACGACATAGGTGTCGTTACCGGCACCGCCATACATCTGATCGTTGTCGATACCGCCATCCAGGATGTCGTCACCGTCACCGCCGCGCAGGGTATCCCAGCGCACGCCGCCGTTCAGCACATCGTTGTCCGCGCCGCCTTCCAGCGAGTCGGAGCCTTCGCCACCGGACAGCGAGTCGTTGCCGGCGCTGCCGAACAGGGTATCGTGACCCGCTCCACCTTCGACCGTGTCATTGCCCGCCGCACCATCCAGGACGTTGTTGCCCACATTGCCACGAATGATATTCACGCCGCCATTGCCCGTGCCGTTGATGTTCGAGACACCAATAAGCTGTAGGTTTTCAAGGTTTGCGCTGAGCGTCCAGCTTGCGTCTGCCTGGACCTGGTCGATCGCGCCGTCGTCCACCGCCTGATCAACCGTTTCGTCGATCACGTCGTTGACATCGTCGATGATGTACAGGTCGGCGCCAGCGCCGCCGTAGAGGCTGTCACGACCCGAACCGCCGTCGAGACGGTCATTGCCATTGCCGCCATGTATCGAGTCGTTGCCGTCGCCGCCACGCAGCGTATCGTTACCGTCCAGGCCGCGCAGCGTATCATTGCCGCCGAAACCTGAGAGCGAGTCGCCACCCGCACCACCAGTGAAGTTATCCGGCGTGATATTGCCGTTCTGGTAGACGCCAGTATTGGCCGCCGACGGAATGAAGTCCATGTCGTCGAAGCGTAAGGTTTCGACGCCCGTGACGCGATCCTGGCCCTGATCGCCATTTTCCGGGAAGTTGTCGATGACGTAATAGCCACCCGAACCATCCTGGGTAATGGTGTACTGTGAACGCAGGCCATTGAAGCGCGCGATGTCGTTGCCGTCACCGCCGTTGACGATATCGTGACCTTCGTTGGAGGTGATGAAGTCGTCGCCAGTGCCGCCGTTGAGCGTATCCTGGCCTGCCCCGCCAAACAGGGTGTCGTTGCCGATACCGCCATCGACCGTGTCATTGCCCTGGTTGGCATAGACCAGGTCGTTGTCGTCACCGCCCGACAAGGTGTCGTTGCCGGCGCTGCCGCTCAGCGTATCGTTGCCGGCTTCCCCCAGCGCCACACCTGCCGTTGCCCACAGGGTCGCGCTGTCCGCGCCCGCGCCACCGTAGAGGTTGCCCGAGCCAACCAGCGTATCGTTTCCGTTGCCGCCGTTCAGGAAGTTGGTGCCTTCGACGTCATAAAGATTATCGTCGTCGTCACCGCCGTTCAGCGAGTCATTGCCATGGTTGCCCGACAGGCTGTCATTGCCGGCGCCGCCATTGATCTGGTCGTCGTTGTTGTCGCCCTGCATCGTGTCGTTGCCGGCATCGCCGTTCAGCGTGTCGTTGCCGAAGCCGCCGAGGACGCGGTCCGCGCCATCGCCGGCATTGACCAGATCGGTGCCGTCATTGCCAAGCAGGGTGTCGTTGCCACCACCGCCAGAAACAACGTCATTGGCCGAACCCGCGTCGACATAGTCGTTGCCGTTGCCGGCGATAAGGCTGTCGTCGCCACCACCGCCGAAGACGAAGTCGTTGCCGTCGCCGGCAGTGACCGTATCCGCATCATCCAGCGCCGAGATCGAGTCATCCGATGCCGTGCCAACGAGGTTGTCGACCAGATCCGTGCCGGTGATGACCGAGCCACCGGAGATCGGCGTGAAGGTCACGTCATTGAAGACGAGGCTTTCGGCGAAGCGGACCGTATCTGAGCCGGTATTGCCGGCATGGTCGATGACCGCGAAGCTGCCGCTGCCCAGGTCGACAACCGAGTAATCGCCACGGTTGCCATTGATGCGCACCACGTCGAAGCCGTCGCCGCCGTCCAGCGTATCGTCGCCGGCGCCGCCGGTAATGCTGTCGTCGCCGACACCGCCGTTCAGCGCACCGTTGCCGGTCAGCGTGTCATTGCCTTCGTCGCCGGTGATGATGTTAACGCCGTAGATGTCGGTGATGACGTCATTGCCAGCACCACCGCGCAGCGAGTCGTTGCCGACCCAGCCGTTGATCGTGTCGGCGCCGTCACCGGCATTGACTGTATCGTCGCCCGTGCCGCCGAACAGCGAGTCATTGCCTGCGCCGCCATTGAGGGCGTCGTCCTGGTCGCCGCCGTCGATCGTGTCGTTGCCGTCATCGCCGTAGAGGGCGTCTTCGCCCGCGCCGCCGGTGATCGTATCCTGATCGTCTCCACCCAGAATCAGATCGTCTTCGTCGCCGCCGATCAGGCTGTCATCACCAGCCTCGCCGTAGATGCGGTCAGGCTCGGTACCGCCCAGGACAGTGTCGTTGCCGTCACCCCCGTAGATGACGTCCGCACCGGCCAGGCCGTTGATGAGATCGTCGCCACCATAGCCCCAGACCGTATCGTCGCCCGAGCTGGTATTGGTGCTGCCCGGACGCGTCGAGGTGACACCGGCGGACGAGTTGTCGCTGATCGTGTCGGCGCCGGCCGTGCCGTAATATTCGTAGCCGTAGTTCGGCGTACCGGTATAGCTGCCGTCGAGGAAGATCAGGTCTTCGAAGCCGTAGATGGTGTCGGTGCCGTCCGGCGAATAGGCGCGGTTGTCGATGACCACGATCTTGCCGGCCGTTTCGACGACCGTGTAGTCGTTGCGGTTACCCGCGTAGACCGCCACGTCGCCGGCATCGCCGAACAGCTTGTCGTCACCGCCGTCGCCGCGCAGGGTGTCGAGACCCGTGCCGCCGAACAGCTGGTCGTCGCCGTAGCCGCCGCTGAGCGAGTCGTTGCCGGCTTCGCCTTCCAGCGTATCCGAGCCATAGCCCGCACCGATGGTGTCGTTGCCGTTGCCGCCGTAGAAGTGCTGGTCACCGGTCGACCAGACATATTCATAAAGGGCATCGTTACCTTCGTCGCCATAGGCCTTGGCGTCGTCACCGGCCGCGACGACATCGTCGCCGCCGTCGCCGTGGATCGTGCCCCAGCCGGTGATGGCATCGTTGTCGTCACCGCCGCTGATGCTGCCGGAGGCATAGATGTTGTCCTGGCCAACGCCGCCGAGGACGGTGCCCGAGCCGCTGATGGTATCGTTGCCCGCCTCGCCCTGCAGCAGGTTCGCCGCGTTGTCGAAGTCGCTCAGATTGTCGTTGCCGTCGCCGCCCGACAGGACGTCGGTACCGGCTTCGCCATTGATCGTGTCGTTGTCGGCACCACCCACCAGGGTGTCGATGCCGGCACCGCCCCAGATCAGGTCTTCGCCATCGCCGCCGGAGACATAGTCATTGCCGGCATCGGCGTAGACAACGTCGTAGCCGACGCCCGCCTCGATGCTGTCGTCGCCATCACCGCCGCGGATCTGGTCGTTGCCGGCCAGGCCCTTAAGGGTGTCATTGGCCCCGAGGCCTACCAGGCTGTCGTCATTGCCGCCGCCGGTCAGCGAGTCAGGACCTGCGCCGCCGATCTGGATTTCGCCGGCATTGGCTGCCGTCAGGCCGAGGCTGATATCGGTGAATACCGCCGTTTCGACACCGCTCAGGGCATCGCTGCCTTCATTGGAGCGGTTGGCAACAGTGACGTAGCCACCGACGCCGTCTTCGATCACCGAGTAGTAGACGCGGTCGCGGGCATATTGCGCGATATCCGTGCCCAAGCCGCCGATGATCGTGTCGTCGTCCTGGTCGCCCGACAGCGTATCGTCGGCATCGCCGCCGTCGATCGTGTCCTTGCTCCAGTTACCGTGGATGGTGTCGGAGCCTTCATTGCCTTCCAGGTACTGGCTGCCGTCGGCATAGTAGGGCGCCCAGCCGAAGAGCAGGTCGTTGCCGAGCCCACCCTTTCCTGTGCTGTCGCCAGCGACGCCCAGGGTATCGTTGTCGTCATTGCCTTCGAGCTGACCCCAGCCATAGACCGAGTCTTGGCCATTGCCGCCTTGCAGCGTGCCCGAGCCATAGAGGTAGTCGTTGCCGTCTTCGCCCTGTTGCAGGTCGTCGAAGCCATAGAGCGTATCGTTGCCGATGCCGCCGCGCAGGGTCGAGGTGTTGGACTGCAGGTAGTCGTTGCCTTCGTCGCCGAACAGCTGGTTGAAACCACTGTAATCGGTGATCCGGTCATTATCCTCGTTGCCGTGCAGGGTGTCGGAGCCCTGGTCGCCTTCGATGGTGTCATCGCCGGTATTGCCGAAGGCTTCGTCACTGCCCGAACCGGCATAGATGTGGTCGAGGCCTGCGTCGCCATAAAGCGTATCCGCGCCCGAGTCACCGAACAGCACGTCATTGCCGGCATTGCCGTGGATGATGTCGTTGGCGTCGTCACCGGCCAGACGGTCATTGCCGTTATTGCCGTTGATGGTGTCGTCGCCCGAGTCGCCGATCAGAATGTCGTCGAAGGCCGTGCCGGTATAGACGATGCCGGTATTGCCGCCGAACGGCAGGTCCAGTTCGTCGTCGGCGAAGACCAGCAGCTCGACGCCGTAGATGGTGTCGGTGCCTTCCGAGCCGGTCTTGGCCGTGATGACCGCGCCGTCGGTGATGTAGCCTTCGCTATCCAGGTTGTAGGTGATGATGTAGTCGGCGCTTTCGATCGTGACATTGCCGAGGCCATCATTGGTCTCCGTCCGGACCAGCATGTTGCCGCCGTAACGCGCCTTGTCGAAGCCCGAACCGCCGTACAGCAGGTCCGCGCCCTGGTGGCCGGTCAGGGTGTCGTCGTTCTGGCCGCCGATCAGGGTGTCGTTGCCGCCATAGCCGTTCAGTTCGTCGGTGCCGAGGCCGCCGTCGAGGACCTGGTCGCCGCCATCATAGGTGCCCGGCGTATAGCCATAGAGGGTGTCGTTGCCTTCGCCGCCGAGACCCGTGCCACCGTTCTGAACGTAGACATGGTCATCGTCGAGGCCGCCGTCGAGCGTGCCAGCACCGAAGATCGTGTCGTCGCCCGCATCGCCGGAGACAACGCCGGAGCCGCTGATATAGTCGTCGCCGTCAGCGCCGCCGACCGTACCCGAAGCTGTAATCGTGTCATTGCCCGTACCACCGTCGACCGTATCGGAGCCGGCACCGCCGGTGATGAGGTCATTACCGGCATCGCCGAGAATGCTGTCATCGCCTGCGCCACCATCGACCGTGTCGTTGTCGCTGCCGCCGCTCAGGGTATCGTTGCCGTCCTGGCCCAGCAGGGTATCTTCGCCGGTGTCGCCGATAATGGCGTCATTGCCAATGCCGCCGTCGAGACGATCGAAGCCGCCTGCGCCATTGATGGTGTCGTTGCCGTCACCACCGAAGATGATGTCGTTGCCGATGTCGGCCGAACCCGGGACGCTGGTCGTCGCTAGGGCCAGGGCCGCGCCCAGCACGTCATCGCCGGCACCGCCAGTGATGCTGTCGTCGTAATAGGTGCCGGTGAAGGTATCGTTGCCGGCCGTGCCGGTGAAGACCTGGCCGGTATTGGCGTTCGATACCTCGAACTCGATGTCGTAGGTACGGATGATATCGAAGCTGTTCAGGCGGTCTTCGCCTTCGTCACCATTGGAGGTGCGGTTGTCAACGACATAGTAGCCGCCCGCGCCGTCCTGCATGATCGAATACTGCTCGCGGCGCTGGGCGTAGGTCGCGACGTCGTAGCTGTCGCCACCGTCGAGGCTGTCATTGCCCTGCGCGCCATTGACCGTGTCGTCACCGCCGCCACCATTGATGGTGTCGTTGGCATCGCCGCCATAGAGGGTATCGCTGCCTGTGCCGCCATCAACGCTGTCCGCGCCCCAGTTGGCGTAGATGACGTCGTCGCCCGAACCGCCGTCAAGGGTCTGCGCGCCGTCGGTACCGAAGGGATGCGCCCCAACCAGGGTGTCGTTGCCGCTTTCACCATAGCCCGTGCCGCCGGTATAGACGGCCAGATAGTCGTTGTCGCCGCCGCCATAGAGCGTGCCCCAGCCGCTGACGGCGTCGTTACCGGCGCCGCCCTGCAGCACGCCCGTGCCGCTGACCGTATCGTTGCCCGCGCCGCCGTCCAGCGTGCCGGTGCCTGTGACCGTGTCGCCGTCTTCGCCGCCGAACAGCATGTTCTGGCCGAGGCTGTCGGTGATCAGGTCCGCGCCATTGCCACCGTAGACGGTGTCGTTGCCGGCGCCGCCATCCAGGCTGTCATTATCGAAGTCCGGATTGCCGTCGACATTGCCGTCGGCATTGTCGGCAAAGCCGCCGACGGTGGCATTGGTACCGTAAAGCACGTCATTGCCGGTACCGCCCAGCAGGGTGTCGTCACCCGAGCCGCCAATGATGGTATCATTGCCATATTCACCGCGCAGCACGTCGTTGCCGATGCGGCCCAGCACCAGGTCGTGGCCGCCGCCGGCATTGACGCGGTCGAAGCCGGACATGGCGTCGATCGTGTCGGAACCATCCACGTCCGTGAAGAAGAACGGGCCCGCGCCGGGGATAGAGTCGTCGGCGGTCGTGCCGTTGATCAGCGCGCCCGCCACGGTTGGCGACAGGTAGTACTCGCCGTCTTCGAAGATCAGCAGCTCAATATTCGTAAGCGTGTCGGTGCCTTCCGGCGAACCGACACGGTTATCGACCACGGTGGTGACACCGGCCAGCGTCGTGATCGTGTAGTCGGTGCTGTTGCCGCTGTAATAGGCGACGTCATAGCCCGCGCCACCGTTCATGGTGTCGTTGCCGTCCAGGTTCGAGTCACCGAGGAAGATATCGGAACCCGCACCGCCTTCGAGGCTGTCGTCGCCGTGCAGGCCTTCCAGCTTGTCGTTGCCGTCGCCGCCGATCAGGGTCTGTGCACCGAAGGCGCCCGTTACGGTGTCGTCGCCCGTGCCGCCCAGGCCCTGGCCGGTAGAGACCGTCACCTGGTCATTGCCTTCGCCGCCGTCCAGCGTGCCGGTGCCGAGCAGGGTGTCGTCACCGCCGTCGCCGAACATCTGGTTGTTACCCGAGTAGTCGTTCAGATAGTCCTTGTCCGCGCCGCCGTGGGCAGTGTCGTTGCCGCCGCCGCCATAGAGGCTGTCGTTTTCCGTACCGCCATCCAGGCTGTCGTCGCCCTCGCCGCTCGACAGGGTGTCGTTGCCAGCAAAGCCATTGACGGTGTCGGCCAGCGGGCTGGCGGTAATGTTGTTGTTGTCGGCATTGCCGTCATAGCTGCCGCCGCCGACCACGATCGTGGCATAGCCGGTGCGCAGGCCCGACGCGCCATTGCCATCGCTGACCTGGTAGCTGAACGCGGTCGAGCCGACAAAGCCGCCATTCGGCGTGAAGGTGAAGGTGCCGTCGGGGTTCCAGCTGAGCGTGCCATTGAGGCCCGTCGTATTGACGCCGACAACGGTCAGGGCGTCGCCGTCCGCATCGCTGTCATTGGCCAGCAGGCTGGTGCCGTTCAGGGTTTGGCCCGGCAGGACGGTGTAACTGTCGTTGCCGACAACAGGGGCGGCGTTCTGGACCGAGATGGTCACGGTCGCCGTATCCGTCAGGGCGCCGTCGCTGACCGTATAGCTGAAGGTCGTTGAGCCCGAGAATTCAGCTTCCGGCGTGAAGACGAAGCCGCCATCCGCGCTGTAGGTCACCGTGCCGCGCGTGCCGGTCGTATTTATTGCCGTTACCGTCAGGGCGTCGCCGTTCGGATCGGTGTCGTTGCCGAGGACGCCGGGACCAGCGATGGTCAGAACGTCGCCGGCATGGACCGAGTAGTTGTCGTTGACGCCGTTCGGCGCGGCCGATTCCACCGTGATGCTGACCGTGGCCGTATCGGTGCCGCCGGCGCCGTCGCTGACTGTGTAGCTGAAGGTGGTGACACCGGCAAAGCCGGCTTCGGGCGTGAAGCTGAAGCTGCCGTTGGCGTTGTGCGTCAGGGTGCCGTGCAGGCCGGTCGTATCGACCGCCGATACCGTCAGGGGATTGCCGTCGACGTCGGTGTCATTGTTCAGCACGCCCGGCGCCGCAATGTTCAGGACCGCGCCGCCATTGACGGTATAGCTGTTGTTATTAGCCACCGGGTCGTCATTGACCGGCGTGACCTGGACGTTGATGTTGCCGTTCGACGTCGTGAAGCCATCCGACAGGGTGTAGGTGATCTGCGCCAGGCCGGTAAAGTTGGCCGATGGCGTGAACACGATATTGCCGCCGCTGATGACCGCGCTGCCGCCCGACACGCCGGCAATACCGGAGATGGTCAGGGCGTCGCCATCGGCATCGGTATCGTTCCCCAGCAGGGTCGCAATCGAGATGTTGAGGGCGTTGTCCTCGGCCGTCGAGGTCGAGTCGCTGCCCGCGACCGGAGCGGTATTGATGATGAAGGTCTGGTCGGAGAAGACCAGGGTGCGGATATTGGTCAGGGTGTCGGTGCCGTCATTGCCATCCGTGCCCGGCTGGTTGTCGGTGACGGTCGTGACGCCGCTGGAGGTCGTGATCGCATAGCTGGCGCGCGTGCCTGCGAAGATCGCCTGGTTGGCGCCCGTGCCTCCGTCCATGGTGTCGTTGCCGACGCCGCCGACGAGCGTATCGTTGCCCGCACCGCCCAGCAGCGAGTCGAGACCCGCCAGGCCTTCCAGGCGGTCATTGCCGCCAAGGCCGGAAATCGTGTCATTCAGTATGGTGCCGGTCAGGGCGCTGGCGCCGGAATCGTCGCCTTCGCTGCCGGTGATGCTGGCGCCGGCAATGCCGGTTTCGACCGAGACCTGCTGGTCGGCGAACACCAGGGTCTGGACGTTGGTGACCGTGTCGGTGCCGTCCGGCGAGCCCGAACGGTTATCGATGACCGTCACACCCGTCGTATCACCAACGATGGTGTACTGGCTGCGGTTGCCCGAGAAATAGACAAGGTTGGTGCCGCCGCCGCCGTCGATAATGTCATTGCCCTGGCCGCCCGACATCGAGTCGTCGCCATCGCCGCCGATCAGGCTGTCATTGCCGTTCTCGCCACGGAGCGAGTCGTCGCCCGTACCGCCATAGACACTATCGTCGCCGCTGGACGCATAGACGGTGTCGTTGTCGGCATCGCCGTAGATTTCCTTACCGTAGCCGTCATCCTGGATGTAGTCGTTGCCTGCGCCGCCAGACAGGGTGTCGTGGTTGCCGTCGGTCGTGTAGCCGTCATAGCCGTAGATCGTGTCAGCGCCATCGCCGCCCCCGATACTGACGGCGCGGTAAGTACCGTCATAGGCGTAGCCGTACTTCTGCAGGCGGTCATTGCCCGCGCCGCCGTCCTGCCACTGACCGTAAAGGGTGTCGTTGCCATCGCCACCGATCAGGGTGTTGATCGATTCCGAGTCCTCAATATAGTCGTTGCCCGCGCCACCGATCAGGCTGTCGGCGCCCGCATTGCCGTAAAGCGTGTCATTGTCGGCGCCGCCGGACAGGGTGTCGTTGCCTTCGTTGCCGTAAAGGGTATCGTTGCCCTCACTGCCTTCCAGGCTGTCATGGCTCTGGTTGCCGCTGATATTGTCCGCACCCAGGCCGCCGATAACGGTATCGGCGCCCTTGCCGCCACTCACCGTATCATTGCCATCACCGGCAAGAATCGAATCCGAGCCGCCCAGACCGTTGATCGAGTCGTTCGACGCCAGGCCATTGATCGTGTCGTCGCCCAGCGTGCCGTTCAGCGTATCCGGATCGACGGTGCCGTTGATGACCGTGCCGGGATTGCTGCCGTAAACCAGGTCATTGTCGGTAAAGCTCAGGATTTCGACGTTGCGCAGGACGTCCGTGCCCTGGGGCGACCCGGAACGGTTGTCGACGACCGTGATCGTGCCGGCGCCCACATCTTCGGTGATCGTATAATCGCCGACTTCGCCCGAATAGTAGACCGTGTCCGCCTGATCGCCACCGTCGATGGTGTCATTGCCCTGGCCGCCGTCGAACTCATCGTAGCCGTCGCCGCCAATCAGGCTGTCATTGTTGTTCTCGCCACGGATCGAGTCATCGCCCGTACCGCCATAGACAGTGTCGTCTCCGCTGGAGGCGTAGATGGTATCGTTGTCGGCGTCGCCGTAGATTTCCTTGGCGTAGCCATCGTCCTGGATGTAGTCGGCGCCCGCGCCGCCCGACAGGGTGTCGTGATTGCCGTCGGTCGTGTAGCCGTCATAGCCGTAGATCGTGTCGGCGCCGTCACCGCCCGACAGGCTAACCGCACGATAGGTGCCGTCATAGGCGTAGCCGTACTTCTGCAGGCGGTCATTGCCTGCGCCGCCGTCCTGCCACTGACCGTAAAGGGTGTCGTTGCCATCGCCGCCGATCAGCGTATTGATCGATTCAGAGTCCTCGATGTAATCGTTGCCGTCACCGCCAACCAGGCTGTCCGAACCGGCATTGCCGTAAAGCGTATCGTCACCAATACCGCCTGTGAGCGTGTCGCTGCCTTCATTGCCCGACAGGTTGTCATTGCCTTCGCTGCCGAGAACCGAGTCATTACCGGCTCCGCCGCCAACCGTGTCATTCTCGGTACCGCCGTCGATCGTGTCAGCGCCCGCACCGCCCAGCAGCGAGTCCGCGCCCGCCTCGCCGAGGAGGCTGTCGTTGTCCGCGCCACCGTCAAGCGTGTCCATCCCGGTCCCGCCGCGCAGGCTGTCATCACCCGCGCTGCCGTTCAGGACGTCGTTGTCGTCGCCGCCGTCAAGCGTATCCGCGCCCTCCAGGCCATCGATATGATCGTTGCCGGCAAAGCCCCGGATCGAGTCCGGACCCGCGGTGCCATTGAGGATGTTGTCGAGATCGTTACCGTCGGCCATGGTGAAATGTCCCTGTAATTATTTTGGAGAAATCGGGCAGAGTACTGGGGAATATGCAGAGGTACTTTGGAAAATCAGGTCGAGGTATCGAACGGGGAAAATAAAATGATACCTCACGGCACACGGCCGGCGTCAGAATACACGACGCGCGGCACAGATATCACGGGTCTCTGACATGCGCAACGCGCCCACGCAGACTTGATTAAGATACATCCTGCAGGGGATTTTTAGTCGCGCGCCATCTATCGTTCCTCATAAATAATGAGGTGTCGAACCTTAGACCTGAGACGTCAGACGGGCGACCTTTCCAGATTGGCCTGGGGCTTGGCGGCGGCTTTTTCCAGCTGCTTGGTCCAGCCTTCGCGCGTGCCGAAATACTGGACGCGGCCGCCCTGCATCACCACCAGCTTGTCCACGACCGCCAGAATACCGGCGCGGTGCGCAATGACCACGACCGAACCGCCACCGGCGCGGAAGCCGGCAATCGCCTTGGCCAGCATTTCCTCACCGGCGCTGTCGAGGTGGGAGTTCGGCTCGTCGAGCACCAGCAGGCTTGGCCCGCCGTAGAAGGCCCGCGCCAGGCCGATCAATTGCGCCTGCCCGGCTGACAGCCCCTGGCCGTTGACGCTGAGACGGGTATTGTAGCCATTGGGAAGGCGCATGATCAGCTCATGCACGCCGGCGGCCTGCGCAGCACGCACAACGCCGGCATCGACGGCGTCGGCATCGGTCGTCAGCAGGTGTTCGAAACGGCAGATATTGTCGCGCACCGTGCCTTCGAACAGAACCGTGTCCTGCGGGAAATAGCCGACGTGTCGCGCCAGGCGGTCGGGATCCCACTCGCGGCGCTCGCCACTGTCGATGCGCACCGCGCCGGTGTCGTAGACCTCGGCGCCGACGATCACGCGCGCCAGAGTCGTCTTGCCGGCCCCGCTGGGTCCGACCACGCCCAGGACTTCGCCCGGCTGGATGGCAAAGCTGACATTGGCCAGCAGGTAAGTCTTGAGCTGGTGGTTGGCGACCGACACGCCTTCGACATCGAGCTGGCCGCGCGGGGGCGGCAGGTTGACATAGTCCGGCTTGGCTTCGACCGAATTGAACAGGTCGTTCAGCGAGAAAAAGCCGTTATAGCCGGCGACCAGCGATTTCCACGACGCAATCGTCTGGTCGATCGGCGCCGTGGCGCGCGAAATCAGCAGCGAGGCGGCGAACACCGCGCCCGGCGAAATCTTGTGCTCGACCGCCAGCAGGGCGCCAACGCCCAGGCCCACCGACTGCAGCAGAAGGCGGAAGAACTTGGCGGCCGCCCGGTAACGGTTGCCCGACATGCCGGCGTGGACATTGCTTTCCATCGCCTCGTGGCGGCTGCGCATCTGCGACATGACCATGGCTTCGCGCATGCCCAGGGCCGAAATGATGTCTGCCCGGGCAGTGAGGACATCCTGGGCGGCATAGGCGCGCGTCATGCCCTGCGTCGCCACGGTCAGTTGCTTATAGGTCGCGCGTTCGTTCATGACGGCCAGAATGGTCAATATGACCGCGCCCGCCAGACAGACCAGGGCCAGGTACGGATGCAGCAGGAAGCACAGCAGGATGTAGATGATAATCCACGGCGCGTCACACAAGGCGAGAAAGCCCTGGCCGCTGATGGCCTGCTTGAAACTGTCGAAGCTGCGCATGACGTTGGCGGTCGGGCGCGCTTCGGTCGAGCGGACCTGCATCGACAGGATCTGGGTCAGGATCGGCCCCGACAGCTCCATGTCGAGCTTGAGGCCCGAGCGGACCAGCAGCCGGGTGCGCAGATTGTCGAGCATGGCCAGGACAAGGAAAGCCACTATGGTGATCAGGCTGAGGAAGAACAGGGTGGACAGGCCGCCGGTCGGCATGACCCGGTTATAGACCTGGAGCATATATAGCGTCGGCGTCAGATACAGCACGTTCAGGAAGAGGCTGAAGATCATCACATTGACGAAATGCGGCTTGCAGGTTTCCAGCGCGTTGGCCAGGACACCATTGATCTTTTTACCCAACAGGACCATAACGCCCCCTAATCTGTTGTGTTGAAATATCGCGCCGTTTCCGGCAAAAGCATCACCGTCAATTTATTGCTTTTCCTTATTAGTCCTGACCATAAATAGCAAGCTGGCTCATGAGATCGTGGCCAGCCATTTCCCGGGGGTTCACGCATGGCCGGCGAAATCGTCGTCTTCAAGAACAAAGTCGCGGACATGGTCCGCCGCTATGTCGCGCCCACCGCTGCTGACGGCATCGGAACCGCTGACGCATCGCGCGAAATCCGCCTGGGCTGGTGGTTGCTGTTCGGCTTCTTTGGCGTTTTCCTCGGCTGGGCGGCGCTGGCGCGGGTCGATGCTGCCGTGACGGCGCGCGGCACCATTGTCGTGTCCGGCAGCCTGCAGGAGGTTCAGCACAAGACCGGCGGCGTCGTGAAGAAGCTGCTTGTCCGCGAAGGCGCACACGTCGAAAAGGGCCAGGTCCTGATCGAACTGGCGGGTGACCAGTCTGAAGCCGCCGCCACCTCGCTGACGGCACAATATATTACGCTGAAAGTCCAGGAAGCGCGCCTGATGGCGGCCCAGGGCGGCGCCACCAGCTTCGAGGTTCCGCTGGAACTGCGCGACTATACCGGTCTCGAAAAGGAGATGGTCGATGAGGCCATGCGCCTCCAGCTCCAGGCCCTGCGCGCCGGCCAGGGTGCGCTTGGCAGCCAGATCTCGGTCCTGGGCCAGCAGCAAGGCCAGACCTCCCAGCAGATCGCCGGCGCACGCCAGCGCATCGCCGCCAATCTTCGCCAGCAAGAACTGACACGCCAGGAACTGGCGGGCGTCGACTCGCTGGAAAAGCGCGGCTATGCGCCCAAGACCCGCGTGCGTGAACTGGAAAGCCGCGTTGCCGGCCTCGAGGGCGAAAACGGCGCGCTCAATGCCTCGGTCGCCCAGGCCAACGGTGCCATAGGCGAAAGCCGGATGCGCATGCTGACCCTGCGCCAGCAATATTTCCAGGACCTGGTCACCGACCTGCGCGACACGCAGCTCAAGCTGTCTAATATCGTTCCGCAGATGACAGCCGCCAATACCGAATTCGACCGCATCCAGGTCCGCGCCCCTGTGACGGGCAAGGTCCTGGGCCTGACCGCCCATACCGAAGGCGGCGTCATCGCGCCGGGCGACAAGATCCTGAGCGTTGTGCCGGACAAGGCGCCGCTGGTCATCGACGCCTATATTCTGCCACAGGACGGTGACGATGTCCGCGCCGGCCAGACCGCCCGCATCCGCTTTTCGGGTCTTTATGAACGCGACCTGCCCGACCTGACCGGCAAGGTGCTGGATGTCTCGGGCGACAGCTTCACCGATCCGAAGACCGGACAATCCTTCTTCAAGGCCAAGATCGAGGTCAGCGAGAAGAGCCTGGCCGTCGTCAAGAAGGCGCGCGGCTGGGAAGACACCATCAAGCCGGGCCTGCCCGTCGAGATCAACATACCGACGCGCAAGCGCACCATGCTGACCTACCTGCTCGAGCCATTGAACGAGACCTTCTCGCACACCTTCACCGAGCACTAGGTCTCGCACGCACTACGCTATTAAAAAAGGCCCGCGCTCCATGAGTGCGGGCCTTCTTAATTTAACTCGCTGATGGGTCAGCTTGCCAGCTGGCGCTGCACCACCGGCTTGCCGGCGACTTCCTCGATCAGCTGCAACTGACGCGGCAGACAGATCTGCAGGCTGTAATTGTCGAGGATGGTCTTGCGGGCGGCCTCGCGCAGGTGCTGCGCGTCCTTGTCCTTGAGCGCCTTGACGATGGTGCGGTTCAACTGGGCCGTATCGAAGAAGTCGGTCAGATAGCCATTTTCGCCGTCCTTCAGGACCTCCTGAACCGGCGCCGTGTCCGAAGCGACCATCAGGCAGCCAGCCGACATCGCCTCCATGAACGACCACGACAGGACGAAGGGGTAGGTCAGGTAGACGTGGACCGACGAGACCTGCAGCAGGCGGACGTAGTTGTCATAGGGCAACTGGCCCAGGAAGTGGACGCGGTCGCTCTTCAGCCCCACCTCCTTCGTCAGGACCTCACGCCAGTTGCCGCCCTCCTTGGGCGCCGCGCCATAGGAGACGTTGTCACCGCCGACAATGACGACCTTGGCGTTCGGCCGCAGCTTGAGCAGCTCCGGCAGGGCGCGCATGAAGATATGGAAGCCACGATAGGGCTCAAGATTGCGGGCGACATAGGTAATGACCTCGTCGCCCTTGCGCAGTTCGGTGCCGTCCGGCAGGGTGAAGAGCGCCTCGGCATTCGGCTGCACCTTCTGGACGTCGATACCGTCGAATATGGTGGCGATCTTCGGCTGGAAGACGGCCGGATGGCGCGACTTCTGCCACTGGGTCGGGCTCCAGCCACGATCGGCCAGCTCCAGCGACATCAGCAGGTGGGAGTTACGCGCCCGCACCCGGCACAGGTCGTCGAGCATGACCTCCTTGTCCTTGTCGAAGCCAACATCGGCGCCAAAAGCGGTGTAGTAGAATTCGCAATAGCTCAGGAGCGGTGAGCGCGGGTAGATTTCCTTGATGAACAGGGTCTCACCCCAGCCCGGATGGGCGATGATGATGTCGGGAATAAAGCCTTCCTGACGCAGTTGCTGGGCTAGGCGCGCGACCTGCTGGCCGTGCAGGATCGAGTTTTCGAACAGGCGCAGATAATGGTGCGTCGACGCGTGGGCAACGCGATGTGGCTGGTAAACCAGCTTGCGTACGCCTTTCAGCTCGACCGTCTTCTGCTTGGTGATGAAAACGACCTCATGGCCCATATTGGCCAGGGTGGGCGCCAGATACTTGTACTGACCCGGCATGTTTTGATGAATAAAAAGAATGCGCATGCCCGTCTCCCCGGCCTTATTGCTTGGTTGCGATATCCAGGTCGAAGCCGCCACGCAGGTTTCGCCATATCGCCCTAAATGCCGCCACACTATACCGGAGATGGCATCCGGTCGAGCCCTTAACCCACCAGATGGTTTGACTTTCCAGCGTCATGCGGGAATATCTCGCAGCGCAGCAAGCCGAGGCACCATGGACCGTAGGAAACTCGATACGCTTCAGGCCGGACGCGGATTTGCCGCCCTGGCCGTGCTGCTGTTCCACGTCGAAACGACGCTGCAGATGGCCAAGTACTTCGGCCACGAGACCTTTGTCGTCTTCAGGGGCGGCTATATCGGCATCGATTTCTTCTTCGTCCTGTCGGGCTTCGTCATCATGCTGGCGCACGAGAACGACCTTGGGCGGCCTGAGCGCGTTCTCAGTTTTCTGTGGCGGCGCTTCAAGCGGATCTATCCTCTGCTATGGGTGACGCTGCTCCTGACCAGCCTGATGGTCGTCTTCGTGCTGAAGACCATTCCCTCCGTTTGGGACATCATCGCCGGCTTTCTTATTCTGCCCGCGACGACCGACCCACTGCTAACGGTCGAATGGACCCTGCGGCGTGAAATCATCTTCTATGCCCTGTTCGCCTTCATGATCCTGTGGCGCGGGCCGGGATTGGCCGTGCTCGGCAGCTGGTTCCTGCTGTCGCTTGTCCTGCCTTATCTCGGCGTCACCGGCCTGTCTGCGGTGTTTTTCGACACGCACCATCTTCTCTTTGGCCTTGGCATGGGCATCTGCTGGCTCTACCGGCGCGGACTTATCCGCTATCCGGCCGTGCTGACGGGCGCGGGAAGCCTGCTTTACTTTGGCATGTGGGGTATTCTGGCCTTCAATTATCAGCTCCACGGCGACCCGACCTGCCGGCTGCTGGCCGGAACCGGCGCGGCCGTGGCCATAGCCGGCCTGGTAGGGCTTGAATCGCAGACGGGACTGCGCGTGCCCCGCCCGCTGATCCTTCTGGGCGAAGCGTCCTACGCCATATATTTGATCCATTTGCCCATCATATCAGCGCTTGGCCGCGTCGCCGCCCGCTTCCGCGACCAGGTGCCTGCAGCCGTTCTGGTGCTGGGTGTCGCGATCCTGGCCCTTGCAATCGGTGTCGCCTACCACATATGGGTCGAGCGGCCGCTGATGCGGTTCGTCAATCGTCTGGGCCCACCGCGTCAAACGACGGGTAATGTTTGAGTAAGCCTGTCGTTTAGGCGCAAATTTACCTTCGGGACTTAGCGTCCCTTAGACTCGAGCTTCCCACATCTGGGACTTCCAGATCAGAATTCAAAGTTTGGTGTGTATCATGCGTAACCTTCCCCGCCTTATCAGCCTGTCCCTCGCAGCCATTCCGGCAGCGCTCCTGCTGTCCGCCTGTGGCGGCGAGTCCGCGACGGCATCGCGCACACCCACAGCCAATAATGCTCCGCCATCGACGCCCTTGCCTCAGGCGGGCGCCCCCGGGCAGGGCACTCCCGCGCCGGGCGAATCCCCTCAGGCGGACGCCGGCGACGCCCCGCTTCAGCCCTCCGACTACAAGCCCGATCCGACCTATCTTCCGGACGACAGCCATCTGGGTGCCGCCTCCTGATTCATTGGGGCAAACGGCTGCTCGCATTGTAATTTAAGCATTGCAAATGCGCCGCCTTTCTCGTTTATAAAGGCCACCTGAATTTCAGTCGCGACACCCGATCCCTGCGGGAACTGCAAGGCTTCCCGCTTTAGTATTTTTGCGTCACCGCGTACCAGGCGCATTAAAGAGGCTGTTTCCATGCATTTAATGGTACGTGTAAAAACGTATTGCGCATGGCTTCGGTTCGGGATCGAGTGCCGGACACCGGAGACCTCGGCGGTATAAACGCACAGTGACGACGCATCGCACCATTCTGATCGTAAATACGCTCTATCCCCCGTCCCAGGTAGGCGGCGCCGAGAAGTCGGTCTCTCTGCTGGCCGAGGCGCTTGTGCGCGCCGGCAACCGGGTCATCTGCGTGTGTCTCACGGACGCGCCTTCGCGCATCGACGAAGAGCGTAACGGCGTCACTGTGGTGCGGCTGCCGCTCGACAATCTCTACTGGCCGTATGACGGCGGCGCCAAGCCATCGGGCGCGAAACGTATCCTCTGGCACCTTATAGATATGTGGAACGTCAAGGCCGCGCGGCGATTCGCGCCATTGCTCGACGAATTCAAGCCTGATGTCGTACACACCAACAACCTGACCGGTTTTTCGGTAGCGGTCTGGCACGAGATCCGCAAGCGTGGCATTCCGATCGTGCACACCCTGCGCGACTACTCACTGGCGTGCGGGCGATCGGCGCTGTTCCGCGACAATCACCTTTGTGAGACCCGCTGCCTGGATTGCAAGGCGCTGACGGCCATCCGCCAGTGGAAGTCGACCGAGGTCGACAAGGTCGCCTCCAACAGCGCCTATGTCATAGCTGCGCACGACCAACACGGCTTCTTCAAGGGCAAGCCATCGGCCGTCATCTACAATATCGCCGACCTGAGCGCCAAGCCGACGCGCGCCAATACCCCTGATGATATCCTGGTCTTCGGTTTTATCGGCCGCGTCGAGGAAGAAAAAGGTATCGAGGTCGTGCTTGAAGCCACCCGGGCGATGGAGACGTCGAACTGGCGCCTGGCCATAGCCGGACGCGGCATTCCCGAATATGTCGAAGGCCTCAAGGCCAGATATAATGACCCGCGCATCGAATGGCTCGGCTTTGCTTCGCCGGACACCTTCTATTCCAGTATAGACACGTCGCTGATTGCGTCCATCTGGCCCGAACCCCTGCCCCGGACCCTGATCGAAAGCTTTGCCTATGGCCGGAGCGCCATTTGCGCGCGTTCGGGCGGGATTCCAGAGATCGCCGCACAGGGCAAGTGCGTGGCGGAATACGACGCCTTCGATATCGCCGCCCTGGCGCGGCTGATGGACGCTGCCGTGCGCGACGCTGGTCGGTGGAAGGACGCGCACACGCCCGATCCGGACTTCTTCTCGGCCTTTTCGGAGGCGGAGGTCGTTGGCCGCTACAGCGACCTTTATTTCGAATCCCGCTGAAGGCTTTCGAACTGCCCTCGGCAGTCGCCACTGATTATCAGCCCAGGTTTTGGTGCTATGACGAATTGCCCGAGCGGGCGTTTCGGCGCGGCCGTTGCGTCATCTCAGGACGCGGATGCAGTATGATCTTTTCCCGCGCAGGGGCGGCGCGCGCGAACATGCGTTCCTTGAGATAATCGCGTTTGCGCTTGGAAAACAGCGCGTCGTAGATTGTCAGCGCAACAATGGCCATGAGGTAGGTTGCGAGTTGCGGACGGGTAAATACCGGAAACGCAAACCAGAGCAATATCGATCCGGCGGCAAATGGGTATAGCACCAGGCCTGTCGTCTCACCCTTGATGGCCTTCTTCCAGAAAATGCAGGTCAGCGCACCCAGGATGGCCATGAACAGGTAGGTCCAAGGACCCCAATCCTGATAATAGTAGCCGAAAGCCGTGACCCAGTTGAAGGAGCGCGCCAGACCCGCCTGATGCGTGGCGTCAAACTCGGACAGGAATACACTCGTCGTATCCGGCAAACCCAGCAGGGCCTGGAAATTGACAATCTTATAGATAAAGGGTGCGTTACTCAGCCAGGCGAATGAATAGGTGCCTGTGCCGGCATAGGGAAACACCAGCCGCCCTTCGAGGACAGCGACGAGATGGTTGAATGATGCCGGGCCGTAGCCATACAAGGTACGCTGCATCTGAAATTCGCTGGTATTGCCGCGCAACAGGCTGAACGCCATGAAGATGACAATCATGCCGACCGCGGCAAATGCCGAAAGTGTGACCAGTTTACGCACATTGATTTTGCCGCTGGTCGCTTTCATTACCAGATACACAATCAACGAACCCACCAGCAGGGGGATGATCTCGTAGCGCGCCACCTTGACGACCGAAATCAACACGGCCAGAACCAAGGCGCCGGTAATGCTAAGCGCGGATAGCCTGGCCTGAGGCGAATTCAGGTTTTCGAACACAACCATGTGCTTGCCCATAGACCACCAGACCAGGGCAATCAGGAGCGGTTGCACGCCCGCGAGACCGCCAGTGGTATCCATCACCTGCTTCGCAACATCGCCGTCACCGGAAAGGACCAGGCCAATCAGGCCCGGCGTGTTCTTGAGGATCAGCATCATGCTGAAAAGATTGAGCGCGGCTACGGTAATCAGTGGTGGGAGATGGTAGAGCTTGTTCTGGACGAGAGCCTGCTTTTCCCGGCGCCGCTTGTTCTGTATCGCCAGCGTAGAATTTCGGGCGTTTCCTCCCATCAGGAAGAACCCTGCCAGGAAAGACAGACAGCTCATTCCGTACAAGAACAGGAGCTTGCCGTTCCCAGCCATGAGATTGGGCTCGTACATGACCGCTTCATACGCATCCTTTGGGATCATAACGGATGCGACGCATATCAGGTACGCGACCAGGACCATTCCAACCGGTGAAACAGCGGTAAAAACGTTTAAGCCAGTCCCACGAAACACATTGAACATTACACTTAGTCCCACCAATTGATGCGCCGCAGCAATTAACACATATTTTATGTTAAGACTAATGGCAAGTAACGAGTATTCTCATGCCTGGGAATGCCGCATACCAAGCCCTGCGCAACAAGGCCTTTACGGTCAATGACCGGTGTAAAATTACTTAATAAATTTGTCGAAAAACGGTCCAAATCCGCACCAAAATATGGCGGTTGCAATGCAAAATTCAAACGGCCTTCATAATTAAAAATCACCTCACAAGTGGATTCCTGTTAACACTTTTCTGCAACAATTCGCCTGTGTGGTGAAAGCGTTCGTCAGGTGGCGAATGCGTTGCAGTTGAGTACGAGTATGGATGATTTAGCTAGTGAGGCCCCCGAAAAATTCGAGGCCCCGTCCGCGGACCATCGTGAACGCGACGCGCAACAGGTTAAACGACGTCCCCGCAAGGTAGCGACGGCTGGTATTTCTGCCGTCATGGCCGCGGCCCTCACCGCTTGTGGCGGTGGCGGCGGTGGCGGCGGAAGCAGTGGTGGTGGTGGTGGCGGCACAGCTCCGGCTCCAGCTCCGTCCCAGCCAGTTGTCGTTACGCCACCACCACAGATCAGCGATGCCGACGCGACGCGCTTTCTGCTTCAGACGCAGTTTTCCGCGTCCGACGCAGATATTGCGACGGTGAAAACGCAAGGTTATAGCGCGTGGCTCAACAGTCAGTACGGAATGGCCACGAGCACAAGCCTCTGGGACTGGCTTGATAGCCATGGCTACAATGCGATTACCCAGGACAAGTATTATTTCCACGTCGAACCCGCCGAAAATGGCCTTTGGTATCAACTGATCGCATCACCCGATCAGCTGCGTAAACGCATTACGCTGGCGCTATCGGAGCATTTTGTTGCGCCGTTCAATTCGACCAATATGTGGCCATCCTACATAGCCGCCGGCTATTGGGACATGCTCAACGCCAATGCTTTCGGAACGTTTCGCGCATTGCTCGAAGCCGTGACCCTGAACCTGCAGATGGGCATATTTCTGAACGTCGTGGGCAGCGGCAAGGCCGACAGCACCGGCAGGCGGCCCGACGAGAACTATGCGCGTGAATGCATGCAATTGTTCACCACCGGCCTGACGATGCTGAACATCGATGGCACGCCGAAGACGGATTTGTTTGGCAATCAGAGCGATGTTTTCAAACTGGACGACGTCACAAACCTGGCGCACGTCTTCACTGGCTATGCGGCGGACGTCGCCAATGTCCCTACGACGTCGGTATCGTGGGAAACCTTCGCCATCCGCGACCCAATGTACGCCCGACGTCCAATGATTGTTGTCAGGGGCGCCCACTCCACTGAGAGCGTTTCATTCCTGGGCACGACAATTCCGGCAAACACTGTGGCGGAAACCGCGTTGAAAATCGCTTTGGACACATTGTGCAATCACCCGAATGTCGGGCCTTTTTTTGCGTCTGCGATGATCAAGCTCTTGGTGTCATCCAATCCCAGCCCGGCCTATGTGGGGCGTGTCGCTGCAGCCTTCAACGACAACGGCGCCGGTGTTCGGGGAGATCTGAAGGCGGTTTGGACCGCTATATTCACCGATGCCGAGGCGCGCACGCTTCCCGATGCTGTGACCGGCGGCAAGCTGCGCGAACCTATCGTGCGCTTCGCACAGTGGGCGCGCACGGCGGAGGTCGCGACATCCACCGGCAAGTGGAGCATTGCCGACCTTTCAGGCATGCAGAGCCTGGGTCAAAGCCCTTTGCGCTCGCCATCTGTCTTCAACTTTTTCCGACCCGGCTATGTGCCACCCAATACGGCAATGGCCGACAGGAAAATGGTCGCGCCGGAGTTCCAGATCGTCAACGAGACGACGACGGCAGGTTACCTCAACTTTATGCTGAGCGCCGTCAAATCCGGCGTCAATGATGTGAAGCCGCAGTATACCGCGCTCATGGCCAAGGCTGATGACGCCGTGGGCCTCGTCAGTGCGCTCAATCTGCGCCTGACCGCCAACCAGCTGTCGGCCGCGACCGTTACCGTAATCCAGACCGCCGTCGCCGGCTTGCCCGCGACGACGGACAGCCAGAAGCTCAATCGCGTCCAGGCCGCCACCTTCCTGACCCTGGCTGCCCCCGAATATCTCATTCAGAAGTAGATCCTCCCATGATGATCGGCAAAACGCGGGACGTGACCCGCCGTTCACTTTTTTCGCGCCTGGGTAACCTGGCTATCGTCGGCGGCGCAGCCCCGTTCGCGCTCAACCTGGCCGCCATGGGCGAAGCGGCCGCCTTTACGAACAGCGACTATCGCGCGCTGGTCTGCGTCTTCCTGCACGGCGGTAACGACCAGGGCAGCACGCTTATTCCTTACGACTCGGCCAATTACGACCTGTACAGCGCCATTCGTGGCGGCGGCGCCGGTCAGACGGCGGGCGGCATCGCCTATGGTCGCGCCGACCTGGCGAACACCTCGCTGGCGACTCGCACGCCGCAAACCCTGACCGACGATCAGCAATACGCACTGTCGCCCTATCTCACCGGCCTCAAGGGCATGTGGAACCTGGGACGGATGGCCGTACAGCTCAATGTCGGTCCGCTGATACAGCCAACGACGTTGTCGCAGTACCAGAGCACCAACCGGACGGCGAACCCGTTGCCGCCGCGCCTGTTCTCGCACAATGACCAGCAGTCGGTCTGGCAGTCGCTTGCGCCGGAAGGCTCGACGACCGGATGGGCCGGCCGCATGGGTGACCTGGCGCTTTCGGGCAACGGCAACAGCCTGATGACCTGCATCTCGGCCTCCGGCAACGCCGTCTTCCTGTCGGGCGACCAGGCCGTGCAATATCAGATCGGTTCAAGTGGCGCCCTACCGGTGAACGCGTTGAAATCCCACGCATTCGGCTCTTCCGGCGTTACCGACGCCCTGAGCAGCCTCATCAGCCAGCCGCGCGCCAACATTTTCGAAGAAGAATACGCCAAAGTCCTGCGCCGCTCGGTCGCCTGGGAGGGCAGCGTGAACAGCGCCCTGTCTCCGGTTTCACTGTCGACCAGCTTCGACCTCGACGGCCAGTCGAACGGCCTTGCCAATCAGCTGAAGACCGTCGCCCGCCTGATCGGCGCGCGGAACGCGCTCGGCGTCAAGCGTCAGGTGTTTTTCGTCCAGCTGGGCGGTTTCGACACCCACGACCACCAGAACCAGGACCATCCGGTCGCTATGGCCCGGCTTAACGAGGCGCTGACCGCCTTCTATTCGGCGACGGTCGAAATGGGCGTTGCGGACCAGGTCACAACCTTTACGGCGTCGGATTTCGGCCGCACCCTGTCGTCCAACGGCACAGGTACCGACCATGGCTGGGGATCGCACCACTTCATCGTTGGCGGCGCCGTCAATGGCGGCCGTTACTACGGCACCGCGCCGCAGGTATCGCTGACCAGCGATGACCAGGTCGGTCAAGGCCGCCTGCTGCCGACAACTTCGGTCGATCAGTATGCCGCGACGCTGGCGCGCTGGTTCGGCGTATCGTCGTCGGAGATCAGCACCATCTTCCCGAATATCGGCCGGTTCGGCACTTCAGACCTGGGCTTCCTGGCGTAAGACCTGCGCGGATGGGCGGAAGGCAATTGCAATCCACCGGGGATTGCCGCTATATGTCTGCATCCGCACGGCTTTCTGTGTTTGTTATTTGCTGATCGTCGTCTAATCTCCCTGCAGTGCGCGAAGATCCATTCCGCTTTACCCGGCGTATATTCATGGGGACCATTATTTGCTCCCCGATGCGCCGCTCAATTCCCTGGAATGGACGGCTATTGAAGTTTTATGAAGTACTTGTGCGCAAGAAGCGCATACAGGTTCGATAATTTATAAAATGAGTAGAGACATATTAAATTACACGGCTCTAAGCTGCACACCCATTGGGGGAGGGCCTGTTGGCTAGCAGCGGTGAACATTTGCGCATACTTCATCTGGGCTCCCTGTACGCACCCTATTCGTTTGGCGGGGCTGAGCGCGTAACGGAGATCCTGGCGGAACATCAGGTCGCTGACGGTCATGAGGTCGCTGTCGCGCATCTGGTTCCGGCGCCGCAACACGATTCCGTACGCAATGGCGTCCAGATCAAGCCCATGGCCCATCGCAACCTTTTGTGGATCGAAGAGACGGGAAAGTTCCCGGCGCCTCTGCGGGTCATCAATAAAATTTTCAGCATTTTCAATGTGTTGATTGCCGGTGATCTCGGTGCGATCCTGGATCGCTTCAAGCCAGACGTTCTGCATAGCCATTCGATGGTCGAGCTGCCCCCCATGGTCTGGGCGGAGGCCCGCAAGCGCGGCATAGGTGTCGTCCATACGCTGCACGACTATGACCTTCTCTGCGTCCGCGCCGCCCTGTTCCGCAATGGCAAGACGTGCACGCGCCAGCACGCCGGCTGCTCCGTCGTTTCGGCGTGGAAACAGCGATTCCAGAACAATATCGACGTCGTGGTCGCCGTATCGAAGCATGTGCTCGACATCCACGAGCAATACGGCCTGTTTAAGAATCTGCCACCGGAGCGCAAGAGGGTCATCCTGAACCCCGTCGCCATGACGCCACCGAAGCATGCTCAGCCAAAGGACGAGACGTTCACCTTTGGCTACCTGGGCAGCATCAAGACCGAAAAGGGCATGGACGTCCTGATCGAGGCGTGCCGCGCTCTTGAGGCTTCCAGGCCGAAGACCGGCTGGCAGCTTAAGATCGCCGGCAATGCGCCTGGGGGCATGGCACCGTGGACCGCCAAGGCGGAAGGCCTGCCGGTCGAATTCCTGGGCTTTCAGAATGCCCCGGACTTCCTGTCTTCGATCGACGTACTGGTCGTGCCGTCCATATGGGCCGAGCCTTTCGGCCTGACGGTGATCGAGTCCTATGCCGTCGGCGTGCCGGTCATCTGCTCGAATGTCGGCGTCATGCCGGACATTGTCGGAAGCGTCACGCCTGATTGGGTCGTGCCCGCCTCGGATATCAATGCGCTGGCCGACCGCATGCAAAAGGTGCTGGCGGCCGGCCGCGCTGCCCTGCCGAAGCCGCCGGCGTTCGACGCCGTCATCGCTGCGGTCAAGCCCGACCGCATTCTCGATCAGTATCTGGATGCGTACCGCCAGGCCATCGCCATGACGAAGCCCGGGCCAGCAGATCATGAGCGCACAGAGCCCGCCGCGCTCACGGCCGGCTCTGCGACCTAAGCCGCATAAGCGGTTTACATGGTGATGTTGATGAAGTCGCGCTGGCGCCCGTTCAGCCGGACCGCCGTCAGGACGCCCGTCTCATAGGCGCCGGTATCGACGCCGATGCGCCACTCCTGATTGACCGGTTCGATCGTCGGCGTATGTCCATGCACGACGACGTAGTCGCAGGCCTTGGGCGTGCTGAGGAACTCGTCGCGAATCCACAGGAAGGTTTCAGGTCCCTGGTCAGACAGCGGCTTCTTGGGCGAGACCCCCGCATGGACGAAAAGATAATCGCCGGCCTGGAACAGGTATTTCATGCGCTGAATGAATTCGCGGTGTTGTGTCGGCAGGCGCTTGCGCAGCTCTTCGCGGACCGCGGCGGCCGTGCTGCGGAAGTCGAGATTGAACGGCACTTCCACGCCATAGGAGGTCGCACAGGTGTCGCCTCCGTATTTGAGCCACATGGCGTCGCCCGTGGCCAGGAAGTTCATCATCGCCCACTCGTGATTGCCGATCAGCACTTCGAGTTCGCACCAGCCCCTGCCGGCTTCGATATGGGACTGCATGCGCAGGATTTCGTCGATCACACGCGACGAAGCCGGGCCACGGTCGATGTAGTCACCCAGCAGGACGACGCGTGGTGTCACCCGGAACGCCTGTGCGTCCAGGCGTATTTTTTCCAGCAGGCCGCAGAACGGGTCGAACATGCCGTGGACGTCGCCGATCGCGTAGGTCAGGCGATCGATCTCGGCATTGTTAAAAGTCTGCTGTTTCTTTTTGAAAAGACCAAACAAGGGACACGAGACTCTGTGAATGCGGTTGACGTGGCGTCTGTGCAATGCAGCCTATCATATGCGGGCAATTTCGTAGCATGCAAGTTTGGGCATGCAAGTTCGGCCCATTTCAAAGCCACATGCGCCCGCCTCGCCATATTGCATCGCAGCACAAACCGGAATATCGTCATTTGTAGAGACAGCGCAAGAGGAATTTGACGTGAGCCCAACGAACATGTTGCGCGCGCTGTGCTATCGCGCCGGCCAATCCGTCTCGGAACCGGTTATAAAAAATCTTCAGATTCTTCGTTTTATCGCCGCAGCCTGTGTTCTGTTTGAGCACACGCAGTATGAATCGACCACCAGGCCCTTTATCGACAACAGCCACTATCAGCTTGTCGATTTCTTCTTCTGGCCGGGCGGCGTTGACATCTTTTTCGTCATCAGCGGCTTCATCATGTACACGATAGGCCGCCAGCAGTTCGGTAAGTCCAAAGCCTCAACCGACTTCATGCTGCGCCGGGTCGTCCGCGTCGTGCCCAGCTACTGGGTCTTCACAACCCTGATGATCATAGCCGCAGCCGTGTTCAGCGGCAGCGTCGACAAGGGCAGCATGTCCGCCCTCGACGTCGTCCGTTCTTATCTCTTCATTCCCTATGTCAACGCCTATGGCGGCTACTATCCCGTCCTGTCCCTGGGCTGGACGTTGAATTACGAGATGTTCTTCTACGTCCTGTTTGCCATTGCGCTGCTGTTCGATTTCCGCACAGGCATGATATTCGTCATTGCCTGCCTGACGGCGCTCGGCGTTGTCGGCATGACGGGTCTGGTCACGGTTCCGGTGCTGGCCTTCTGGTTCAATTCCATCGTTCTGGAGTTCGTATTCGGGATTGGCCTGGCGTGGCTCTATCAGAAGGGCTGGCGCCTTAACCGATTCGTCGGGATTGGCCTGTTCGTAACCGGCCTGCTGCTCGTCATGCTCGGCAAGCACCATCATCTCGACCTGACCGCCCTGAATACCCGCGCGCTGTGGCTGGGCATTCCGGCGCTGATGGCCTGCGCGGGCCTGGTCATGATCGAGACGCCCGGGACCGCGAACCCGATCATTCGCGCCCTCGTGTTCGGCGGTAATATATCTTTCGCCCTGTACCTGTCCCACCCGTTTGCCATCAACGTCTCGGCGCTGCTGGCCAAGAAGGCAGGCATCACCCAGCCCTGGCTGTTCATGAGCCTGGCCATGGTGGCTGCCCTCTGCGCCGCAGCAATCTTTTATCTCGTGATTGAAAAGCCCGTTACCCGCTTTCTCAATGGCCTGATAAGGAAGCGCGCTGTCCCGCACTCTACCTGAAATGGCACGACCTCCGCCCCATTTTGCTGCGGCCGCGAAGGTTTCCACTCTCCGATCAGGAGAAAACAGTTCACACAAGCCGGGTTAAGGATTAATAGTCGCAACGTTACAGGTGGCTGGCTGTTTGAAAAACAGGAAAAGCCCTGCCGACAACCAGTCTCGTATGCAGATTAATTTCAATGCGTTATAAGATTGGGTGCGGCTGGAGGGCAAAAGCCTGAAGGGCTTCGCCAGGGGTGAATGCGTTAACCCTGCCATCATGAAACGTCGTAAAAAATAAATTAAAGCGTTTCCGCCCTTCGCTATTGCAATATTTTATGCATAGCGGCATAATTCTTGAAGGGGCGATGATAACGCGAGAGGTGTGTCATGCCGGATACCGTTGAGTCTACGCATACCCTGTATGCCGCACAACCGATCGCCCACAGCGGTGAGAAGAAAAAGGCGGCCAAAATGAGCGAACCCCTTGTCGCACGTAGCATCTGCAAGCGTGCCCTCGATATCGCCGTGGCTTCGATGGCGCTGGCCTTTTTGTTGCCAGTGTTTGTTATCGTTGCCGCGCTGATCAAACTGGAATCCAAGGGCGGCGCCCTCTTCATGCAACGCCGCACTGGCCTGAACGGCAAGATCTTCCTGATTTACAAGTTCCGCAGCATGCGCGTTGCCGAAGATGGCGACAAGGTCGTGCAGGCCAAGCAGAATGATGATCGCGTCACCATGGTCGGCCGTTTCATTCGCAAGACCTCGATCGATGAACTGCCTCAGCTCCTTAACGTGCTGAAAGGCGACATGTCGCTGGTCGGCCCGCGCCCGCACGCCCTGGCCCATGACGGCGAATTCGCCATCAAGGTGCCAACCTATCAGGGCCGCTTCCAGGCGCGTCCGGGCCTGACCGGTCTGGCCGCCATCCGCGGCTACCGCGGCGAAATCAAGAGCCACGCCTGCATCGAAGGCCGCGTCAATGCGGACAACGAATATATCGAGAGCTGGTCGATCTGGAGTGATGTCATGATCATGGCCAAGACGGTTCCGATGATCTTCAAGGACAAGAACGCTTACTAAGTTCAAATGCCAGACGAAATACGAAAAACCCGGGGGTTCACCGGGTTTTTTTGTGCCTGCCGTCTGGTAAAGATCGTGGGCCTAGATCGGAATGGTGGAAACACCATTCCGACCTAATCCCGCGGGAGCTTCGCCGCCGGCACCTGCGCCTTGGGCCGGCCCGTCAGTATCTTGCCCACCCGGATGCCCGGCCGCTCCACATAGGTATAGGTCAGATGGGCCAGCGCGACCGTGATCGGCAGGGTCAGTGGAACGTAGATCATGCTGTCGATGCGTGAATAGCGGAACAGGTAAACCACGGTGTCGTGCAGCAGATAGATCGAATAGCTGATTGTCCCGAGATAGACCAGGACGCGGCTGTAACCACCGCTCTTAAGGAACAGCAGGCCCAGAAAGACCGCTGTCGCCGTTAGCCAGTTCAGGACAATGCAGAGGAACGAGATGCCCGGCTTCGCATCGTCGCGGAAGACGGCGTAGGAAACGCACATGATGACCAGGGTCAGCGCAAGCGATGTGCTGAAATAGAGCCGGTAGCGAGCAAACGGTAACGTTCCTGTCCGGAACAGATAGGTAACGTAGCCCAGGAAGAAGCTGACCAGGAAAGCGATCTTGCCGAACGGCAACTGACGCTGCAGCACCAGATTGACGACAAGGAACGCGGCAAGGCAGGCCATCAGGCCCCAATATAGCAGGCTGGCGTCCTTTTCCCGGCGCGCGAAGACCAGGACGGCGAACAGGCCGTACCAGATCAGTTCGAGAAACAGCGTCCAGCTCGGCCCGCCAAAATTCGGCAGCCCGATCCATTCCTGCGCGAAGATCACATGTGCCAGCAAGGTCCCGCCCAGATTGGGCACCACGCTGCGGAAAAGCGCGAAGGTGATGAACAGGTTGACCAGGATGACGAAGATATAGAGCGGATAGATGCGGAAGACCCGCGCCAGCCAGAAGGATCCAAGGTCGCGCCCGGACCCCGTCTGCGAATAGGGGATGACGTAGCCACTGATCATGAAAAAGACCAGGACGCCGATCTGGCCGAAATTGATTACGTTCTGCTGGACATAATGAATGAGGGCGTTGTCGTAGTGCTCGACGGAATGCTGGATGACCACCAGGATGGCCGCCAGACCCCGCAGGACGTCGATGGATGCTAATCTCCTGGAATCGGCCATTGTCTCTCCGAACCGGTAGCAGAACGATCTGACCGGCGGACGTTAGCCGCTTCCGTCCGGCTGTCAACAAAGCTTTCGCATCTGCGAAATTTTTGCCCTTCACAGACCGGCCATAGCCGCCTACACTCTTGACGGCAGCAACATATCCAATCATTACAATGATATTGCCGATATACGAGATTTTGTAGCAAGACTGCGTTTCCAAGCCGTTCAGGACGTGCCGGTCTGCCCGCAAGGGTGCTTCGTTCGACGCTTTCTAATTTTGCCTGGCCTGTCCGAAGATCCGGTCTTCGCCGCGGCTACCGATCCAATGCCTGATTTTGTCGCGCAATGACCTTGAGGTGGTAACACATGTCAGAAGGCAAGGCGGTCCGCCGCACTCCTTTCATCGCAAAATTCGGCGCTGCGGTTATCGCCATCCTGCTGGTGAGGCATACCTTTGGCGGCGCGATCCGCATGTTGCTGCAGAATTTTGGCCTCAACTTCGTCTGGTTCATTCCCGACGCTCTGATATCCGTAGGGATCGCCATGTGCTTCGTGGCAGCCTACCGGTCACGCGATCCTCTTCGCCGCAATGTCATGATCCTGTCGATCGCCTTCATGCTGGTGCCAGCGGTCATAGGCTATCTCAACGGCAACAATCCGCTCTCGATCATATCGGGCTACAAGATCATCGCGCCCCTGGTCTTCTGTATGAACACACCCTTCCTGCTGAGGGAAATGACGCGCCGCTACTTTATCCTGTGGTGCGTCCTGCTGGCCGCGACGATCATCTTCCTGGCGGTCAACCAGTTCATGGACTATCCCTGGGTCGGCAGCAAATTCTCGCAGTTCGGCGTCGAGCGCGACATGTCCCGTCAATGGTATGCTGGCTATCTCAAGGACGGCACCACCGAACGCGTGACCGTCGTGCGCCTGGCCGGCGCCTCGGTGGCCAGCGTGTCGGCGGCAGCGCTGATCGTCATGTTCTACTGCCTGATCCGCACGCGCCTGAAAAACATCTGGGTCGAGCTGCTGGTCGTAGCTGCCTGCGCCTACGGCGTCTACCTGACCGACAGCAAGACCACCTATATCTGCCTGCCGATGATCTTCATCGCTGGCAATCTGGTCAGCCCGCCGGAACGCCTGCGCCAGATGTTGTCGTTCGACATAAAACCCATCGTGCAGCAGGGCATGTCCTATCTCTTCCTGGCCGTGGGCATCATCCCGATGATCATCG
The DNA here is from genome assembly GCF_056400965.1 of Asticcacaulis sp. P4_H10. NCBI lineage: Bacteria > Pseudomonadati > Pseudomonadota > Alphaproteobacteria > Caulobacterales > Caulobacteraceae > Asticcacaulis > Asticcacaulis sp. P4_H10. The sequence continues at coordinate 9,603 of NZ_JBFUKH010000004.1, read as the reverse complement.
GCTTTTCCCGTGAGCCCGTCCCCTATTTCGCCTACAACAGCTTCCAGGACCGCGTGAATTTCACCTGGCCATCCTCCCTGCTGCGCATGCGGGAAATTGGCGGAGATGGCGCCTATCTGTGGGGTACAGGCTACGGCTCCTTCGGCAGCCCGTCGGTCTACAGCGGCAAGTACGTCCTGACCACCTCGGCTGTCGACAACTTCATGCTCTACCACTTTGCCATCTGCGGGCTGCTGGCCCTGGCGCTTTATTATCTGCTAGCCCGGGTCGCCACCAAGGCCGAGGGCACGGCCTTCGCCATGTTCGCCGCACTCGTCCCCTTCAGTTTCGCCACCAGCAACGAAGGCCCGGAAATTCTGCTCTTGGCCGGCCTGGCGATTTCAAACGTCATTTACGCCTACCGCATTCAATATTCGCCGTTTAAGCTAAAAATGAAGGTTCTGTACTAAGCATTTCCGGCCCGTGCCTTGCAAGGCACGGACATACCCACCGGAGCCATCTGACAATGTTTTATGTTGCGCCGCAACATTACACTGTTATGATGCTCTAAAGACCAAAACCGCATTCCAAAAGGGTTTCATGCTCGTTTCTTGCCTTATTTTCGCCCCGTGGGCGCGCGTATCTTTCGCGACCGCGTTGACTCATAACGATACAGCCACGACGGAGCGGTACTAATATGAACGTTTTCATTACCGGAACGGCTGGCTTCATCGGCTTTCATCTGGCGCGTCGCCTGCTGAGCGAAGGTCACACTGTCCATGGCTATGACGCCATGACGGAATATTACGACCTGCGCCTGAAGCACGCCCGCCTCGACATCCTGAAGGCCGAGGCGAACTACACCCATACCGAAGCAATGCTGGAAGACATGGAGACGCTGACCACGGCCGCCACCGCCTGTCAGCCCGACGTGATCGTCCACCTGGCAGCCCAGGCGGGCGTCCGCTACAGCCTCGAACAGCCGCGCACCTATGTCAGCTCGAACCTGGTCGGCTCGTTCAACATCCTTGAAATCGCCCGCATCCTGAAGCCGAAGCATCTGATGCTGGCCTCGACCTCGTCGGTCTACGGCGCCAATGAAAAAGTGCCGTTCGAAGAAGCCGACAAGACGGACGAGCCCATGACACTGTACGCCGCGACCAAGAAGTCGATGGAAGTCATGGCGCACTCCTACGCCCATCTGTGGAAGATCCCGACGACCGCCTTCCGTTTCTTCACGGTCTACGGTCCCTACGGCCGCCCGGACATGGCCCTGTTCAAGTTCGTCGCCGCCGCCGGCAAGGACGAAGCCATCGACGTCTATGGCATGGGCCAGCAGGAACGCGACTTCACCTATATCGACGACCTGGTCGAAGCGATCGTCAAGCTGATCCCGGTCGTTCCGTCGGAAGACAACCGCGTGTCGGACGACAAGGCGCGCGAAACCCTGTCCAAGCTTGGTCCCTTCCGGATCGTCAATCTCGGCGGCGGCCAACCGGTCGGCCTGATGCCCTTCATCGACACTATCGAAGAAGCGCTGGGCAAGCCGCTGAGCAAGAATATGCTGCCCATGCAAAAGGGCGACGTGCCGCGCACCTATGCCAGCCCCAGGCTGCTGCAGGCGCTCACCGGCTTCCTACCTAGTATCGATGTCAAGCAGGGCGTGACGGCCTTTGTTGACTGGTTCCGCGCGTACAACAACAAGGCGTCCTGAACACGAGGCTGACCCCCATGCCCCAAGTCCTGGTTCTCGGAAAATATTATCCACCATTTTCCGGTGGCATCGAGGTAAATACCCGCGATGTCAGCGAGGCCCTGGCCAAGGGGCATGATGTCAGAGTGTTCTGCTTCAATCATGAACGCGGCACGAAGACGGAAACGATCAACGGCGTCCGCGTCAAACGATTCGGCATGCTGGCCAATGTGAAAAGCCAGCCTGTCAGCCTGTCTATGATCTTCGAGATCGCTCGCGCCAACCCGGACATCGTGCATTTCCATGCGCCGAACTTCGTCGCCAATGCCGGTCTCTGCCTGATGCTGCTGACGGGCAAGCGTCCAAAGATCGTCATTACGCATCACACCGACATTTTCGGACGCAAGTTCCTGAAAAACCTGCTGATGCCGCTGTACCGCTTCGTGCTGAACCGGAGCACCTTCGTCATCGTGACGTCAGGCAAGCTGATCGAGATTTCCGACGAACTGCACGATGGGCCAAACTATCGGGTGATTCCGCTCGGTATCGATCCGGCGCAATTTGCCGTCGAAACCCTGAAGGCGCCCGCACCCGGTCCCAAGCCGATCGGCTTTCTTGGCCGCCATGCCCGCTACAAGGGCCTGGGTGTCATGCTCAATGCCCTGTCGAAACTGCCAGGCGTCCGCGCCAGGATCGCCGGCGACGGTCCCTATCGCGCCGAAGCCGAGGAACTGGCCGATACGCTCAAGGTCAAGGACCGCGCCGATTTCCTGGGCGACATCCGCAACATGAAGGACAAGATCGCCTTCTACCGCTCGATCGGCGTCTTCGTCTTCCCGTCGACCGAAGTTACCGAGACCTTCGGGATCTCGCAGCTGGAAGCCATGCTCATGGGCGTGCCGGTCGTGGCATCGAACCTGCGCACGGGCGTCACCGATGTCGCCATCCACGAAGAGACGGCGCTGCTCATCGAGCCCGGCAATTCCGAACAACTGACGGCCGCCATTGCCCGTCTGCGTGAGGATGAGGGATTGCGTGACCGCCTGACCGCCAACGCGCGCGAACACGTGCTGACGCGCTTTACCCACGACGTCATTATCCGCCAGACGACAGAGCTGTTCGACGAAGCCCTGCGCGACAAGGCCGACGAAAAGGCCTTGGCCGATGTCGCGTGACAAGCCCGACCTGTTCATCAATGGCCGCTTCCTGACGCAGGACCTGACCGGCGTCCAGCGCTACGCGTCGGAAATCGTCAAGTCGCTCGATGAATTGCTGCTGGCCGCCGGTCCTGATGCACCTGCCTGCCGCCTTCTGGCGCCCAAGGGTGCCGATGCGGGGCATCTCGGGCTCAGAGCCATGGACTTCGCCACGGGCGGCCCCTTGAACGGTCATCCGTGGGAGCAGACTTGGCTGGCCGCGGCCGCGTCAGGCGGCGTGCTGGTCAATCTGTGCAATAGCGGCCCTGTCCTGCATCCACGCTCACTGACCGTCATCCACGACGCCGTCGTCTATCGCATGCCGGGGCATTTTTCGGCCAATTACCGCCGCCTTCACCAGACCTTGGGCCGGGTGCTCAGCCGGGGCTCGCGCCTCGCCACGGTGTCGCATTTTTCACAGGGCGAGCTGAGCCAGGTTCTAGACCTCGACGCCGCGCGCATCGCCGTCATTCCCAATGGCACGGACCATATCGCCCGCGTCACGCCCGATGACAGCGTAACGGCGCGAAAGGGTCTTGAACGCGGCCGCTACTTCCTGTTCGTCGGTTCGCCGGCGCCGCACAAGAACCTCGCCACCGCGCTCAAGGCGTTTAGCCAACTGGGCGACGCCACCATGACCTTCGTCGTGGTCGGCGCCGCCAAGTCAAAGGTCTTTGGCGATGGCGGCCTGGACGTGCCCGACAATGTCGTCTTTACCGGGCGTCTCAGCGATGCCGAAATCGCCGGTCTGTACCGCCAGGCGGCGGCCTTTGTTTTCCCGAGCTTCTACGAAGGCTTCGGCATTCCGCCGCTCGAAGCCATGGTCCACGACTGCCCCGTTCTGGCATCAGACATCGGCTCGTGCCGCGAGGTCTGTGCCGACGCCGCCCTGTTCTTTGCGCCGGATGACGCGAACGCCCTGACCGCACTTATGGCACACATTGTGGCCGAGCCGGAAACCGCCAAGGCCTTAAGCGCCAAGGGCCAGGCACGCGTCGCGACCTACACTTGGCACGGCAGCGCACAAAAGCTGCTCGACCGCCTGTATCAGGGCGATTTGCTGCGCGGCCATGGGCCTGCGCTAAAGGCCGCCGCATGACGACACGCGCCGCGGAAGACCGTTTTTTCGCCAAGCTGAAACGTGATGTCGCCATGTGGGAAATCGCCTGGCAGAAAAAGGCATCCGCCGGCATGGTCGTACGGCTTCTGCTGTTCGAGGGCGGCTTTCAGTTCGTCACCCTGCTGCGCATCGTCGAAGCTTCGGACCGCGTCCCGCTGATAGGCGCCTTCCTGTCGCTGGTGCTGCAATACTGGACCAACCGCTTCTTCGCCTGCGACATGGCACGGCGCGTGATGATCGGCGGCGGACTGTTCGTGCCGCATCCGACCGGCATCGTTGTCGGCGCAGATGTCGTCATCGGCCGCAATGTCAGCCTGCTGCACCAGGTGACGATTGGCCGGATCCGGCCCGATACCCATACGGCCCCACGCATCGGCGACGGCGCCTATCTTAGCCCCGGCGTCAAGATCATGGGCGATATCACAATCGGTGACGGTGCTATGATCGGCGCCAATTCGGTTGTATTGAACAGTATACCGCCCCATACCGTAGCCGTAGGCGCGCCGGCTCGAATTGTAAAAAAGCAAGACTTACTTGGCGTCATTTAGATAAATTTACACGCCTTGCCCTTCGCATCTGCGAGACGTAATACTTCGGCGTATTCCAGGAGGCGGTTTACCTCTCCAAAAATGAAAACGCGTGAAACCCTATTAGCGTAAGCATATTCTGTACGTATTTCGCCACAGGCAATGAGCAGGTGATAGATGTTCGGCATTTTCAGAGGTACAGGCTTCAATATTCTGACTGCCATTTCGCCGGTCGGAATGGTTCTGATCGCTTTTTTGTTCCTGGTCGGATCGACGTTTGTCTCCCCTGAGTCCTATCAGGTTGTCGTCAAGGAACCCAACCTGATGCACATGAACTGGAGCCTCATCGGCTTCATTTCCCTAACCTGTCTGGCCTTTCTTGCCGGATTCTTCCTGCTGGGGGGTAATTCCGGCAATAGCCGCCTTCTCAAAAGCAGTAGCGGCGTCGACGGCAATGTCAACAAGCTCTACCACGTTTTCCCTTTGCTGGCCGTCGCGGTGCTAAACGTCTACTCCGTCATGATCATGATGAAGAACACGCCGGGCCTGCTTAATCTCGTACTGTCTGCAAACGGCAATACGGCCAAGCAGGTGATCGACACCACGGGCGGGCTGGCGGGTGCGCAGCCCCTGCTGATTGCCATGATCTGGTGGGCGATGGGCAAGCACATGGTAGTTTTCCCCAACCTGAAAACGACCGGAGCCAAGGTGTCGGCGGCGCTGATCGGCAGCTCCCTGTGCCTGGCGGTGCTGATTTCGATCCTGAAGGTGGCGCGCTACGAAGTGATCCCCTTGCTGGTTGGTTCGCTGATCGTCTATCTTGTGCTGTCAGCCCGGCGCGGCACGATGGACGTGAAAAAGCTCACCGCCATTGGCCTCAGCTGCCTCGTTGCCGTCGTCGCCATTTTTATCGGATTCTCGCTTCTGCGCGGCAATACCAGCCAGGGCGTCGAACAGAACCTTTATGGCTATGGCCCGACCGCGGTCAATCACCTGGCTGCCGTGATCGACGGGCGCTTGAAGTTCCCCTATGCCGGCACCGGCACCTATACCCTGGAGTTTCTGTCCCGGGCGCCGTTCCTGTACAAATTCATCAACTTCCAGGCCATTCTGGGCCTGCCCGACCCTGTAATGGTCTTCGACTCGGAATTTGACGCCACACGCCAGGCCGGCCTGAACGCCGCCTACAACTGGGTCACGGCTTTTGGCTACTATTACATGGACCTCGGCGCCTGGTATTACCCGTTCTTCGTGCTGATGGGTGCCCTGGCCTGCATTTTCTGGAAGCAAGCCCTCAAAGGCCAGACCCTGGGTCTCGTCATGTACCCCTTCATGGCCGGAACCATTCTGCTGTGGATGACATCCAATGCATTTACCCGCGCACAGCTGATGACTTACATCATGATGGTCGTTGCCCTCGCCATCTATGACCAGCTTTTTTCAAGACGCCAGCGCAATGCGTTGCAGGAAAGCCTTGCAGCCCGCGCCCAGGTAAACCCCAGCCCGCGTCCGGAGATGGCCCTGCGCCGTCCCGCCGCAAGGCCGCAGCTACGGCCGCGGCCACAGCCCAATCGGCCAGAAACACGCCGCTAGACACGCAATTTTATTGGACAGCTTCATTTTGCAGTGCAATATAAATTGCCTGCTCTCGGGACGCTTGCTGCTCGCTTTCGGACGACATTACTATGCAGATAAAGACTTATGCGATTTCCGGGCCTGTTTTGATCACGCCTAAGAAGTTTGGCGACAGCCGCGGCTACTTCATGGAAGCGTTCAAGGACGCTTGGTTTCGTGAGAACGTCGCGGATACGGGTTTCGTTCAGGACAACCAGTCTCTGTCGGCGCAAACCGCCACCATTCGCGGCCTGCACTATCAGGCGCCGCCGATGGGCCAGGGGAAGCTGGTGCGCTGCCTGAAGGGCTCGATCTTCGACGTTGCCGTCGATGTGCGGCCGGGATCGGCCACGTTCGGCCAATGGATCGCCGAGACATTGACGCCTGAGAATGCCGGCCAGCTGTGGGTGCCTGAAGGCTTCCTGCACGGCTTCTGCACKTTAGAGCCCGACACCGAGGTGCTGTACAAGGTGACCAATCCCTACAGCGCAGAACACGACCGCGGCATAGCGTTCGACGATCCGGAGATCGGCATTGAATGGCCGGTCGATCTGTCCACGGCAGTCCTGTCGGACAAGGACAAGGCCCAACCGAAACTTTCCAGCCTGCGTTGATCCGCGGCGGACCTGACTATAAGAGGCATGACATGCGTATATTGGTAACGGGTGGCGCGGGCTTCATCGGCTCGGCGCTGGTGCGGTATCTGGTGRCAGAGGAAAAGGCCGAGGTGCTGAACCTCGACAAGCTGACCTATGCCGGCAATCTCGACTCTCTGAAGCCCATCGAAGGCGCCAATAATTACAGCTTCGTCCAGGCCGATATCTGCGACCGCAATGCGGTTGTCGCGGCTATCGAAGGCTTCAGGCCCGACCACATCATGCACCTGGCGGCCGAAAGCCATGTCGACCGCTCGATCACCGGCGCCGGCGATTTTGTGCAGACCAATGTCGTTGGCACCTTCACMATGCTGGAGGCCGCGCGCCACTACTGGAATGGCCTGACGGGTGACGCCAAGGCGAACTTCCGCTTCCTGCACGTCTCGACCGATGAGGTCTATGGCAGCCTCGGCGAAACCGGCCTGTTCGAAGAGACCACGCCCTATGACCCGTCCTCGCCCTATTCGGCGTCGAAGGCRGCRTCSGACCACCTGGCCAAGGCCTGGCACCGCACCTAYGGCATGCCGATCGTSGTGTCGAACTGCTCGAACAATTACGGCCCCTTCCACTTCCCGGAAAAGCTGATCCCGCTCAACATCCTCAATGCGCTGGAAGGCAAGTCGCTGCCRGTCTACGGCGACGGCTCCAACATCCGCGACTGGCTGTATGTCGACGACCACGCCCGYGCCCTGCACCTGATCGCCTCAAAGGGCCGCCTGGGCGAGACCTACAATGTCGGCGGTCGCAACGAACGCAAGAATATCGACGTCGTGCGCCGCATCTGCACCATCATGGACGAGCTGCGTCCCAATGGCGCCCCGCATGAGCGCCTGATCACCTATGTGACCGACCGTCCGGGCCACGATCACCGCTACGCCATCGACGCCACCAAGCTTGAGACCGAGCTGGGCTGGAAGGCGCGCGAAAACTTCGACACCGGCATCGACAAGACTATCCGCTGGTATCTCGACAACGAGGCCTGGTGGCGCCCGCTGCGCGGTGAAGTCTACACCGGCGAGCGCCTGGGTGTCCTGGCCGAAGCGAAGGCCTGATCATGCGCATCGTCGTCACAGGCAAGGAAGGCCAGGTCGATACCTCGCTCGCAGAGCTTGGCGAAACGATGGGCATCGAAGTGATCCGCGTCGGCCTGCCGGAAATCGACCTGTCGAAGCCGGAAACCCTGGCAGAGCCGATAAACGCCGCTAAGCCCGACGTCATCATCTCGTCGGCAGCCTATACGGCGGTCGACAAGGCCGAAAGTGAAGCGGAACTGGCCCAGGCCATCAATGGCGACGGACCGGGCCAGCTGGCGCGCATCGCGGCCCAGCTCAACATCCCCATCCTGCACCTGTCGACCGACTATGTCTTYKCSGGCGACAAGGACGGCATCTACGATGAGAGCGACACGCCKGCYCCGGTCAGCGTCTACGGCAAGACCAAGCTGTCGGGCGAAGAGCAGATCAGGGCGGCCACGCMMRACCACGTCATYCTGCGCACCGCCTGGGTCTACTCGCCCTATGGCAATAACTTCGTCAAGACCATGCTGCGTCTGGGTGAGACGCGCGATGAACTGAATGTCGTCGCTGACCAGAACGGCTGCCCGACCTATGCGCCGGAGATCGCCCGCGCGCTTCTGACCATCGCACAGCGCGTYRCMAAGGACAGCGATGCAGGCCTACGCGGTACCTTCCACCTGACCGGCCAGGGCGAGACGACCTGGGCGGGCTTTGCCGAGGCCATCTTCGCCGGTAGCTCGATGCGCGGCGGCAAACTGGTCAAGGTCAACCCGATCCCGACCTCGGCCTATCCGACCCCGGCCAGCCGACCGGCCAACTCCCGCCTGTCGGGCGAGAAGCTGGCAGCCACCTATGACCTGCGCCTCGATCCGTGGCGCACATCCTTGAACGACTGCCTGACGCGCCTGACGGGCGTGGCGGCAGGTTAGGAGACTAAACACATGAAGGGCATTATCCTCGCCGGCGGCAGTGGCACGCGCCTGCATCCCATGACGATCGGCGTCTCCAAGCAGATGATGCCGGTCTACGACAAGCCGATGATCTACTATCCGCTGTCGACCCTGATGATGGCCGGCATCCGCGATATCCTGATCATCTCGACACCGCACGACCTGCCCCTGTTCCAGAAGCTGCTGGGCGACGGGCAGAAGTGGGGCATATCGCTGACCTATGCCGAACAACCAAGCCCCGACGGCCTGGCCCAGGCCTATATGATCGGCGCCGACTTCGTCGGCTCCGAACCGTCGTGCCTGATCCTGGGCGACAACATCTATTATGGCTCCAACCTGACCGAGACGCTCGATGAAGCCTCCAAGCTGACCTCTGGCGCGTCGGTCTTCGCCTATCAGGTCTCCGACCCGGAACGCTATGGCGTCGTCGAGTTCGACAACAGCTTCAAGGCCCTGTCGGTTGACGAGAAGCCGGCGCAGCCGAAGTCGAACTGGGCGATTACCGGCCTCTACTTCTACGACAGCCAGGTCGTCGACATCGCCGCCAACCTCAAGCCGTCGGCCCGCGGTGAGTTTGAGATCACCGACGTCAATCGCGTCTATCTCGAGCGCGGCCAGCTCTCCGTCCAGCCCATCGGCCGCGGCTATGCCTGGCTCGATACCGGCACGCCCGACAGCCTGCTTGATGCTGCCGAGTTCGTTCGCGTCCTCGAAAAACGCCAGGGCATGAAAATCTGCTGCCCCGAGGAAATCGCCTGGCGTCAGGACTTCATCGACAATGCCCAGCTCGAAGTCCTCGCAAAAGCCCTCGGCCGAAGTCCTCGCAAAAGCCCTCGGCAAAAGCGAATACGG